>NZ_MTEG01000013.1:0-217536 GCF_002108615.1 Klebsiella sp. YJ
GAGGCGCGGGAATAAAATCCCATTCAGACGCCGGATAGATTCAAGCAAGCCAACTTGTCGTCAAAATCGGTGTTGCAAAAACGGGAGTGACCATAGATTCCGTTTTACCCGCCCGTCGGAATTTCCAGCGTGAGTCGGCCGGCGTTTCGCCGAGGCTGATGCAGCTGTGGGCGCGCAGCTCTGCCGGCGTTTGCGGCGTGCCGTGCTGCAGCAAATAGTCCGCTGTGGCGCAGATCACGTGGGTCACCGGCATCAGCGGCTTGCCGTGTAGCCCGGGAGAGGGGCTGTGGGTAATACGCAGCGCCAGATCAATACCATCATCAATCAGATCCAGATAGCGGTCCTCAAGCCGCAGACAGACGTCCACGCCGGGGTAGCGGGTGAGAAATTCCGTCATCAACGGGTGAATCACAAAACGCCCGACGGCTTTTGGCACGCTGAGGGTCAGTTTTCCCTGCGCCACCTCCTGCGTACTGCTGGCGGAGTCCATCGCCAGGCGCGCCGATTCCAGCATCTCCTGCGCGTGCGCATACACCGTTTTTCCGGCATCGCTCAGGCGTAATTTACGCGTGCTGCGGTGCAGCAGCTTACAGCCCAGTTCGTGTTCCAGTCGCGAGACGCTGCGACTGACCGCCGAAGGCGTTGCCCCGGAAAGGCGGGCGACGGCAGAAAAACTGCCCTGGTCGACAATTTGCACGAACAGGGCAAGGTCGGGGAGTAAATTGAGATTCATTTGTGCCCGTGAAGCAAAAGTGCATTGATGGATGACGGGATTATCGCCATGCGTAATATCAATATACTGTCCTGACAGAGAAGAGGACAACCCCATGACTGAACGTCTTTATTACACCAGCGATGCGACCGAAGGCCGCGCGCGGGTACTGAGCTGCCTGGCCGAAGCCGACGGCCGCTATGCCATTGAGCTGGACCAGACCCTGTTTCACCCGCAGGGCGGCGGGCAACCGGCCGACCGCGGCTGGATTGACGGTATTGCCGTTGAAGGCGTGGTGGCGCGAGGCGACAGCGTCATGCACATTGTCGCACAACCGCTGCCGCCTGGAGAGGTGACGATTCGGGTGGATGACGCTGCCCGGCGTCTGCATTCGCGGCTGCACTCTGCGGGACATCTGATTGGCCTGGCGGGCGAAGGCGCCGGCTGGCATCCCATCAAAGCGCACCACTGGCCTGGAGAAGGGCGGATAACTTTCACCGCCACCGCGCCCGCCATCGTGCCGGAGGCCAGCGCGCTTCTGGCGACGATCGCGGGCTGGCAAGCGGAAAATCTGCCGCGGCATCTGGCTTATGAGGATGGGCTGCGGCAGGTCAGGTTTGGTCCATTACCGGCCTATCCCTGCGGCGGAACGCATGTTACCAGCCTGTCTGAGCTGGGTGTGGTGACGATCACCCAGGTGAAAATCAAAAAAGGCCAGCTGATCGTAAGTTATACGCTGGAGTGAGCGGCGACGCTGCCGAACTTTTGTGTGATATCAGTTACAAAGTCGCCCGGCCCCTCTGAGGTTAATCGATTAATCTGCTAGTCTGATCCTGTTGTTCTCCTCGGGCCGGAGACAAATATGAATCCTTCCTTTATTCAGCCACCGCAGGTGGTCTGGGCCAGCGGCGCACTTGCCGATGGCCCGTTGTTACGTAAATCAACGCGCATTGCGGATCTTGCGCGGGTATTCGCCGATGAGCGCGCGCGTCAGGGAATGGTGGGCGAGCTGGTCGTTTATGATGTGGAAATGCTTGATACCTCTTCAGCGGAAGGGGCGCTGTATACCGGCGTCACCCATCTTTATCCCGGGAAGGTGGGCAACGAGTATTTTATGACCCGCGGGCATTTCCATGCCCGTCGTGAACAAGGCGAAGTCTACTTTGGTCTGCGCGGGAGTGGTTTACTGCTGCTGCAAGATGAGCAAGGACAAGCGCGCTTTGAGCAGGTTTTTGCCGGGTCAGTACATATTATTCCGGGGTTTACCGCGCACCGGTTGATTAATACCGGTGGCGATACGCTTTCCGCGCTGGCGGTCTGGCCCGGCGTGGCGGGACACGATTACGCTGCGCTGGCAAACGGCTTTGCGCTGCGGGTCTTTGAAGAGAATCGGACTCTCCAGGTCAAGGCGGTGCAGAATGGCGAAATCTGACGGTTGTTACGGGCTGGATATGGCGATTCATCAGCGGCCGCTGGGTTTTAGCTACGGCAATGATGTCACCGGACCGATGCCGGAAATCCGTCGTCTCGATCAGATTCGCGCTTCGCTGCGCGATCCCCACTGTGAAGGGCCGGAGGAGGTGTATGCCATCGCCATGGATGTGGCGCGGATGCAGGATCGTGAAGAGCTGAAAAAACGGATGCTGCTGTTTGGCGTGGTGACCTATGCCGCCGGGCGACTGGGGGAAGAACCGATTCGCAGTCAGGGACATGTCCATCGCATCAGCCAGCACAGCGGCTGGTCGCCGCCGGAGCTGTATGAAATCTGGCAAGGGAAAGCCATCATCTACATGCAAGAGTACGTGGAGGACGACCCCGGACGCTGCTTTGCGGTCATCGCCGGGCCGGGAGAAAAGGTACTGGTACCGCCCGGCTGGGGGCATGCCACCATTTCGGCGAGCCAGGATGAACCCTTAACTTTTGGCGCATGGTGCGATCGCGAGTACGGTTTTGAATATGATGCCGTGCGCGCCCGAAAAGGGCTGGCCTGGTATCCGCTGCTGCAGGATGAACAGATTATCTGGTTGCATAATTCGCACTATATTCCCGGGCGGTTGCAGGCTATTACCCCCCGGCAGTATACGGAGTTTGGCATTACCTCCGCGCCAGTTTATCAACAGTTTATTGACGATCCTGCCCGCTTCCAGTTTATCTCCCGTCCGGATAAGACGGCGGAACTATGGCGGAATTTCCATCCATAGCACAACCGGGGCATAGCCCCGGTTTTTTTGACGTTGGGCGGATCTTCACGCGATCCGCTGCGTTCGCCCCGCTCTGCGCGACGCGAGCGGGGCGTTTTCACAACACCATCCGATATCAGCCGGCAAACAGACCGCTCACCACGCCGAGTGCGGCCAGTACCAGCAGCAGCACCATCGCTTTTACCGGTGAAACCCCGCGTTTGGCCATCAAATACCACGTCCCCAGCACCACCACCAGCGGCAGCAGCTGCGGGAAGATGCCATCCAGCATCTGCTGAACGTGAATATTGACCCCGTCTTTGGTGACGAATTCCAGCCCGGTTGCGAGTTTAACGTAGCTTGCCGCAACGCCGCCCATGACGAAAACACCCAGTAGCGACAAGGCTTCACGCAGGCGAGTAGACTGGCTGCTGACCAGCATCTCTACCGATCCGGAACCCATTTTGTAGCCTTTGAGAAACAGAAACCACGAGCCGGGAATAATGATGCCCAGCCAGGCGACGGTATAGAACAGCGGCCCGAGAATGCTGCCGCCGGCCGCCAGCGCCATACCGATACTCAGCAAAATCGGGATAAGCATGCCGGGGATCATTGAATCACCGATCCCGGCGATCGGCCCCATCAGGCCGACTTTCAGGGTGTTGATCGTTTCACCATCGATCGGTTCGCCGTTGGCTTTTTTCTCCTCCAGCCCCAGCGCCATACCGTTGACGATCGCGCCGATCTGCGGCTCGGTGTTATAGAACGATGCGTGACGGCGCAGCATTTCGGTGCGCTGGGCGGCATCGGGATAGAGTTTTTTCGCCACCGGCAGCATGCTCAGGCAAAAGCCGAAGGATTCCAGGCGTTCAAAGCTCATTGAGGACAGGTTGTGCATCATCCACGCGCGCCAGCAGCGGCGCAGGTCTTTGCGGGTCAGGGTACGTTCTTCCATCAGAATTCATCCTCATCATCGACGACCGGTTTTGCGCCAGTGCTCTGCTGCGGCTCCGGTTTGTAGTTGTAATGGATTAGCGCCAGCAGCGAGCCCACGATCACCAGCGCGACCATATTGAGCTTTAAAAAGACGATGCAGACGAAACCGACGAGAAAATAGATCAGCATGGTGTAGTTTTTGATGATCTGTTTGAGCAGGATAGCGATCCCCACCGCAGGCAGAATGCCGCCCAGCACATTCATCGTCGACAGAATGATTTTGGGCAAACTGTCCATAAAACTACTGATGTACTGCGCACCGAAATAGACGGCGATAAAAGTCGGTACGAAGCGTAAAACGAAGTTCGTGGCCTGGGGCCAGATGGCGCTGTTGAGATAAATTCCGCGTTCGTCGCCACGATCCAGCGCAACATCGGCCCGATGGTTCCAGAAAGAGTTCAGTACCATCATGGCGTTAAACAGAATGGTCCCGGCGATACCGATGGTGGCCGCCAGCGCTACCGCCACTTCCGGCCCTTTTCCTGACAGGATCCCGAGGGCGATGGCCGGGTAAGCGACAAAGTTAAGGTCGGCCGGCATCGACCCACCCGGTGTCACCATGGCGATATAGACGGCCTGGACCGCCACGCCGATCATAATGCCGGTTTTCACATCGCCGAGAATAAGCCCGACCAGCATGCCGGAAACCAGCGGCCGGGTGATCAGATACCAGCCGCCGGTCAGCCCTAAAAGCCAGGGGCTACTGAGGGCGCCCAGATAGCAAAGAAAGCCTATCAGTGTCGCTTCGATAATCATCATCCGCTCCTTATTTCAGCTTCTGCCGGGCGTCCTGCCAGCTGTAACAGCTGGCATCCGGGACCAGGCGGAATTCAACAAGATGTCCGTGCTGCACCAGCCAGTCAAAGGCGGCTATCTCCTCCGCGTTGACCGATTGATTCGGGCCAATGGTTCGGGTATCGGCGCGGGCGCTCATTGGACCAACGTTAATTTTGCCGTTGGCATTTTTCAGGCTGATACCGGCTTCTTCGATGCGCTGGAGCGTAACGGGGGATTTGCCAATCACGAAGTAACGCTTATCGCTGGCGATCACTTTGGGCAATTTTTCGATAGCTGTCGCGGTATCGAACAGCCAGACTTTGGTGTCCTGGACCGCGCCTTTCATCACTGATGAGAGCAGCGGATCGGCCGCGACGGCGTCGTCAATGGCGACGATACCATCGCAGGGCAGCTCTTTGGCCCAGCGTGTCACGAGCTGCCCATGAATAACGCGGTCGTCGATACGTACAAAAGAGATACTCATAGCGGTTTCCTTTAAAAATCATCGGACTGAACGGATATCGTCGGGGCGGCCATGACCAGTGTCGGTACGGTTAACGCCAGCAGCTGTGCGGCAGCATCGTGCACATCCGTTAAATGGTGAACCTCGTCGCTTTGCAGCAGCATCGGGAAATTGACCCCCGCTACGACGGCGACCGGGGGGATCGTCTGAGTGGAAAACGCGTGCTGGCAGGCGATGTTCCACGGCGTACCGCTTTGCATATCGCACAGCACCAGCACGCCATCGGCGTTTTGTCCGGCGCTGGCCAGCGTGCGGGCGAAATCCTGTCTGAAGCCTTCAATGCCAGCCTGCTCGTCGAGCGTCACGGCGAAAACATGTGGTAATTCGCCGTAAACCATGCGGCCGCTTGCAAGCAGGGCGTTCGCCAGCGGGCCGTGGGTGGCAACTATTACGTTGATCATGCGCTTATCCTCTTACCCAGGCTTTAATGGTGGCGAGCGGCTGTCCTGTGCCTTTGCCCGACGGTGAAATACGATACTCGCCCACTGCGGCGGGAATAATAAAGGTCTCGGCATAGTGGACGACGAAAGGCGCGAAGGCGCCGCTCGGGCTGTCAACGATGGCCTCATCACCTTCGACCAGGTTGAGAACGTTCACCCCGCCCTGAGTATGATGAGTCACCGGCGCGGTGAACCAGTGGCGGCGGGTTTCGATAAATTCACGCTCGTGCATCCCGGTCCGTTCTTCACGCCAGCCTTCGCCTTCGGCCACGGGTTCGACCTGGTTTACCAGGTTGTCGGCAACCCAGCGGGTGTCGCGCTGCCAGTCGATAACCTGCTCACCGTGCTCCAGATGGACGGGGCGCGGCAGGCCATCTAAACCTAAACGTCCCCAGTCCCACAGCTTGAAGGTAAAAATGTACGGCGTGGCGCTGATTTCGAGGACCATCGTGCCGCTGCCCGAGCAGTGAACCGTGCCGGCAGGGATCAGGAAGTGATCGTGCTTACGGGCCGGGATCTGGTTAACAAAGCGGGCATCGTCGAAGGTTTTTTCCCCGCGGGCCGCGGCCTTAAGATCGTCCAGCATCGCCTGCGGTTCGGTTCCGGTTTTGGTTCCCAGATAGACCACCGCCTGCGGTTCCGCTTCGAGAATGTAATAACTTTCATCCTGGGTGTAGTGCATACCAAACTGCTGCTGGATGTACTCGGTGACGGGATGAACCTGGAAGCTCAGGTTCTGGCCGCCGATGGTGTCGAGAAAATCAAAGCGGATGGGAAATTCAGCGCCAAACCGGGCGTGAACCTTCTCGCCAAGCAGCGCGCGAGGATGAAGTAAGACCAGGTTTTGTGAGGGGATCTCGATCCGCACCTGACCAAAGCGCAGTAACAGGCTGTTTTCCTCGGGCACGCAATCAAAACACCATGCGTAATTGGGCGCGGCGGGATCGAGATCGAATTGCTGTTTCATCCACTGGCCGCCCCAGATGCCGGGATCGAAGAACGGGGCGACGCGGAACGGACGGGTGGTGGTTTGCTGGAGGGCGGCGCGCAGCGCTTCGCCGCTGACCAGCGTCGGTGACTCTTTTTGCGTGGTATCGAGCAGATAGTCGGCGCGTTTGAGCAGCGGTGTTTTGTGGCGATCGAAGACGCGCCATTCGATAAAAAAGGCGCGCTTATAGCGACGGAGGATGTCCTCGTCCTGGTTGTCCGCCCCCCAGTTCCCGAGGCCGTCATGGCGCATGCGCTGCTGAATTTCCCAGCGCGGCATATCGGCATAGACCAGCACATCGCCCGGATGAACGAGCGCGGCGCCGGGACCATAAATAACGATGAGGCCTTCGGTCACGGCATCGACCTGCTGGCGCAACTGATGTAACTTGTCGGCGTTAAAAAACTCTTCCAGATGATGACAGGAGAGAACCCCAAAAACACGGTCATCGGTCAGGTTACGCGCCAGCAAATCGTGGAGCGCCTGTTCATCGCGGCGGGCGGATTCGACGTTCAGCACCCGCGTAGCGTTCAGCGACGGCAGCAGTCGCTGCTCCAGTTCGTCAAGCCGGACGCCGGGATAGCAGTCCACAACCAGCACGGTTCTGGAGGCGGCTGAAGCCCTGAGGAGAAGCGTCGCAGAGAGGGATTCCCAGCCCTGCCAGGCCTGGTCGTCATAACCCTGAACCGTCACTTCAGGGAATTTATCATAGGTCGTTTGCATTATCTGTCTCCGTATTGGCTAAATAAAGATTAATCGATTAACCTTATTTTGATAGTGTGGTTAACGCGATTAACCCGCCATAATGCGCAAGTAAAGCGACAAAATGGGCGTTATTGTGAGTCCTGTCACAAGGAAAAATGCAATTTTTAGGTTATTCGATTAACCTTCGGTAAACGAACGGGAGAGATCATGACAACAGTGACGCTGGCACAGGTGGCTGAACGGGCAGGAGTATCTACGGCCACCGTTTCGATGGTATTGCGTAACCGCGGGCGGATTTCGCAAGCTACGCGCGAACGAGTGCTGAAGGCGCTGGATGAAACTGGCTATGTCTACAATCAGACCGCCGCCAATCTGCGTAATCGCAGCAGCAACCAGGTTGGACTGCTGCTGCATGACATCACCAACCCGTTTTACGGTGAGATGACGGCAGGCTTAAGCCATGAAATGGAGCGGCATGATTTGCTGTTATTCCTGGCAAACAGCGAAGAGTCAGGCGAGCGGCAGCAAAAGTTTGTCGACTCGCTGATGCGCAATAGCGCCTGCGGCATGGTGCTGTGCGCGGCGCGGGAAACGCCGGCCTCATTTTTTGATGCGCTGAAAAGACGCAATATTCCCGCCATTATGGTGGTGCGCCCGCTCAGCGATCCGGATTTTGATTTTGTCGGTACCGATAACTTTCTCGGCACGCAGATGGCCACGGCGCACTTGCTGAAAATGGGCCACCGACAGATTGCCTTTATCGGCGGCAGCCTGAGTTCTGGTACTCGGGCACAGCGTATTGGCGGATTCACCAGTACGCTCCTCGAGAGCGGGCTCTCGCCGCGGCCGGAGTGGATCGTCACGGCCCAGGCCAGCCAGATCGACGGCGCGAAAGTGGCCGAAGCGCTGCTGACCCGCTATCCGCAAATCACGGCCGCAGTTTGTTACCAGGACATTGTCGCGCTGGGCGTGATGCAGGCGCTGCGTAAAACCGGGCGTGAGCCGGGCCGTGATTTTGCGCTGGTGGGATTTGACGATATTACCGAAGCCGCGCTGGTTCAGCCGGCGTTGACGACCGTTTCGGTGGCGGCGAAGGAGATTGGCCGCAAAGCCGGCGAACTGCTGTATAGCCGCATTCAGGGCAATGATGAACCGCCGAAACGCATTATTTTGCCGCCGGCGCTGGTGGTCCGCGAATCCTGTGGTTTTCGGCACAGGGTTAACGCTCCGGGCGAGTGAGAAACGACGCCGGCGTATAGTTTTTACTGATATCGAACGCCGTTTGTCATAAATTTCTAATTATCGGTGTTTTACAGTAGCGGCTCATCGACGGGCTGGTTAATCTGGAAACAATTTACGTTAAGTTAACAAAAGAGAATAGCTATGCATGATGCACAAATCCGCGTGGCCATCGCAGGCGCGGGCGGCCGGATGGGACGCCAGTTAATTCAGGCCGTACAGCAGATGGACGGCGTGGCGCTGGGCGCGGCGCTGGAGCGTGAAGGTTCTTCCCTCCTTGGCAGCGATGCCGGTGAGCTGGCCGGTGCCGGTAAAGCCGGTGTCACGGTGCAAAGCAGTCTTGCGGCGGTCAAAGATGATTTTGATGTGCTGATCGATTTCACCCGCCCGGAAGGGACGTTAAACCACCTTGCTTTCTGTCGCGAACACGGCAAAGGGATGGTGATTGGTACCACCGGTTTTGATGAGGCCGGGAAACAGGCCATTCGCGATGCGGCGCAGGAGATTGCGATCGTTTTCGCGGCCAACTTCAGCGTTGGCGTCAACGTCCTGTTAAAGCTGCTGGAAAAAGCGGCGAAGGTGATGGGCGACTACACCGATATCGAAATTATTGAAGCGCACCACCGTCACAAAGTGGACGCACCGTCAGGCACCGCGCTGGCGATGGGCGAGGCGATTGCCGGCGCACTGAACAAAGATCTGAAGGATTGCGCGGTCTACAGCCGTGAAGGCCATACCGGCGAACGCGTCCCGGGGACCATTGGCTTTGCCACCGTGCGCGCCGGAGATATCGTCGGCGAGCATACCGCCATGTTTGCCGATATTGGTGAGCGTATTGAAATCAGCCACAAGGCATCCAGCCGGATGACTTTTGCTAATGGTGCCGTTCGTTCTGCATTGTGGTTAAAAGATAAGAAATCAGGCCTTTTCGACATGCGTGATGTGCTTGAGCTCAATGCTTTATAAGTTTTATTACCCATCGTGATGTGGTTATTGCATTCAATATGTAATTGATTGCAAAGGGCAATATTTTATTGCCCTTTTTATTTTTCATCATTTCATCAATTAAAATTGATGAAATAGCTATAATATTAAACTATCCCTCCATTTTTTGTTGTGTTATTGTAAATTTTGACCATCTGGTCTACTTTTTTGTTCCTGCGCGCGCTGTTTTGCAATCTTCCTGGTCCGCAAGCGTTTTCTCTGCATAGTTTGTTGATCTTTTTGCCTGCTAACGCAGTGCTGAGAGGTCAGTGACGTAAAAAGAGATAAAAAATATCGGCTTTAAGTTGACTTTTACCCGACATCTCTCCAGAATGCCGCCGTTTGCCAGAAATCCATAGGTAAGCAAATTTGCATTGATTCATGTCATGCACATGCATTAATATGCAAATAAAGTGAGTGAATATTCTCTGGAGGGTGTTTTGATTAAGTCAGCGCTATTGGTTCTGGAAGACGGAACCCAGTTTCACGGTCGGGCCATCGGGGCAACGGGCACGGCGGTTGGGGAAGTCGTTTTCAATACTTCAATGACCGGTTATCAAGAAATCCTCACTGATCCTTCCTATTCCCGCCAAATTGTCACTCTTACTTATCCCCATATTGGTAATGTCGGCACCAACGACAGCGATGAAGAATCTTCTCAGGTACATGCGCAGGGTCTGGTCATTCGCGACCTGCCGCTGATTGCCAGCAACTTCCGCAATACCGAAGACCTCTCTTCTTACCTCAAGCGCCATAACATCGTGGCGATTGCCGATATCGATACCCGTAAGCTGACGCGTTTGCTGCGTGAAAAAGGCGCACAGAACGGCTGCATCATCGTGGGTGATAACCTGGATGCGCAGCTGGCGCTGGAAAAAGCCAAAGCGTTCCCAGGCCTGAACGGCATGGACCTGGCGAAAGAAGTCACCACTTCAGAAACCTACAGCTGGACGCAAGGCAGCTGGACGCTGGCGGGCGACCTGCCGGAAGCGAAGGCGGAAAGCGAGCTGCCGTTCCACGTTGTGGCCTACGATTTTGGCGCTAAACGCAACATTCTGCGCATGCTGGTTGACCGCGGCTGCCGCCTGACGGTGGTGCCGGCGAAAACCTCCGCCGAAGAGGTGCTGAAGATGAATCCGGACGGTATCTTCCTGTCCAACGGCCCTGGCGACCCGGCGCCGTGCGATTACGCCATTACCGCGATTGAGAAATTCCTCGAGACCGATATTCCGGTATTCGGCATCTGCCTCGGCCATCAGCTGCTGGCGCTGGCGAGCGGTGCGAAGACCGTTAAGATGAAGTTCGGCCACCACGGCGGCAACCACCCGGTTAAAGATATCGATAATAATGTGGTGATGATTACCGCCCAGAACCACGGTTTTGCGGTCGACGAAGCCTCCATGCCGGCTAACCTGCGCGTGACCCACAAGTCGCTGTTCGACGGGACGCTGCAGGGCATCCACCGCACGGACAAACCGGCGTTTAGCTTCCAGGGCCACCCGGAAGCGAGCCCAGGCCCGCACGATGCCGCGCCGTTGTTCGACCATTTTATTGCATTAATTGAGCAGTACCGCCAGTCCGCGAAATAATCAGGAGAAAAGAGCCATGCCAAAACGTACAGACATAAAAAGCATCCTGATTCTTGGCGCTGGCCCGATCGTTATCGGCCAGGCTTGCGAATTTGACTACTCTGGCGCTCAGGCCTGTAAGGCCCTACGCGAAGAAGGTTACCGTGTCATTCTGGTGAACTCCAACCCGGCCACCATCATGACCGACCCGGAAATGGCCGATGCGACCTATATTGAGCCGATTCACTGGGAAGTCGTGCGCAAAATTATCGAAAAAGAGCGTCCGGATGCGGTACTGCCGACCATGGGCGGTCAGACGGCGCTGAACTGCGCGCTGGAGCTGGAACGTCAGGGCGTGCTGGCCGAATTCGGCGTCACCATGATCGGCGCTACCGCTGACGCGATTGATAAAGCGGAAGACCGCCGTCGCTTCGATGTGGCAATGAAGAAAATCGGTCTGGATACCGCGCGTTCCGGCATTGCGCACACCATGGAAGAAGCGCTGGCGGTGGCCGCAGACGTGGGCTACCCATGCATCATCCGTCCGTCTTTCACCATGGGCGGCACCGGCGGCGGTA
Source organism: Klebsiella sp. YJ (assembly GCF_002108615.1). Taxonomy (NCBI): domain Bacteria; kingdom Pseudomonadati; phylum Pseudomonadota; class Gammaproteobacteria; order Enterobacterales; family Enterobacteriaceae; genus Klebsiella; species Klebsiella sp. YJ. Next base: position 11,691 of record NZ_MTEG01000013.1, read on the forward strand.
TCGCTTACAACCGTGAAGAGTTCGAAGAAATTTGTGCCCGCGGGCTGGACCTCTCTCCGACCAACGAACTGCTGATTGATGAATCGCTGATCGGCTGGAAAGAGTACGAAATGGAAGTGGTGCGTGATAAGAACGATAACTGCATCATCGTCTGCTCGATCGAAAACTTCGACGCCATGGGGATCCACACCGGCGATTCCATTACCGTCGCGCCGGCGCAAACCCTGACCGATAAAGAATACCAGGTGATGCGTAATGCATCGATGGCGGTGCTGCGTGAAATTGGCGTGGAAACCGGGGGCTCTAACGTTCAGTTCTCCGTTAACCCGAAAGACGGCCGTCTGATTGTTATCGAAATGAACCCGCGCGTATCACGCTCCTCCGCGCTGGCATCGAAAGCGACCGGTTTCCCGATTGCCAAAGTGGCGGCCAAGCTGGCGGTCGGCTACACCCTCGATGAGCTGATGAACGACATCACCGGTGGCCGTACGCCGGCCTCGTTCGAACCGTCCATCGACTATGTCGTGACCAAGATTCCCCGCTTCAACTTCGAAAAATTCGTTGGCGCTAACGACCGTCTGACTACTCAGATGAAATCCGTGGGCGAAGTGATGGCGATTGGCCGCACCCAGCAGGAATCCCTGCAGAAAGCGCTGCGCGGCCTGGAAGTGGGGGCTACCGGTTTCGACCCGAAAGTCAGTCTCGACGACCCGGAAGCGCTGACCAAAATTCGCCGTGAGCTGAAAGATGCCGGCGCCGAGCGTATCTGGTACATCGCCGATGCGTTCCGCGCGGGGCTGTCCGTGGACGGCGTCTTCAACCTGACCAACATCGACCGCTGGTTCCTGGTACAAATTGAAGAGCTGGTCCGTCTGGAAGAGAAAGTGGCTGACCTCGGCATCACCGGTCTGACGCCTGACTTCCTGCGCCAGCTGAAGCGCAAAGGCTTTGCCGACGCGCGTCTGGCCAAACTGGCGGGCGTTCGTGAAGGCGAAATCCGCAAGCTGCGCGACCAGTACAACCTGCACCCGGTCTACAAGCGTGTGGATACCTGCGCGGCGGAATTCGCCACCGATACCGCCTATATGTACTCCACCTATGAAGACGAGTGTGAAGCGAACCCGTCCGTTGACCGCGATAAAATCATGGTCCTCGGCGGCGGCCCGAACCGTATCGGCCAGGGTATCGAATTTGACTACTGCTGCGTACATGCTTCGCTGGCGCTGCGCGAAGACGGTTACGAGACCATTATGGTTAACTGTAACCCGGAAACCGTCTCTACCGACTACGACACCTCCGACCGTCTGTACTTTGAGCCGGTGACGCTGGAAGACGTGCTGGAAATCGTCCGCATCGAGAAGCCGAAGGGCGTTATCGTCCAGTACGGCGGCCAGACGCCGCTGAAACTGGCGCGTGCGCTGGAAGCGGCTGGCGTACCGGTTATCGGTACCAGCCCGGATGCGATTGACCGTGCCGAAGACCGTGAACGTTTCCAGCAGGCGGTTGACCGTCTGAAGCTGAAACAGCCGGCGAACGCGACCGTAACGACCATTGAGATGGCCGTTGAGAAGGCGAAAGAGATTGGCTACCCGCTGGTGGTGCGCCCGTCCTACGTCCTGGGCGGGCGGGCGATGGAAATCGTCTACGACGAAGCCGACCTGAAGCGCTACTTCCAGACCGCGGTCAGCGTCTCGAACGACGCACCGGTTCTGCTGGATCGCTTCCTTGACGATGCGGTCGAGGTCGACGTTGATGCTATCTGCGACGGCGAAATGGTGCTGATTGGTGGCATCATGGAGCACATCGAGCAGGCGGGCGTGCACTCCGGCGACTCCGCATGTTCTCTGCCGGCCTACACCCTGAGCAAGGAAATTCAGGATGTGATGCGTGAGCAGGTACAGAAGCTGGCCTTTGAACTGCAGGTCCGTGGCCTGATGAACGTCCAGTTCGCGGTGAAAAACAATGAAGTGTACCTGATTGAAGTGAACCCGCGTGCGGCGCGTACCGTCCCGTTCGTCTCGAAAGCCACCGGCGTCCCGCTGGCCAAAGTCGCGGCGCGCGTGATGGCTGGCCAGACTCTGGCACAGCAGGGCGTAACCAAAGAAATTATCCCGCCGTACTACTCGGTGAAAGAAGTGGTGCTGCCGTTCAACAAATTCCCGGGCGTTGACCCGCTGTTAGGGCCAGAAATGCGCTCTACCGGGGAAGTGATGGGCGTGGGCCGTACTTTTGCCGAAGCGTTCGCTAAAGCGCAGCTCGGCAGCAGCTCCACGATGAAAAAACAGGGGCGCGCGCTGCTCTCCGTTCGCGAAGGCGACAAAGAGCGTGTTGTTGACCTGGCGGCGAAACTGCTGAAGTTCGGCTTCGAACTGGATGCGACTCACGGTACCGCGATTGTGCTGGGTGAGGCGGGGATCAACCCACGTCTGGTGAACAAGGTGCATGAAGGTCGTCCGCACATTCAGGACCGTATCAAGAATGGCGAATACACCTACATCATCAACACCACCGAAGGTCGTCAGGCGATTGAAGACTCCAAGCTGATTCGCCGCAGCGCCCTGCAGTACAAAGTGCATTACGACACCACCCTGAACGGCGGTTTCGCGACGGCGATGGCGCTCAACGCTAACGCCATCGAGAAAGTGACCTCGGTTCAGGAAATGCACGCGCAAATTAAAAAGTAAGCCGCCTCGTTAATACCGGGTCGCGGAACAACAAGGGCTGACGAGAAATCGTCGGCCTTTTTTTATCCGCGCCATCTTCGGAGAGTTCTGCTTTTCACTGCCCGTCTGGTGAGGCTAACTATAGTTAGCATCATAACGATATCAATTGACGGAAAGACAGGAGGATACAATGCGGAACAAAATTCTGATGGCATCCGCGCTGGCGGCGACGGCAATGGTGTTTGTGGCGGGCTGTTCATCGAACCAGTCGCTGAAAACGACCGACGGTAAAACGATCGTCACTGATGGTAAGCCGCAGGTGGATGATGACACCGGTATGGTGTCATACAAAAATGCGGAAACCGGCCGGACTGAACAGATCAATCGCGATCAGGTGAAGTCGATGGACGAACTGGATAACTAAGGGTTATCCGGGGCCCCGCGAAGGATCTCGTGGGGCTGAGTACGGCGGGACAGCTACAGCAGAGCGTTATCTATCTTAACGATAATTTTGCGCAGCGGCGCGCCGGCATCCATCGCGCCCATCGGACGGTGCAGTTCGCCCGGAAACAAAATGGCCAGCTCTTCCGGGTACAGATGAATCAGTGTTTCGCTGCTGATTGCCTCACAAAAGCCAATATCGTGGGCCTCCTTGAACGGCCCGTCCGGCGCGATCGGCAGACCTTTGTTACCGGCACCGATTATCTCAACGCCCGCCAGGACAATATGAATATCAATATACTGACGATGAAATTCCGGGCGCTGCTCCGACAGCGGGCGCGTCTGGCCCTCGACGACGGTAAAGAACAGGTTATCGCCATCGACCGTATATTTGCCCGGAGGCAGGGTGTGGGGATCCTGCTGCGCAACGGCCTGTAGCGCTTTTTTAATCACCGCTGGATAGAACGCATTTTTGGCGGCGGCGCTTAAGGTATCGATAATCATGCCGGGACTCCCTGTAGTGGGTGAGGGTCAAGTAAGGTGATGGATTGCGCGACGATAGTCGCCACGTCGGGGGCGATATCAACGGCGATGATATCGCGCTCGCTGGCGTCCGGCGTTTCCAGGGCGGCAAACTGGCTGCGCAGCAGCGCTTCCGGCATAAAGTGGCCTTTACGCTGCTGCATCCGCTGCAGAATGCACTCATAGTCGCCGGTCAGCCACAGAAAACGCAGGTTGTCGCTGCCTTCACGCAGACGGTCGCGATAGCGTTTTTTCAGCGCCGAGCAGACCAGCACGCCGGATTCATTCTTTTGCTCCAGGCTGAAAATCACGTCGGCAATCCGCTCCAGCCAGGGCCGGCGATCGTCATCATCGAGCGGCTGGCTGGCGGCCATTTTGACAATATTCTGCCGTGGATGCAGATCGTCGCCATCGATGAACTTCGCGCCAAGCGCCTGGGCCAGCGCCTGCCCGACGGTGGTTTTGCCGGTGCCTGAAACGCCCATCAAAATAATGCATTGCCCTGCCATAATGCGCTCCTTAATCAGACGGCAACCAGCATGCCGCCGTCGACAAACAACAGATGACCATTGACGAAATCGGATGCTCTGGAGGAGAGGAACACCGCCGCACCGACCAGCTCTTGCGGATCGCCCCAGCGGTTGGCAGGCGTGCGTTTGCACAACCAGTCGGTAAAGGCGCGATCGTCCACCAGTGCCTGGGTCATGGCGGTTTTAAAGTAGCCCGGTGCGATGCCGTTGACCTGAATGTTATAGCGCGCCAGCTCGACGCACATGCCGCGGGTCAGCATTTTGACCGCCCCTTTGGCGGCGGCATAAGGCGTAATGGTGTCGCGTCCCAGCTCGCTCTGCATGGAACAGATATTGACGATTTTTCCGCGCTGACGGCTGACCATGCGTTTAGCCACGGCCTGCGAAACCAGAAATACCGCGGTCTGGTTAACGGAAATAACATCATTCCACTCCTGGACCGGAAATTCGGTAAACGGATGGCGTCGCTGAATACCCGCATTATTGAATAACACATCAATAGCGCCGGTTTCTTCTTCGATTTTAGCAATCGCATTTTCGACCGCATCGGCATCGGTCACATTAAATACGGCCGAATGGGCAATCGCACCTTCATCACGTAATTTCATCACCGCATCATCTGCCCGGGACGCTGAAATATCGTTGATAATAATTTCTGCGCCATATTGTGCAAGGCCTTGCGCCATGACAAAACCAATGCCTTGTCCTGCGCCAGTAATTAAAATACGTTTGCCTTGTAAGCTGAAAAGATCTTTCATCTTGATATCCTGATTAACGGCTGAATATAAATGATGCTGGGCGTTTTAATTCCTGACTGGCAAAAAACAAACCGCAACAACCTGTGCTCTATATCACGGATTTTCGCCGCTTAAATCTGTGATGGAGATCACTCAAAATAGTGTTACGAAAAGGGGTTACGTTAAACGTGAAGCCGCGTGGAAATTACCGCTGCTCAAGGGGTTAACGGGGGAAGGGTTCGATTCTCTTTTTCTTCAGCGGCAGGCATAATGGCCTGATGCAGTGGATGTATTTGACGGGTCGATAGATGAAAGCACAACGCATTACGCTCAATGATATTGCAGCGCTGGCTGGCGTAACCAAAATGACCGTCAGCCGCTATTTACGTACGCCGGATAAAGTAAAACCGGAGACGGCGGAGCGTATCGCCAGCGTGATTGCGGAAATTGGTTACGAGCCCGATCCCGACAATCCGGCGATGACCAGCGTCGCCGTCCCGCGCATCGGCGTGCTGATTCCCTCTTTTCATAATCAAATCTTCGCCGACCTGCTGGCCGGCATCGAGTCGGTGACCGCGGCTCATGGCTATCAGACGCTGGTGGTCAATTACGATTACGACCGCCAGCGTGAAGAGGAGCAGATTGCCGCCGTACTGGCCTTTCATGTCAAAGGCTTGCTGCTGACTGAGTCGCTCCATACGCTGCGGGCGGACAAATACCTCAATGCGGCGAAAATCCCGATCGCGGAGGTGATGGGACTGGCGGAGAACCCGGGGCGAATCAACGTCGGGTTTGACAACTTCAAAGCCGGTTTTGACATGACCACGATGCTGCTGGCGAGCGGCAAGCGGCACATTATCTATTTTGGGTCGATGTCCGATGTCCGCGATGAGCAGCGCTACGCCGGCTATTGTCAGGCGATGGAGAATGCCGGACTGCCGACGGGGCGCATTGCCCCCAATAAGGTGTCGTCGGTGTCGATTGGCACCGGCATGATGAATCTGGCGCGACAGATGTACGCCGCTATGGACGGGATTCTCTGCACTAATGATGACCTGGCGGTGGGCGTGTTACAGGAGTGCCTTGCATCGGGTATCGCGGTGCCGCAGGAGCTGGCGATCGCCGGTTTTCATGGTCTGGAGATTGGCCAGATCGTCACCCCGCGGCTGGCAAGCGTTCTGACCCCACGTTATGAAATGGGTAAGGTGGCCACTGAGATTTTAATTAAGAAAATCAAAGGACTACCAACCATAGAGAAAGTCGATCTGCACTATCGCCTGTCGATGGGCGAAACCATTTAATCCTGCCTGAACGGCGGCGCAGCCCTGTTAGCAGAACGTTAATGCTTCGTCGCTTGTCCCCGCGTAAAACCGGGTTTTTGTCTTAGCGATCACGGACACCGTAACAGCAATTTTTAACACGATTCAGCGTGATGCAGATCGCAAAACGTTCGGCTAAAAAACCGTTTGATAGTGGCTACCGTCGTAATGAACCGTCAAACAGGTGATCTGATGAAGAGTACTATTACCCGCGCCATCCTCTTAGTGGCCCCCGTTATTGATGCCTTGCAGGAACAGCTGGCGGCCGACTTCCCGCTGCTGCGTCTGTACGAGCAGGAGGATCCCATCGGTTTTCTGCGTGAGCAGGGAGAGAATATTGCAGCCGTTGTCACCCGAGGGGATATCGGAGTGCAGAACAGCGTCCTCGAACTGCTGCCGCACGTGGGTCTGATTGCCATTTTCGGCGTGGGCACCGATGCGGTGGATTTAGAGTATGTTCGCTCCCGGCAGATTCAGGTTTCCATCACTTCCGGCGTGCTGACTAACGACGTGGCGGACCTGGCAATGGGGCTGCTGCTGGCCGGTTCCCGCAATCTGTGTCAGGGCGATCGTTTTGTACGAGAAGGCCGCTGGGAGAAGGGGGGCATGCCGCTGGCCACCCAGGTGAGCGGTAAACGTATCGGCCTGCTGGGGATGGGCAATATTGGTCAGGCGATTGCCCGCCGCGCCCGCGGTTTCGATATGCAGGTGCTTTACCATGACCGTAAACCGGTTCCGGGGCTGGATTACCAGTGGTGCGCCGATCTGCATACCCTGGCCCATGAGAGTGATTTTCTGGTGCTTGCCGCCTCCGGCGGTGAAGCAAACCGCGGGCTGATCGATTTTTCAGTCTTCAACGTCATGCCGAAACATGCGTGGCTGATTAATATCGCTCGCGGTTCGCTGGTGGATGAAAAGGCGTTGATTCAGGCGTTACAAAACGGTGTTATCGCCGGCGCTGCCCTCGACGTTTTTGAAGATGAGCCTCATGTCCCGGCAGCATTGATCGCGCTGGATAATGTGGTGTTGCAACCGCACGTGGCCAGCGCCACCCATGAAACCCGACAGAAAATGAGCGAAGTGGTTTTTGCAAACGTCACCGCTTATTTCTCCGGTAACGTATTGCCGAATGCCATTAATTAATGTCCATCTCTTATTTCTGTGCCCGGCTCTAATTTAATGACAACAATAACCTCTGCATAGAGAGTACGAAATATGAATGATAAAATTCCCAGCACCCGCTGGCTGCGTATTATCACGCCGGTGTTGATTGCCTGTATTATTTCGTTTATGGATCGGGTGAATATTAGTTTTGCTTTGCCCGGTGGCATGGAAGCTGATTTAGGTATTACCAGTCAAATGGCCGGTGTGGCCAGCGGAATATTTTTTATTGGTTATTTATTTCTGCAAATACCCGGCGGGCGTATTGCGGTAAATGGCAGCGGTAAACGCTTTATTGCGTGGTCGCTGATGGCCTGGGCGGTGGTGTCGATTGCCACCGGTTTTGTGACCCATGAATATCAATTGCTGGTGCTGCGCTTTATTCTCGGCGTATCCGAAGGCGGGATGCTACCGGTGGTGCTGACGATGGTCAGCAACTGGTTCCCGGAAAAAGAGCTGGGGCGGGCCAATGCCTTCGTCATGATGTTTGCTCCGCTGGGCGGCATGCTGACCGCACCGGTCTCCGGGGCGATTATTGCCGCGCTCGACTGGCGCTGGCTGTTTATTATCGAAGGCCTGCTGTCCGTGGTGGTGCTGGCGGTGTGGTGGTTTATGATCAGCGACCGTCCGGAAGAGGCGCGCTGGCTGCCGGAGGCAGAGCGCCACTATCTGGTTACCACGCTGGCCGCAGAGCGGGCGGCAAAGCTGGCGGAAGATGCGGTCAGCAATGCACCGGTCAAAGATGTTTTCCGCAATAGCGGGCTGATGAAACTGGTTATCCTTAACTTCTTTTATCAGACCGGCGATTACGGTTACACCCTGTGGCTGCCGACTATTCTGAAGGGCCTGACCGGCGGCAGTATGGCCAGCGTCGGCTTCCTGGCGGTGCTGCCGTTTGTGGCCACGCTGGCGGGCATTTATGTGATTTCGCTGTTCAGCGATCGCAGCGGCAAACGTCGCCTGTGGGTACGCTTCTCGCTCTACAGCTTCGCTGCGGCGCTGGTGGCCTCGGTGGTACTGCGTGAGCACGTTGTGGCGGCCTATATTGCGCTGGTGATTTGCGGTTTCTTCCTTAAGTCGGCGACCAGCCCGTTCTGGTCGATGCCGGGGCGTATCGCGGCCGCGGAAGTCGCCGGTAGCGCACGGGGTGTGATTAACGGCCTGGGCAATCTCGGCGGCTTCTGCGGTCCTTATCTGGTTGGGGTGATGATCTATCTGTATGGCCAGAACGTGGCGGTCTGCGCGCTGGCAGGATCGCTCATCATCGCCGGGACCATGACCTTCCTGCTGCCGAAACGCTGCGATCTTGAGATCGGCGAGCCCGCTGCCGTCGTCAGCAAGCAGCCGCGAAATGCCTGAAGGGTATTGAGATAAAAGCAGGTTGTGATTGTAAGCACTTCGATTAACTGACTACACTCTTGCTGATTACAACGAGAGTTAACGCAGGCTAATCAATGATTCTGATAATTTATGCCCATCCCTATCCGCATCACTCGCATGCGAATAAGCGGATGCTTGAGCAGGCAAGGACGCTGGATGGCGTAGAAATACGCTCCCTCTATCAACTTTACCCCGATTTTAATATCGACGTCGCCGCCGAACAGGCGGCGCTGGCGCGAGCCGAGCTGATTATCTGGCAGCATCCGATGCAGTGGTACAGTGTGCCGCCGCTAATGAAACTGTGGATGGATAAAGTGCTGTCGCACGGCTGGGCCTACGGGCATAACGGCATCGCCCTGCGCGGTAAATCGCTGTTGTGGGCGGTGACCACCGGCGGCGGCGAGAGCCACTTTGATATCGGCGCATTTCCCGGGTTTGATGTGCTTTCCCAACCGCTCCAGGCGACCGGTCTGTACTGTGGAATGAAGTGGCTGCCACCTTTCGCCATGCACTGCACGTTTATCTGCGACGATGAAACCCTTCAGGCGCAGGCGCGCCGCTACCGACAACGCCTGATCGAATGGCAGGAGACGCATCATGGATAGCCATACGCTGATACAGGCGCTGATTTATCTGGGATCCGCCGCGCTGATTGTGCCGATCGCCGTGCGCCTTGGTTTGGGGTCGGTGCTCGGCTATCTGATTGCCGGCTGTATTATCGGGCCGTGGGGGCTGAGGCTGGTGACCGACGCCGAGGCGATTTTGCACTTTGCCGAAATCGGCGTGGTCCTGATGCTGTTTGTCATTGGTCTGGAACTCGACCCGCAGCGCCTGTGGAAGCTGCGCGCGTCGGTGTTTGGCGGCGGCGCCTTGCAGATGGTGGTGTGCGGCGCGCTGATTGGCCTGTTCTGCATGTTGCTGGGGATGCGCTGGCAGGTGGCGGAGCTAATCGGCATGACGCTGGCGCTGTCGTCGACGGCGATCGCCATGCAGGCGATGAACGAACGTAATCTGACGGTCTCACAGCTGGGGCGGAGCGCATTTGCCGTCCTGCTGTTTCAGGATATCGCGGCGATCCCGCTGGTGGCGATGATCCCGCTGCTGGCCGCCAGCGGTGGCTCCACGACGCTGGCGGCATTTGCCCTGTCCGCGCTTAAGGTGGCTGGCGCGCTGGTCCTGGTGGTGGCGCTCGGCCGCTATGTGACCCGTCCGGTACTGCGCTTCGTGGCCCGTTCCGGTCTGCGCGAAGTGTTCAGCGCCGTAGCCCTGTTCCTGGTCTTCGGCTTTGGCCTGTTGCTGGAGGAGGTTGGACTGTCGATGGCGATGGGGGCCTTCCTCGCCGGCGTGTTGCTGGCGAGCTCGGAATATCGCCACGCGCTGGAAAGCGACATCGAGCCGTTTAAGGGGCTGCTGCTGGGGCTGTTCTTCATTGGCGTCGGGATGTCGATTGATTTCGGTACCCTGATGAGCCATCCGCTGCGCATTCTGGTTTTACTGGTCGGCTTCCTGATCATTAAAGGCGCGATGCTGTGGCTGATTGCGAAGCCGCTCGGGGTGCCGCGCGCCCAGCGCCGCTGGTTTGCGGTTCTGCTGGGGCAGGGGAGTGAGTTTGCCTTTGTGGTCTTCGGCACGGCGCAGATGGCCGACGTACTGGATAGCGACTGGGCGAAAGCGTTGACGCTGGCGGTGGCGCTGTCAATGGCGGCAACGCCGATCCTGCTGGTGCTGTTGACCCGCCTGGAGAAATCATCCGGCGGCCAGGAACGCGAAGCGGATGAGATTGATGAAGAGCAGCCGCGGGTGATTATCGCCGGCTTCGGCCGTTACGGGCAGATCGCCGGTCGTGTGCTGCTCTCCGGCGGGGTGAAGATGGTGATCCTCGATCACGATCCTGACCACGTGGATACGCTGCGTAAATTTGATATGAAAGTGTTTTACGGCGATGCCACGCGCGTGGATATGCTGGAGTCTGCGGGGGCGGCAAAAGCCGAGGTGCTGATCAATGCGATTGACGATCCGCAGGTCAGTCTGCAGCTGGTTGAGCTGGCAAAAGAGCATTTCCCGCATCTGCAGATTATCTCCCGCGCCCGCGATGTGGATCACTATATCCAGCTGCGTCAGGCCGGCGTGGAGGCCCCGGAGCGTGAAACCTTCGAGGCGGCGCTGAAATCCGGGCGAACGGCGCTGGAGGCTCTGGGCCTCGGCGCTTATGAAGCGCGCGAGCGCGCCGACCTGTTTCGTCGCTTCAACCAGAAAATGGTGGAGGAGATGGTGGCGATGGCGGAAAACGACGCGGCTTCCCGCCTGGCGGTCTTTAAACGCACCAGCGACATGCTGACCACCATTATTAACGAGGATCGCAATCATCTGTCGTTGGTTCAGCGGCATGGCTGGCAGGGAACGGAAGAGGGGAGACACACCGGAGATATTGCCGATGAACCGGAGAGTAAACCTTCTGCCTGAGTCGTGAGGCTGCCGTTACGTTTTGTTTACAGTTAACATTTTGTTTTCAATTTAGATCCTCAGCAGGCGGCTCACGTAGCTTACGTGGGCCCGCCTGCAAATCCGAAAATTTTCTTATTCTTTACTCTCCGCGCAGTCGACGAAGTATTACGCTTTACGTATAGTGGCGGCAATTTTTTGCATTCGGGAAATTTTCAATGATCAGTCTGATTGCGGCGTTAGCGGTAGATCGCGTCATTGGTATGGAAAACGCCATGCCATGGGACCTGCCTGCCGATCTCGCCTGGTTTAAACGTAATACCTTAAACAAGCCGGTGGTGATGGGGCGTCTGACCTGGGAGTCTATTGGTCGCCCGCTGCCGGGGCGTAAGAATATCGTTATCAGCAGCCAGCCGGGCACCGACGATCGCGTGCAGTGGGTGAAGTCGGTTGATGAAGCGATCGCCGCCTGCGGCGACGTTGAAGAGATAATGGTGATCGGCGGCGGTCGTGTCTATGAGCAGTTCCTGCCGAAGGCCCGGAAGCTTTATCTGACGCACATTGATGCCGAAGTGGAAGGGGATACCCATTTCCCGGACTACGATCCGGACCAGTGGGAGTCGGTATTCAGCGAATTTCACGATGCCGATGCGCAGAACTCGCATAGCTACTGCTTCGAGATTCTCGAACGTCGCTGATGGCATTCCGGGCAGCGCGTAGCGTTGGCCGGGGCAACATGATGATATCCCGGATAGCGCTTACCGTTATCCGGGATTTTTTTCAGGAGGCGACCGCCTCGCCTTCGTCAGGCTCTTTCTGCCGGTTTGAGGGCTGAGTAAAGTACTGCTTGTCTTCCCAGCGCAGGCAGGTGAGATCCCCGCCCCAGCAGCAGCCGGTATCGAGGGCGTATATCCCCTCCGGCGTACCGCGGCCTTCCAGCGAAGCCCAATGACCAAACACAATGCTGTACTCGTTGCTCACCGGGCCGGGAATGGCAAACCACGGTTTTAACGGCGCAGGGGCGTTTTCCGGCGCTTCTTTGGCATACATATCCAGCTGCCCGTTCGGGAAACAGTAGCGCATACGGGTAAAGGCATTGGAGATAAAGCGCAGGCGGGCGAGACCGCTCAGCTCAGGGCTCCAGTTATTCGGCATATCGCCATACATCGCGTCGAGGAAGAACGGATAGGAGTCGCTGGCAAGCACGGCTTCAACATCGCGCGCGCACTGTTTTGCCGTTTCCAGATCCCATTGTGGCGTGATACCCGCATGGGCCATCACCAGCTTTTTCTCTTCATCAATCTGCATCAGCGGCTGACGGCGCAGCCAGTTGAGCAGCTCGTCGGCATCCGGGGCTTCGAGCAGCGATTTCAGGCGATCTTTGGGTTTGTTGCGGCTGATGCCGGCGAAGACGGCCAGCAGGTGCAGATCGTGATTGCCGAGGACAAGACGCACATTATCGCCAAGAGATTTAACGTAGCGCAAAACCTCCAGCGAACCCGGGCCGCGTGCGACTAAATCGCCCGTGAGCCACAGCGTATCGTTCCCTGGGGTAAACTCCACCTGCTTTAATAATGCGAGCAGTTCATCGTAGCAACCGTGAACGTCGCCAATAAGGTATGTAGACATTGTTTTAGTGAATGAGCGTTGGTACTGCGAGACGGAAAACAGGGATATCGATCGAGAACGGCGCGCCGTTCACATCGATCATTTCATAATGTCCCTGCATGGTGCCCAGCGGCGTTTCAATGACGGCTCCGCTGGTATACTGGAATTCACCGCCTGCGGGAATATGCGGCTGTTCGCCGACAACCCCTTCACCCTGCACTTCAGTCTCACGACCGTGGCCGTTGGTGATAAGCCAGTAGCGGCCAAGAAGCTGAACCTGAGTCCGCCCCAGATTGCGAATCGTGACGGTATAAGCGAAAACGTAGCGCTCTTCTTCCGGGGAAGACTGCGATTCGATATAGACGCTTTGCACCTGCACGCAAACTCGAGGCGAATTAATCATGGTTAGCTCTCCTTGGTGGGCGAGTTGTCAGATAGCCAGTTAGCCAGCTGACAGTATTGCGCCACGGAAATATTCTCTGCACGTTTTGCCGGGTCGATGCCCAGCTCGGTCAGTACCTCAACGCTGAACAGGTTGCCGAGGCTGTTACGAATCGTTTTACGACGCTGGTTGAAGGCCTCGGTAGTGATTCGGCTCAGCACGCGAACCTCTTTCACCGGGTGCGGCAGCGTGCGGTAAGGCACCAGACGCACAACGGCGGAATCCACTTTAGGCGGCGGCGTAAAGGCGCCCGGCGGCACTTCGAGTACCGGGATAATCTGGCAGTAATACTGCGCCATAACGCTCAGTCGACCATACGCCTTGCTGTTCGGTCCGGCAACCAGGCGATTGACGACCTCTTTTTGCAGCATAAAGTGCATGTCGGCGATGGCATCAGTATAGCTGAACAGATGGAACATCAGCGGCGTCGAGATGTTGTACGGTAGGTTGCCGAACACGCGCAGCGGCTGACCCATAGTCTGCGACAGCTCGCCGAAGTTCATGGTCATGGCATCTTGCTGATAAATGGTCAGCTTCGGCCCGAGGAACGGATGCGTCTGCAGACGAGCGGCCAGATCGCGATCCAGCTCGATAACGGTAAGTGCGTCCAGGCGTTCACCGACCGGCTCGGTCAGCGCCGCCAGGCCCGGACCGATCTCGACAATTGCCTGCCCTTTCTGGGGGTTAATGGCCGAGACAATGCTGTCGATCACGAACTGATCGTTGAGGAAGTTTTGCCCGAAGCGTTTACGGGCTAAGTGGCCCTGATGGACTCGATTATTCATTGCGTATTAACAATCATTTTGATGGCGAGATTAAGCGCCGTGATAAAACTGCCGACATCCGCTTTTCCCTGGCCCGCCAGTTCAAGCGCGGTACCGTGGTCAACAGAGGTGCGAATAAAAGGTAAACCGAGCGTAATGTTCACGCCACGGCCAAAGCCCTGGTATTTTAGCACGGGAAGGCCCTGATCGTGGTACATCGCGAGTACCGCATCGGCATTGTCGAGATATTTGGGCTGGAAAAGGGTATCTGCCGGCAGCGGGCCGCTCAGATTCATCCCCCGGGCGCGCATCTCTTCCAGCACGGGAATAATCGTATCGATCTCTTCCGTCCCCATATGTCCACCTTCGCCGGCGTGGGGGTTCAGACCGCAGACCAGCACGTGCGGCCGGGCGATACCGAATTTATGGCGCAGATCGTGGTCCAGAATCGTTATCACTTCACGGAGCAAATCCGGGGTGATCGCGTCGCTGATCGCTTTCAGCGGCAGATGAGTGGTTGCCAGGGCGACGCGCAGTTCTTCCGTCGCCAGCATCATGACCACTTTGCTGGCGTGGGCGCGCTCTTCAAAGAACTCGGTATGGCCGGTAAAAGCGATCCCCGCGTCGTTGATATTGCCCTTATGGACCGGCCCGGTAATCAACGCCGCAAATTCGCCGCTCAGGCAGCCGTCGCAGGCGCGAGCCAACGTCTCAACCACATAGCTTCCGTTGCGCACGTTCAGCACGCCGGGTTCGACGGGGGCGTTCAGCGCGACCGGGAGGAGCGTCAGAGTGCCAGCGCGTTGTGCCGCTGCGGGAAGAGAAGGATCGTAGGGCAGGAGAGATAAAGGAAAACCGAGCTGTTGAGCTCGGCCGGATAACAGGGCGCCGTCGGCGCAAATCACCAGCTCTACCGGCCAGTCGCGCTGCGCAAGCTGTACAACAAGGTCGGGGCCGATACCGGCGGGTTCGCCGGGAGTGATAACAACTCGATTCATACACTTCATCCTTCAGGACGTCTTTCTGTTGGCAACGCCGTCGGGTCCGCTCACATCGTGAGTTATCCGGGCTCGACGGCTTGCCGCCTCAATACACCCTGAGTGCCGTTGTGTATGAGGCCGTGATATTAGTTGCTCAGAATTTTGACGTAAGCGCTGGCGCGTTGTTCCTGCATCCAGGTTGCCGCTTCTTCAGAGAACTTACGGTTCATCAGCATCCGGTACGCGCGGTCTTTCTGCGCGGCGTCGGTTCTGTCTACCTGACGGCTGTCCATCAGTTGAATCAGGTGCCAGCCGAAGGAGGAGTGAACCGGCGCGCTGGTCTGGCCTTTGTTCAGACGCATCAGCGCATCGCGGAACGCCGGATCGAAGATATCAGGCGTTGCCCAGCCTAAATCACCGCCCTGGTTTGCGGAACCCGGATCTTCAGAGAACTCTTTTGCTGCTTTAGCGAAGGTGGTTTTTCCGCTCTTAATATCCGCGGCGATCTGCTCCAGCTTAGCCCGCGCCTGATCGTCATTCATGATCGGCGATGGCTTCAACAAAATGTGACGCGCGTGAACTTCGGTGACGGAGATGTTCTTGCTGCCGCCGCGCATATCGTTCACTTTCAGGATATGGAAGCCGACGCCAGAGCGAATCGGGCCGACAATATCACCTTTCTTCGCGGTGCTCAGCGCCTGGGCGAAGATCCCCGGCAGTTCCTGAATACGACCCCAGCCCATCTGGCCGCCTTTCAGCGCCTGCTGGTCGGCAGAGTAGGTGATAGCCAGTTTGCCGAAGTCAGCGCCGCTGCGCGCCTGCTCAACGATCGCGTTAGCCTGTTCCTGCGCTTTCGCTACGTCGTCGGAGGTCGGGTTTTCTGTCAGCGGAATCAGGATGTGGCTAAGATTCAGCTCGGTGCTGGCATCGTTCTGATCGCCAATCTGTTTCGCCAGCGATTCGACTTCCTGCGGCAGCACGGTAATGCGACGACGGACTTCGTTGTTGCGCACTTCCGCAATCAGCATCTCTTTACGAATCTGGTTACGGTAGGTGTTGTAGTTGAGACCGTCATAGGCCAGACGGCTGCGCATCTGGTCCATGGTCATGTTGTTCTGTTTCGCGATGTTGGCAATCGCCTGATCGACCTGATCGTCAGTGATTTTCATGCCCATCTTCTGGCCCATCTGCAGAACGATCTGGTCCATGATCAGTCTTTCGAGGATCTGATGACGTAAGGTCGCGTCATCCGGCAGCTGTTGACCGGCCTGGCCAGCATTGAGCTTAACCGATTGCAATAAGCCATCGACGTCGCTTTCAAGAACAACGCCATTATTGACGACAGCCGCTACTTTATCGACAACCTGTGGGGCAGCGAAACTGGTATTCGCGATCATGGCGATACCGAGAAGCAGCGTTTTCCAGTTCTTCATACTTTTTCCATTTCAATTAACCGCAAATGCGGATTACGTTTTAAACCAGCCACATCACAGGGAGTTCTGGTACGGTAAAATGTTCGAACGCAGCATCTGCTGAGTGCCGAGACCGTAGTTGGAGCTCAGGCCACGTAGCTCAATGTTGATGCCAAAGGTATTATCGTATTTGCTCTCGCCGTTGCCGTTACTATCCCAGCCGTTGATCTTGCGTTCATAGCCGAGACGAATCGCGTAGCAGCAGGAGTTATACTGGACCCCTAACATCTGGTCGGCGCTCTTTCTGGTATTGGTGTCAAAGTAGTATGCACCGACCACCGACCAGCGATCGACAACCGGCCAGCTGGCGGTCATGCCCACCTGAGAAATACCATTTTTGTACTGCTCAGCGGTGGAGTACGACGGCAGCGTGGCCTGAATGTATTCCGGGCTGGCATAACGATAGTTAAGCTGTATTAAACGGTTTTCATCGCGACGGTATTCCACGGTGCCGTTACCGGTAGCGACGTTATCCAGACGCGTATCGTACTGAATTCCCCCGCGTAAACCCCAGTTATCAGCGATGCGCCAGTAAGTATCGCCGGCCCATACCAGTGAACCCGTTGTGTCGTTGTTCTCCCAGTTGATGTTGTCATCACCGGTCCGGGACTCGGTGAAATAATAGATTTGACCAACGGAAATATTAAAACGTTCAACGGCGGCGGAATCATATACGCGCGAGGTCACGCCGGTAGTGAGCTGGTTCGCGGAAGCAATACGGTCCAGGCCGCTGTAGGTACGGTCGCGGAACAGGCCGCTGTAGTCTGACTGCAGCAGCGTGGAGTCATAGGAACCGATTTGGCTCTGATCGCGATACGGGATATACAGATACTGCATGCGCGGCTCCAGGGTTTGGGTGAACCCCTCCTGCAGATCGCGCTCGAAGACCATTTTACCGTCGACTTTAAACTGCGGCATGACGCGGTTAACAGACTCTTTTAAGTCCGCATTATTGGTGGAATTGTAATTGTCGAGGTTGCTTTGCTGGTAGTGGGTCGCCAGCAGTTTGGCTTCGGTATTAATACTGCCCCAGCCGTTAGACAGCGGCAGGTTGATGGTCGGCTCGAAGTGAACGCGCGTGGCTTCCGGCATGTTGCCGTTGGTGTTGACGAAGTGCACCGCCTGACCATAGAGATGGGTATCGAACGGACCGACATCGTTCTGGTAATAGTTTACGTCCAGCTGCGGTTGAGCGGCGTAGGAGTTGCTCGACTCACGGTTGAAGACCTGGAACTGTTTCGTTGACACGGTGGCGTCGAAGTTCTGGTTGACGTAGCCCGCGCTGAATTTCTGCGTGGCGTAGCCGTCGGTACTGGAGCCGTATTTCGAGCTGAAATCGTTAAAGTAGTCCGGATCGCTGACTTTGGTGTAGTCGGCGTTAAGGCGCCATACCTGGTCAATGACACCCGAATGATTCCAGTAGAACAACCAGCGGCGGCTGTTGCTGTCGCTGGAGTGATCGTCCTGGTAGACTTTATCGGACGGCAGGTAGTCAAATTCGAACAGACCCGCGCCCGCTTTGGTCAGATAGCGGAATTCGTTTTCCCACATCACGCCGCCACGCTTGCTCATGTAGTGCGGCGTCAGGGTGGCGTCGAAGTTTGGCGCGATATTCCAGTAGTACGGCAGTGAAAACTCTACGCCATTTTTGGTGCTGTATTTGGCGTTAGGAATCAGGAAGCCTGAACGACGTTTGTCGCCCACCGGCAGCTGCAGGTAGGGGCTATAAAAAACAGGGACCGAGCCGAGTTTGAAACGGGCGTTCCAGATTTCTGCGACCTGCTCTTCGCGGTCGTGGATCACTTCGCTACCAACCACGCTCCAGGTGTCAGAACCCGGCAGACAGGAGGTAAAGCTGCCGTTTTCCAGAATGGTATAGCGGTTTTCGCCGCGTTGTTTCATCAGGTCGGCGGTACCGCGGCCCTGGCGACCAACCATCTGGTAATCGCCCTGCCAGATATTCGTATCTTTGGTGTTCAGGTTTGACCAGCCTTTCGGGCCTTTCAGGATAACCTGATTATCGTCATAGTGAACGTTGCCGAGCGCGTCAACCGTGCGAACGGGTTGCGGCTGGCCAGCAGCCTGCTGCTGATGAAGCTGGACTTCATCCGCCTGGAGACGGCTATTACCCTGGTTAATATCAACATTACCGGTAAATACGGCATTATCAGGATAATTGCCCTTCGCATGATCGGCGTTGATCGTCACCGGCAGCTCGTTAGTTTGACCTTCAACGAGGGGACGATTATAGCTTGGTACGCCAAGCATACATTGCGTGGCGAGATCGGCGGCGAGGCCTTGTTGGCTATACAAGGCGCTGGCGATCATGGTGGCCAGGAGGCTGGGAATACGTTTTTTCATACGTTGTATTTGTTGTTCCGTCATCTTGTGGCAGCGGCTTGCAAACGGTCAGAGCCTAACGTACTCATCTTCATCGCGCTAGTGTTAATCCTGCCGGTTTGAATCCCGAGCGTTAGGCACCGTGTAGAATGACGAGTATGATAAAGCAAAATATAGGCTATGTCCCACAATTGACCTAAGCGTCAGCGCTTTGTAACGTGCGGTCATATATAGCTTAACTGGCGGCGTAAAGATTGGGGAGTCTATGCAGTATTTGGGAAAAATAATTGGGGTTGCGGTCGCGCTGATGATGGGCGCAGGCTTTTGGGGACTGGTGCTGGGCCTGCTGGTCGGCCATATATTTGACCGGGCGCGAAGCCGCCGTATCAATGTGTTTGCCAATCAGCAGGAGCGGCAGGCGCTGTTTTTCTCCACCACCTTTGAGGTGATGGGCCATTTAACCAAATCCAAAGGTCGCGTCACCGAAGCCGATATTCATGTCGCCAGCATCCTGATGGATCGCATGAATTTGCATGGCGAGTCGCGTACGGCGGCACAGCAGGCCTTTCGCGTGGGGAAATCCGATGATTATCCGCTGCGTGAAAAAATGCGCCAGCTGCGCAGCGTCTGTTTCGGGCGCTTCGATTTGATTCGGATGTTTCTGGAAATTCAGCTGCAGACGGCCTTCGCCGATGGCGAATTACATCCTAATGAACGTGAAGTTCTGTTTGTGATTGCCGATGAGCTGGGGATTTCCCGCGCGCAGTTCGAGCAGTTCCTGCGAATGATGCAGGGCGGCGCTCAGTTTGGCGGCGGTTCTCAGCAAGGCTCTTACGGCCAGGGCGGTGGAAATGCCGGCTGGCAGCAGGCGCAGCGCGGACCCACGCTGGAAGATGCATGCAACGTGCTGGGGGTGAAGCCTACCGATGATGCCGCGACGGTGAAGCGCGCCTATCGCAAGCTGATGAGTGAGCACCATCCGGATAAGCTGGTGGCAAAAGGGTTGCCGCCGGAAATGATGGAGATGGCGAAGCAGAAAGCACAGGATATTCAGAAGGCCTGGGAGCTGATCAAAGAGCAGCGCGGGTTCTGAGCCGCAGGCCTCTCCCTGGCGGGAGAGGCCTCATGATGCGCGCTGAGCGCGTCGGTACATCCGTCGCGGGTGACCAATCTTTCCGTACAACATCTCGACTTCGAGATAACCGATTTCCACACAGTGTTCCAGGTAACGGCGGGCGGTGGTTTTACTTAACCCGGCATCGTTCACCACCTCATCCACGGAAAAACTGTGCTCTTCCCGGCCGTTGAACAGATTCTGCACCAGCGCCAGCGTCTTCTCCTCGATCCCTTTACTGCCGCTATCGGCGCGATAGTTCTTCGCCTGCAGCTGGTACAGCGAATCAACGTTTTGTTGATCGACGATTTTCCATTCTCGCTGCTGATCGTAAAACTGCACAAAACGCTCCAGCGACTGGCTCAGGCGCTTCCAGGAGACGGGTTTAAGAATGTAGTCGAAGGCGCCGTTGCGAATCGCCTGGCTACAGGTTTCCATATCGCTGGCGGCGGTAATAAAAATCACCGAACAGTTGGCCTCTGCCAGAATCGGGTCGGTCATCAATGTGACCCCTTTACCGTCAGGTAAATAGTTATCGAGCAGTATCAGCTGCGGCGGTTGGCTATTGAGCATCTGCCGCGCCTGGGAGAGGGAGGCGGCCATGCCTGTCAGCCGCATACGCGGATGCTTCTGAATCAGCTCGGCATGCAGCCTCGCCAGTTCGCTTTCATCTTCGATGATCAACACATCGACCAGATCATGATGCATAGTTCGCCTCGTGTCGGGAATGAACAGGGCCGTCGGCGGGGATAAACAGGGTAAAGATCGCGCCGCGCGGTGAGTTATCGGCGACTTCAATGGTGCCGCCAGCCTGTGTCACATAATGTTCAATAAGATACAGGCCGATACCGTGATCGCCACGGGTTTTGGTGGTAATGCCGCGTTCAAAGATATGATCGCGGATAGCCGGGTCAATGCCGATGCCGCGGTCGGCAACTTCAATCATCAGCTCGCGGGCATTCAGTTGAATCAGCACTTCCACCGGTTCGTGCGGCAGCTCGGCGCGCTGGGTGGCTTCAATCGCGTTATCCAGCAGGTTGCCGATAATCGAAATCAGCTCCGATTCAATTAATGAAGGCAGCGGCCGGTCGAGCTGACAGGCGGGGTCAAAGCTGAGCGCCACCCCTTTTTCGCGGGCGCGGGCCGCCTTACCCAGCAGCAGGCCGCAGAGCGTTGGCGAGCTGAAACGGGAAGAGATAAAGTCCAGCAGCTCCTGCGCGTGTTCTGACTGCGCCTGAATATAGCGAATCGCTTCGTCATAGTGACCCATATGCAGCAGGCCGGAGAGGGTGGTCATTCGGTTCAGCTGTTCATGGCGCATGATGCGCAGGTTATCAACATAGCGTTTAACCTGGCTTAGCTGGGCGCTGAGGGAGTTGATTTCGTCACGATCGCGGAAAGTAATCACCCAGCCCTGCAGCGACTCCTCCAGCATGATACGCACCCGGCTGGCGAGTACGGTCAGTTGGTTGAAGCGACACAGCTCATCGTGAGTGTCGTTTTCCAGCATTTCACCGCTGGCGAAAAAGGGCTGCGGGGCGATGACGCTATCGATCGATTGACCGCGCAGCAGACGCGCGGGCTGGCTCAGTCCCAGCAGGCTGCGCGCGGCGTGGTTGATCACCTCGATACGCCGGTGGCGATCGATAACGATAACCCCCTCATAGATTGATTCCATCATCGCCTTTTGTTGACGCACCAGCAGGCCGATTTCTCGCGGTTCCAGCGAAAAAATCTGTTTTTTAATGCTGCGGGTAAAATACCAGGAAAAAATAAACAGCGCGATCAGCAGCAGCACGGCGGCGATGAAGATATTAATGACCTTTGTCAGCGTGATGCTATCGAGATAACTGGTCAGGTAGCCCACGGAGACGATGCCCACAACCCGGCCGGAGGTGTCGAAGATCGGCGCCTTGCTGCGCAGCGACACCCCGAGCCCTCCTCTACGGATAGTGGTGATACTTTTCCCTTCCAGCACCGCCTGGTTATCACCGCCCACCAGCCGGGTACCGACCCACTCCGGGTGGACGGAATGAAACAGATGTACGCCCTGCGCATTGCCAATGACAATAAAGCTCGCGTCGCTGCGGGCGGCGATTTTTTGCATAAATGACGTTAGCGACTGCGGGTCTTCCTCGATAACCTGCTGGCGTAAATCCGGCATCAGCGCGATCTCTTCAGCCTGTATTTTGGCGCGGGTACTCATTTCCTGATACAGCTGATGGCTGGCATCAATGTAGTAATAGACGCCCAGCAGCGCGAATAATACGGAGAAAAAGGCGACCAGCGAAATAAACAGCTTAAATTGAAAGGAAACCTTCATAAGTCGTGTGCAACGTCTCTACGGCGCCGGAACTGTCACATTGTCCTGGTGCCGACATGGGTTAGGCGGGAACGTGGTGAGCGTTACCGCAGGCGATGAGAAACCAGAATCATCTACTGACGATGATTTATCAAGACGCCGCGGCAGGCCGCCCATTCCGCCAGATCGCCCGGCGGACGAGCAAGCCGGCGGTCACTCAATCCGCCGGAGCCCGCTGTGGTCAGTGGTGGCGAGGCGTTGCCGATCCGCTCTTTGTCCGATTCCGCACGGGCCTGGCGATAAAAACCATAAAAACCACGCTAATAAATCAGAGAGATATCACGCCCTGGAATAGAAACCATAAAAACCATAATGACCATTAAAACTTCATTTCTAATTCGTCACGCCTCACATTAAGTCTGCATCAGGCCCCCTAATCTCAAAAATGAATAATAACGAAAGGGCCAAACCTATGAGCACCACTGACAATGCATTCTCTGCGACCCTCGATCCCATCGACACCCCGAAAGCCACCTTGAAACAACGCTGGTGGCACGTGATGGATAATATGAAAGTCGGGATTATCCCGCTGCCTTTGTTCCTGCTGGCCGGTGGATTGATCGCCCTCGACTGTCTGGGCGGAAAGTTGCCGAGCGATATCGTGGTCATGGTCGCGACGCTGGCCTTTTTCGGTTTTGCCTGCGGTGAGTTTGGCAAGCGTCTGCCGATCCTCGGTAAACTGGGCGCGGCCGCGATCTGCGCCACCTTTATCCCTTCCGCGCTGGTACATTACGGTCTGCTGCCGGACGTGGTGGTGGAATCCACGACCAAATTCTACAAATCGACCAATATTCTTTATCTCTATATCTGCTGCATTATCGTCGGCAGCATTATGAGCATGAACCGCACGACCCTGATTCAGGGCTTTCTGCGTATCTTCTTCCCGATGCTGTGCGGTGAAATCGTTGGCATGCTGGTGGGCATCGGCGTCGGTACGGCTCTGGGGATGGAGCCGTTTCAGGTGTTCTTCTTTATCGTGCTGCCGATTATGGCCGGTGGCGTAGGAGAGGGGGCGATTCCATTGTCAATCGGCTATGCCGCCCTGATGCATATGGATCAGGGCGTGGCATTAGGCCGCGTGTTACCGATGGTGATGCTGGGCAGCCTGACGGCAATAGTGATTGCCGGTTGCCTGAACCAACTGGGCAAGCGCTTCCCGCACCTGACCGGTGAAGGCCAGCTGATGCCGAACCGCAGCAATGAAACGCATCGTGCAGACGACGTTGAGACATCCGGCGGCAAGGCCGACGTGACGACGCTGGCATCCGGCGCTCTTCTGGCGGTGCTGCTGTATATGCTGGGAATGCTGGGACAGAAAATGACCGGTTTACCAGCGCCGGTGGGTATGCTGTTTCTGGCGGTACTGCTCAAGCTGGTTAACGGCGTCTCGCCGCGCCTGCAGGAAGGGTCGCAGATGGTCTACAAATTCTTCCGCACCGCGGTGACCTACCCGATTCTGTTTGCCGTGGGCGTCGCCATTACGCCGTGGCAGGAGCTGGTGAACGCCTTTACGATAACGAATCTGCTGGTGATCGTCAGTACCGTCTCCGCGTTGGTGGCGACCGGGTTCCTGGTGGGTAAAAAGATTGGTATGCACCCGATTGATGTGGCGATTGTCTCCTGCTGCCAGAGTGGTCAGGGAGGCACCGGCGATGTGGCAATTCTGACCTCCGGCAACCGCATGAGCCTGATGCCGTTCGCCCAAATCGCCACCCGTATCGGCGGCGCGATTAATGTTTCATTGGGTCTGCTGTTCCTCAGTCATTTCCTTGCATGATTTAGCTCTGCGCTAACAGGAAAATCTGCAATTTTCCTCCACAGGACGAAGAAAATTTCTTTGTCCTGTGTCCTAAATTCTGTTCGTTTAGCGATACAATCAGCAGCGTAATCCGCTATCGCGACGGCGGCTTTGCCGCCGTCATTTTATCAAGTGAAGGAGAGGAATTAATGTCTGTGGATACTCCCGCCCGTGCGGGCGCCAGCGTAGAAACCGAGCTGGCGACGAAAGCGCAGCGTGCAGCCCGCCAGGCCGAGTGGCTCGGCCATTATCAACAACCGGTTATTGCGCTGACGCTGGTGACGCCGGGCGTGGTAAAAGACAGCATCCGCTATCGCAATATGATGGGCGTGGCGCTGCAGGCCTGCGACCAGCTGCTGTGGAAACGCCGCTGGAAAACGCTGGACCGTCAGGTGCTGTGGTTGCCAACCGGGCCGGAGGCGCTGTGGTGCGTTGAGCATCCTGCCAGCGAAGTCAATGCGCTATGCACGGAGCTGCTGCAGACGCATCCGCTTGGCCGCTTATGGAATATCGAGGTGATTTGTCCGCAACAAGGGGGCCTGGTACAGGATGAAGGCACTCGTCGTTGCCTGCTGTGCGATGACGCCGCTCAGACCTGTGAGAGCCTGCATCGCCATGATGCCGAAGAGGTTGTCGCTCGCGTTGAGCAGATGATCGATGGGTGGTTTGCCCGCGATTAACGGATGAAATCGTGAATATGTCGCCCGGATAAGCCGCTAAGGCATCATCCGGGGCCATATCCCGGTCGCACGCGGCTTCCAGGGCTTACGGGTTAGGCTGCGCCGGGAATACCGGCATTCAGAAATCGACGGGCGCGCGAAAGGTCATCGCGTTGCCGAAGGCCGGATGGGTAATGGTCAGCGTTTCGGCGTGCAGCAGCAGCCGCGGCGCCATCGCCAGCGCCTCTGGCGTCGCATAAAAGCGATCGCCAAGAATCGGATGGCCCAGCGCCAGCATATGCACGCGCAGCTGATGAGAACGACCGGTAATCGGCTTCAGGCGCACGCGGGCGCTGTTATCGTCCGCATACTCCAGCACGTGATACTCAGTTTGTGCCGCTTTGCCGGTTTCGTAACACACCTTCTGCTTTGGCCGGTTCGGCCAGTCGCAGATGAGCGGTAAATCCACCAGCCCTTCCGCTTTTTCCGGATGTCCCCACACGCGGGCGACGTACTGCTTCTTCGGCTCACGCTCGCGAAACTGACGCTTCAGCTCGCGTTCCGCCGCTTTGGTCAGTGCCACCACAATCACGCCGCTGGTGGCCATGTCGAGGCGGTGCACCGACTCGGCCTGCGGGAAGTCGCGCTGAACGCGCGTCATCACGCTGTCTTTATGCTCCTCCAGTCTCCCCGGGACGGACAACAAGCCGCTCGGCTTGTTGACCACCATGATGTGCTCATCCTGATAGAGGATAACCAGCCAGGGATCCTGTGGCGGATTGTAGTTTTCCATCGCCATATTCGCGTTCCGTTACTGGTGGGTGACCACGATTAAGCGCAGCGCATCGAGACGCCAGCCCGCCTGCGCCAGCGCGTCCATCACCTGCTGACGGTTGCTCTCAATCGCAGCAAGTTCATCGTCGCGGATGTTCGGGTTAACCGCTTTTAATGCTTCCAGACGAGAGAGTTCCGCCGACAGCTTGTCGTTGGCTTCATCGCGGGCCGCGTCGATCAGCGCCTGCGCGGCTTTGGCAACCTGCGCCTCGCCGAGCTGGAGGATCGCATGCACGTCCTGCTGCACCGCGTTGACCAGTTTGCTGCCGGTATGGCGGTTGACGGCGCTCAGCTGGCGGTTGAAGCTTTCAAACTCCACCTGACCGGCGAGGTTATTGCCGTTTTTATCCAGTAGCATGCGCACCGGCGTCGCCGGCAGGAAGCGGTTAAGCTGCAGCTGCTTCGGCGCCTGAGCTTCCACCACGTAAATCAGCTCCAGAAGCAGTGTACCGACCGGCAGCGCTTTGTTCTTCAGCAGTGAGATAGTGCTGCTGCCGGTATCGCCGGAAAGGATCAGGTCCAGACCGTTGATAATCAGCGGGTGCTCCCAGGTGACGAACTGCGCATCTTCGCGGGACAGCGCGACATCACGTTCAAAGGTGATGGTGCAGCCGTCTTCCGGCAGACCCGGGAAGTCCGGAACCAGCATATGGTCGGATGGCGTCAGCACGATCAGGTTTTCGCCGCGATCGTCCTGGTTGATGCCGACAATATCAAACAGGTTCATGGCAAAGGCGATCAGGTTGGTATCGTCATCCTGCTCTTCAATGCTTTCGGCCAGCTTCTGCGCCTGTTCGCCGCCGTTGGAGTGAATCTCCAGCAGGCGATCGCGCCCCTGTTCCAGCTGCGCTTTCAGCGCATCGTGCTGCTGGCGGCAGGCTTTGATCAGCTCATCGAAGCCTTCGCTGGTTTCCGGTGCGGCAAGATAATTAATCAGTTCGTTGTGCACGCTGTCGTACACGGTGCGACCGGTCGGGCAGGTATGTTCAAACGCATCAAGCCCTTCGTGGTACCAGCGAACCAGTACGGACTGCGCGGTTCTTTCCAGATACGGAACGTGGATCTGAATATCGTGCGCCTGACCGATACGGTCGAGACGGCCAATACGCTGCTCCAGCAGATCCGGGTTGAACGGCAGATCGAACATCACCAGGTTGCTGGCAAACTGGAAGTTACGGCCTTCGGAGCCAATTTCAGAACACAGCAGCACCTGGGCGCCGGTATCTTCTTCGGCGAACCATGCGGCGGCACGGTCGCGCTCAATGATGGACATACCTTCATGGAAGACCGCTGCGCGGATCCCTTCGCGCTCGCGCAGAACCTGCTCCAGCTGAAGGGCGGTGGCCGCTTTCGCACAGATCACCAGCACTTTCTGCGAGCGGTGGCTGGTGAGATAGCCCATCAGCCACTCAACGCGCGGGTCGAAGTTCCACCATGTACCGGTATCACCTTCAAATTCCTGATAAATCTGCTCCGGATAGAGCATGTCGCGCGCGCGCTCTTCCGCGGTTTTACGCGCACCCATAATGCCGGAGACTTTAATCGCCGTCTGATACTGGGTGGGCAGCGGCAAACGAATGGTGTGCAGCTCGCGTTTCGGGAAGCCTTTGACGCCGTTACGGGTATTACGGAACAGCACGCGGCTGGTGCCGTGGCGATCCATCAGCATCGAGACCAGCTCCTGGCGAGCGGCCTGGGCGTCGTCGCGATCGCTGTTAGCGGCCTGCAGCAGCGGTTCGATATCCTGCTCGCCGATCAGATCGCCGAGGGTGTTCAGCTCGGTATCGCTCAGCTTGTTGCCAGCCAGCAGCAGGGCGACGGCATCGGCCACCGGGCGGTAATTCTGTTGTTCTTCAACGAACTGCTCGAAATCGTGGAAGCGGTTGGGATCCAGCAGGCGCAGACGGGCGAAGTGGCTTTCCATACCCAGCTGTTCCGGCGTCGCGGTCAGCAGCAGCACGCCCGGCACACGTTCGGCCAGCTGCTCGATTGCCTGATATTCGCGGCTCGGCGCCTCTTCGCTCCACACCAGGT
Source organism: Klebsiella sp. YJ (assembly GCF_002108615.1). Lineage (NCBI taxonomy): Bacteria > Pseudomonadati > Pseudomonadota > Gammaproteobacteria > Enterobacterales > Enterobacteriaceae > Klebsiella > Klebsiella sp. YJ. The sequence goes on from NZ_MTEG01000013.1 coordinate 39,293, forward strand.
GGTGCGCTTCATCGACGATCATCAGGTCCCATTCGGCATCGCACAGGTGTTCCAGGCGCTGCTTGCTGCGGCGCACGAAATCCAGCGAGCAGATCACCAGCTGTTCGGTCTCGAACGGGTTATAGGCATCGTGCTGGGCTTCGGCATAACGCTCATCGTCAAACAGCGAGAAACGCAGGTTGAAGCGGCGCAGCATCTCGACCAGCCACTGATGCTGCAGGGTTTCCGGGACGATGATCAGCACGCGTTCGGCGGCGCCGGCAAGCAGCTGCTGATGCAGAATCATCCCGGCTTCGATGGTTTTACCCAGACCGACTTCATCGGCCAGCAGGACGCGCGGCGCGTGGCGACGGCCGACATCATGGGCGATATGCAGCTGGTGGGGAATCAGGCTGGTGCGCTGTCCGCGCAGGCCGCTCCACGGCATCCGATACTGCTCGCTCTGGTATTTGCGGGCGCGGTAGCGCAGCGCAAAACGGTCCATCCTGTCGATCTGACCGGCGAACAGGCGGTCCTGCGGTTTGCTGAACACCAGTTTGCTGTCGAGCAGCACTTCGCGCAGCGTGACGTTGGTTTCTTCGGTATCGAGACGGGTACCGGTGTAGGCCAGCAGGCCGTTTTCTTCATTAACTTCGTCAACCTGGAGCTGCCAGCCTTCATGGCTGGTGATGGTATCACCCGGGTTAAACATCACGCGGGTGATCGGGGAATCATTGCGCGCGTACAGACGGTTTTCGCCGATGGCGGGGAAAAGCAAGGTCACCATGCGCGCATCCAGCGCAACTACCGTCCCTAATCCCAGTTCGCTCTCTGTGTCGCTAATCCAGCGTTGACCAAGTGTAAAAGGCATATATGTTCAGCTCTTGTGTTCTTAAATTGCAGGCAATAGTTAATCTTCTCCAGGCAAGCCAGAGAGAGATCAAGATTGGGTCCAGGAATGGAAAGGGCGCTATATTACTGGATGGCAGCGCGTTCGTCACGTCCTCGTCGCCCTTCAATTTGCAGATATGGTGGCTGGAAATTGAAATGGCGAGGAAATCAAAATAGCCCCAGTTGCCCTGTTACTATTGTAGCAAAATCATCGTCGACAAAGGGAAGTATTCCTTCCGCGACCGGCTGAAGTTGCTTTGACAAATAGTGCTCATAATCGAGCGGCGACAGCTGATAATCCACCGGCTCCGGGCCGCTGGTGGTCCAGACATACTGGATGCTGCCGCGCTGCTGGTACTGCTGCGGCCTGCCCAGCCTGACGTTTTGCTCATCGGCCAGCCGTGCGGCGCGGACATGCGGCGGCACGTTGCGCTGGTATTCGGCCAGCGGGCGGCGCAGGCGCTTACGGTAGATCAAACGATCGTCGAGCTCACCGCTCATCAGCTTAGCAATGGTTTCCAGAATATAGTCGCGATAGGGCTGGTGGCGGAAAATGCGCAGATACAGCTCCTGCTGGAACTGCTGGGCCAGCGGCGTCCAGTCGGTGCGCACCGTCTCCAGTCCTTTGAAGACCATTCGCTGCGCCTCTCCCTCCTGAATCATTCCGGCGTAGCGTTTCTTACTGCCGGTATCGGCGCCGCGAATGGTCGGCATTAAAAAGCGGCTGAAGTGGGTTTCAAACTCCAGCTCGAGAGTGCTGGTGAGCTGGTCTTTACTCAGCTCAGCGGCCCACCAGTCGTTGACGAAAGCGACCAGCGAGCGGCCGATTTGCGTCGCCTCTTCTTCGCGATGAGGACGTTTAAGCCAGACGAAGGTGGAGTCGGTATCGCCGTAGATAACGTCATAGCCCTGCGACTCAATCAGCGCTTTGGTCTGGCGCATAATCGCATGCCCGCGCATGGTGATAGAAGAGGCCAGACGGGGATCGAAAAAACGACAGGCGCTGGTGCCGAGCACGCCATAGAAGGCGTTCATAATGATCTTCAGCGCCTGAGAAAGGGGTTTATTCTGGTGCCGTTTGGCATCATCGCGGCCGTGCCAGATTTGCCCGACAATCCCCGGCAGACAATGGCTCTGCCGCGAGAAACGGGCGCCGAGAAAACCCTCGGTGCTGTGCGCATTGTCCGGCTGAGCCATCCCTTCGATAAGCCCGACCGGGTCGATCAAAAAGGTGCGGATAATCGAAGGGTAGAGGCTTTTATAATCCAGAACCAGCACCGAATCATAGAGACCGGGGCGCGAGTCCATGACGTAACCGCCGGGACTGGCCTGCGGCGGCACTTCGCCCAGGTTAGGGGCGACGTAACCCAACCGGTGCATGCGTGGAAAATAGAGATGGCTGAAGGCGGCAACGGAACCACCGTGGCGGTCGGCGGGCAGGCCGTTGACCGTGGCCCGCTCGAGCAGAAACGGCATGATCTCCGTTTTATGGAAGATACGCGTGACCAGCTCGCAGTCCTGCAGATTATAGGTCGCCAGCGCCGGTTTATCTTCGTTGAAGCGGCGGTCGATTTCGTCCATCCGATCCCAGGGATTATCTATCGCTTTCCCCTCGCCGAGCAGCTCACGCGCTACCGCCTCAAGGGAAAAAGAGGAGAAGTTCCAGAAGGCCGATTTCAATGCTTCGATACCGTCAATAATCAGCCGGCCGTTGGCCTGGGCAAAGAAGACGCCCTGCTTAAAGCCGTGTTCGCGCCACTCCAGTTCCGTATTCCCACGGCCGAGCATCAGCGGAATGCGATAGCGTTCGGCATGCTTTTGCAGGACCCGCAGGTCGAACTGGATAACGTTCCAGCCGATCAGGACATCCGGGTCGTGTTCGGCAAACCAGGCGTTGAGTTTTTCCAGCAGCTGCGGGCGGCTGGAGACGTACTCCAGCTGGAAATCGACGGCGGGAGAGGTCGCCGGTTCCGGCCCGAGCATGTAGACCACCCGTTGCCCGCAGCCTTCCAGCCCGATACAGTACAGCTCGCCGTGGCGGCTGGTTTCAATATCCAGCGACACCCACTTCAGCGGCGGCCGGTAGTGCGGGTTGGGCTTCATGCGGGCGTTGACCAACTGCGCCCCGCGCGCGTCGCCTTCGACCCAAACCGGAGCGGTAATAAAGCGCTCCATCAGGTAGCGTTCCGGCGGGCGGATATCGGCTTCATAGACGGTGATGCTGTTTTCACGCAGCTTCTTTTCCAGACGCATCAGCTGACGATGCGCGCGGCAATAGAGGCCAAAAACCGGCTGACGGTGGAAGTCTTTTAAGCTGAGCGGGGCAAGGCGTTGGCCGTTTTCGCCCTGTAGCAGGCGTTCTGCCTGGGCGCGTTGCGCCTCGGGAATAAACGCCACCGACTCCTGCGGCGGGAGGGTGATCTGAAGCGGGCCGTCGTCTGTCGCCAGCCAGAAGGACAGTTCGGTGCCCTGCGGGGTATCCCGCCAGTGACGGGTCAGTAAGAAACCTTCTCGTGGCTGGGTCACGCCGTGCTCTCATCAAATAAACCAGGCCTGATTATAGCCTGGTTCAACTGATAATGCTGGGGTTTTATACAGGTATGGCGCGACCGGGGAAATCCCGGATGTCGGCGCGGGACGCCTTATCCGGGCTGCGGGGTAGAATGAGGTTACCCCGGTAAGCGCAGCGCGACCGGCGAGGCGAGGCTTACTGGCCGTAGTAGGCTTTGGCCCCGTGTTTGCGCAGGTAGTGCTTGTCCAGCAGCGTTTGCTGCATCGCGGGCAGCTGCGGCGCCAGCTGGCGGCAGAAAATCCCCATATAGGCGATCTCTTCCAGCACGATAGCGTTATGTACCGCATCTTCGGCGTTTTTCCCCCAGGCGAAGGGGCCGTGCGAATGCACCAGCACGCCGGGCATCTGCGCCGGATCAATGCCCTGTTCGCGGAACGTTTCGACGATGACGCGCCCGGTTTCCCACTCATATTCGCCGTTGATTTCCTCATCGGTCATCAGGCGGGTGCAGGGCACCGGGCCATAGAAATAATCGGCATGGGTGGTACCGGTCGCCGGAATCGCTTGCCCGGCCTGCGCCCAGATGGTGGCGTGGCGCGAATGGGTATGGACAATCCCGCCCAATGACGGGAAGGCCTGGTAGAGCAGGCGATGGGTCGGTGTATCTGAAGAGGGTTTCTTTTTCCCTTCGACCACCTCGCCGCTTTCAAGACTCACCACCACCATATCGTCGGCGCCCATTGCGCTGTAGTCGACGCCCGATGGCTTAATCACCAGCACGCCGCGCTCGCGATCGACGGCGCTAACGTTGCCCCAGGTGAGGGTGACGAGATTGTGTTTCGGCAGGGCCAGGTTAGCGTCAAGCACCTGCTGCTTTAAGGCTTCGAGCATTGCGTTCTCCTTGCCGATGGCGCTTCCCTGACCCGGCCTACCAAACCGCAGTTTGTAGGCCCGGCAAACGAAGTGCCGCCGGGCAATTAGCTGCCGTGGTTAACGTTTTGCAGCGTAATAAACTTCGTTCCAGCGCAGCGCGTCTTTAAAGGACGGCAGACGGGTTTCGTTATCGATTACCGCCAGTTCGATATCCTGTAGCTCGGCAAACTGACGCATATCATCGAGCGTCAGCGCGTGGCTAAAGACGGTGTGATGCGCGCCACCGGCGATGATCCAGGCTTCAGACGCGGTGCGCAGATCCGGCTGGGCTTTCCACAGCGCGTTGGCAACCGGCAGCTTCGGCAGATCGTGCGGCGTCGGTACCGTTTCTACGGTGTTAACCAGCAGGCGGAAACGATCGCCAAGATCGATCAGGCTGGCGACGAGGGCCGGGCCGGTCTGCGTATTGAAGATCAGGCGCGCCGGATCGGCTTTACCGCCGATGCCCAGCGGCTGAACGTCGAGGATCGGTTTGTCTGCCGTGGCGATAGTCGGGCACACTTCCAGCATATGCGAGCCCAGCACCAGATCGTTGCCGTTATCGAAGTGGTAGGTGTAGTCCTCCATAAAGGAGGTGCCGCCCTGCAGACCGGTTGACATCACCTTCATGATGCGAAGCAGGGCGGCGGTTTTCCAGTCGCCTTCGCCGGCAAAGCCATAGCCCTGCTGCATCAGACGCTGTACGGCGAGGCCCGGGAGCTGCTTCAGGCCGTGCAAATCTTCAAAGGTGGTGGTGAAAGCATGGAAACCGCCCTGTTCAAGGAAGCGTTTCATCCCCAGCTCAATGCGCGCGGCATCGAGCACATTCTGCCGCTTATCACCGTGGATTTGCGCCGCCGGGGTCAGGCGATAGCTGCTTTCATACTCATCAACCAGCGCGCTGATCTCCCCCTCGCTGATGCTGTTGACCACCTGAACCAGATCGCCCACCGCCCAGGTATTGACCGAAAAACCGAATTTGATCTGGGCGGCAACTTTATCGCCATCGGTGACCGCGACTTCACGCATGTTGTCGCCGAAGCGGCAGACTTTCAGATGACGGGTATCCTGCTTAGAAACCGCCTGGCGCATCCAGGAGCCGATGCGCTGATGGGCGCTCTGGTCCTGCCAGTGGCCGGTGACCACGCTGTGCTGCTGGCGCATGCGCGCGCCGATGAAGCCGAACTCGCGGCCGCCGTGCGCGGTCTGGTTCAGGTTCATAAAGTCCATATCGATACTGTCCCACGGCAGCGACGCGTTGTATTGCGTGTGGAACTGTAGCAGCGGCTTATTGAGGATAGTCAGGCCGTTAATCCACATTTTGGCCGGAGAGAAGGTATGCAGCCACACCATCATGCCGGCACATTTATCATCATAGTTAGCGTCGCGGCAGATATGGGTAATCTCATCCGGCGTGGTGCCCAGCGGCTTTAACACCAGCTTGCACGGCAGCTTTGCTTCCGCATTCAGGCTGTTCACCACATGCTCGGCATGCTTCGTGACCTGACGCAGCGTTTCCGGGCCATACAAATGCTGGCTGCCAATCACGAACCATACTTCGTAGTTATCAAAAATCGTCATTTTGGTGTCCTTAATGGGTGAGAGCTGCCTGAGAAAGCGGGGCTTTGTCCGCCTTCGCAGCCGAAGGGAGATACTGTTGCTCGGCGCTGACCGACCACTGCTGGTAGCGCTGATAAAGTTGTTCAAAGCGTTGAGCCTGGGCAGGACGCGGCTGCAGGGTGCTTTCGACCTCGCTTGCCATGCTGTGCTGGGCGGTCGGGATATCCTGGTGTACGCCTGCGGCGACGGCAGCGAAGATAGCCGCGCCGAGCGCGCAGCACTGATCGGAGGCGACGATTTGCAGCGGCCGGTTCAGCACGTCACAGCAGGCCTGCATAATGACCGGATTTTTCCGCGCAATACCGCCCAGCGCCATCACGTTGTTAACCGGGATACCCTGTTCGGTGAAGCACTCCATAATGGCGCGTGCGCCGAAGGCGGTGGCCGCCACCAGACCGCCAAAGAGCGCCGGCGCATCGGTGGCGAGATTCAGATCGGTAATGACCCCTTTCAGGCGCTGGTTGGCATTGGGGGTGCGACGGCCGTTAAACCAGTCCAGAACCACCGGCAGATGTTCCAGCGACGGGTTTTTGGCCCAGGCCTCGGTCAGCGATGGCAGCAGCTGTTTTTGCTGGGCAGCAATCTGTGTTTTCAGCTCCGGATGCTGCTGTGCCAGCTGTTCCAGCGGCCAGCCGAGAATACGGCCAAACCAGGCGTAGATATCGCCAAAGGCGGATTGTCCGGCCTCCATACCAATAAAGTCAGGGACGACGCTGCCATCGACCTGGCCGCAGATCCCCTTGACCGTGCGATTGCCCACGCTCTGTTTATCGGCGATCAGAATGTCGCAGGTGGAGGTGCCGATGACTTTGACCAGGGCGTTAGGCTGCGCGCCGGCGCCGACTGCGCCCATATGGCAGTCGAAGGCGCCGCCGGACAGAATGACGGTTTCCGGCAGGCCCAGGCGCTGCGCCCATTCGGCGCAGAGGGTGCCGACCGGTACATCGGCGGTCCAGGTGTCGCTAAACAGCGGCCAGCTCAGGTGCCGGTTGATAATCGGATCGAGTTCATCGAAGAAGCTGGCCGGCGGCAGTCCGCCCCAGCTTTCGTGCCACAGTGATTTGTGGCCGGCGCTGCAGCGGCCGCGACGAATATCCTGCGGGCGGGTGGTGCCGGAAAGCAGGGCGGGAATCCAGTCGCACAGCTCAATCCACGAAGCGGCTGCCTCGGCGACGGCGCTGTCCTGACGGGTGACGTGGAGTATTTTGGCCCAGAACCACTCGCTGGAGTAGATGCCGCCAATGTAGCGGGAGTAGTCCTCTTTACCCGGCTGATGGCACAGGCGAGTAATGGCTTCCGCCTCTTCGACCGCCGTGTGGTCCTTCCACAGCACGAACATGGCGTTGGGGTTATCGGCAAACTCTTCGCGCAGCGCCAGCACGTTGCCGTCGGCATCGATCGGCGCCGGCGTTGAGCCGGTGCTATCGACGCCGATACCCACGACCCCGGCACGCTGTTCGGCGCTTAACAATGCCAACACACTTTTCAGCGCGGCTTCCATCGATTCAATGTAGTCGCGCGGATGGTGGCGAAACCGGTTATTCGGGCCATCGCAGAACAGCCCCTCCTGCCAGCGCGGATACCACTCTACGCTGGTGGCCAGCTCCTCGCCGGTGGCGCATTCCACTGCCAGTGCGCGTACGGAATCACTACCAAAATCGAGGCCAATCGCAATTGCCATGCTGTTACTCCATGCAGAAAACCATTCATGGTGAAACAGTAGATATTCACGCCAAAAACCGTCAGGCCGTATTCGCTAATCTTATGGACTATTTTGCTATTGCATCGCAAAGTGTGACGCCGTGCAAATATTCAATGTGGACTTTTCTGCCGTATTTATAGACACTTCTGTTATGCGATAAAAGTGCTTTCATTGTGCGCTATCATCGATTTTTGCTGTGACGAGGCGGGTTTTGATCGAAATTTCAACCGCCGTCCCAGTACGGCAACCCGCGTTAGCAGTACAATGTTGAATATGGACAATTGGTTTCCATAATATATCCAGGAGAGCTGAGCCTATGGCTGAAACACAAAACGATCCGCTGCTGCCGGGCTACTCGTTTAATGCCCATCTGGTGACGGGGCTGACGCCGATTGATGCCGATGGCTATCTGGATTTCTTTATTGACCGTCCGCTCGGGATGAAGGGATATATTCTGAACCTGACGGTGCGCGGTGAAGGGGTGATTAACAATCACGATGAGCAGTTTATCTGCCGGCCGGGGGATATTTTGCTTTTTCCGCCGGGAGAAATTCATCACTATGGCCGCCATCCCGATGCCCGTGAATGGTATCACCAGTGGGTCTACTTCCGGCCGCGCGCCTACTGGCATGAATGGCTGAACTGGCCGACGATATTCGCCCAGACCGGCTTTTTCCGTCCTGATGAGCAGTGGCAGGCGCGTTTTTGCGAGCTGTTTGGCCAGATCGTTGAGGCGGGTCAGGGGGCCGGACGCTATTCGGAGCTGTTGGCGATCAATTTGCTCGAGCAGCTGCTGTTACGGCGCATGGAGGCGATTAATGAGTCTCTGCATCCGCCGCTGGACAATCGCGTGCGCGATGCCTGCCAGTACATCAGCGATCACCTCGCGGATAGCCATTTCGATATCGCCAGCGTCGCCCAGCATGTCTGCCTGTCGCCTTCGCGCCTGTCTCATCTGTTCCGCCAGCAGCTGGGGATCAGCGTGCTGGGGTGGCGGGAAGACCAGCGCATCAGCCAGGCGAAGCTGCTGCTCAGCACCACGCGTATGCCCATCGCCACGGTAGGGCGCAACGTCGGGTTTGAAGACCAGCTCTACTTTTCGCGGGTGTTTAAGAAATGCACCGGGGCCAGCCCCAGTGAATTCCGTGCCGGGTGTGAATAAAACGTAAAGAAAATGAAATGTTGCGCCGGATAATTGTCACAACCAGTAAACTATCCAGACAATTGATGACTTGACGAAGGCGCGACGGCTCCGGAGAATCCGTGCTTCGTTTTGATACCGGGCACATTATGCAAGCATTGCTGGAACATTTTATCACCCAGTCTACGGTCTATTCCCTGATAGCCGTGATGCTGGTCGCCTTCCTTGAATCACTGGCGCTGGTGGGGCTGATATTACCGGGAACGGTGATGATGGCCGGGCTGGGGGCGCTGATTGGCAGCGGAGACGTCAATTTCTGGCAGGCGTGGCTGGCGGGGATTATCGGGTGTTTACTCGGCGACTGGATCTCTTTCTGGCTCGGCTGGCGGTTTAAAAAACCGCTCCATCGCTGGTCTTTTATGAAGAAAAACAAGGCGCTGTTGGATAAAACGGAACATGCGTTGCATCAGCACAGCATGATCACGATTCTTATCGGCCGCTTTGTTGGCCCGACGCGGCCGCTGGTGCCGATGGTCGCCGGCATGCTCGATCTCCCGCTGGCGAAGTTTATTCTGCCCAATATTATTGGTTGCCTGCTGTGGCCGCCGCTGTACTTCTTGCCGGGTATTCTGGCCGGCGCGGCGATTGATATTCCCACCAATGAGCACAGCGGCAGCTTCAAGTGGCTGCTGTTGGCTGCCGCGCTGCTGGTTTGGCTGGCGGGCTGGCTGTGCTGGCGCTTGTGGCGCAGCGCGAAAATGCGCGATCGCCTGACGCGGCTCTTACCTCGCTCGCGTCTGCTGTGGCTGACGCCGGTGACGGTGGTTCTCGCCGGCGCAGCGCTAACCCTGGTGATTCGCCATCCTCTGATGCCTGTCTATCTCGATATTCTGCACAAGGTTATCGCGCGCTAATACCTAACAGGTGAGAGGCGCTGCTGTTGCCGCTGAGCAACGTTTCGGTCGCGCCGTCCCAGGCTATCCGCCCGTCGGCCACCACCAGCGAGCGCGGCGCGATGCGGGCGGCATCTTCCACGCTATGTGACACCATCAGCAGCGTCAGATGCTGACGCTGACAGACATCGCTCACCAGCGTCAGCATCTCCTGGCGCAGTGCGGGGTCGAGTGCAGAAAAAGGCTCGTCCAGCAGCAGGACCGGCTGTTCCCGGACCAGACAGCGCGCCAGCGCCACGCGTTGGCGCTGTCCGCCGGAGAGCTCGCCCGGTAATCTGTCCAGCAGTGAATCGATGCTCATTTGTCCGGCTATCGTCTGCAGGCTGGCGGTCTGCGCCGGGTTAAGCTTCAGCCCCGGATGCATCCCGAGAGCGATATTCTGGCGGACGGTAAGATGATGAAAGAGATTGTTTTCCTGAAACAGCATCGATACCGGACGCCGGGCCGGCGGCGTAGTAGTATGAGGCTGGTCGTTAATCAGAATCGTGCCGCTCACCGGGGGGAGAAAGCCGGCGATCAGATTGAGCAGCGTGCTTTTGCCCGCGCCGCTGGGGCCGAGCACGGCGAGGCGTTCACCCTGCTGGACGGAGAGCGTGAAGCGCATCGGCAGATGCTGGTAAAGCCAGGTCACATCATTCAGTTTTAACATCACGTCCCGGAAGTCTCTCAATCACGGTAAAGAGTAAAAAGCACAGCAGTAGCAGCAGCAGGGCAGTGACGGCGCCATCCTGGCTACGATAAGAGCCAATTTGCTGGTACAGATAGAACGGCAGCGTACGGAATTGTTCGTTACCGAACAGCGCCACGGCGCCGAAATCGCCGATGGACAGGACGCAGGCAAACGCCAGCGCCTGGGCCAGCGGACGCTTTAATGCGCGCAGCTCGATAACCCTCAAGCGGGTAAAACCGCTCATGCCCAGAGAGTGACAGAGCATACCGTAGCGGACGGCAATATCGCGCATCGGGTTTTCCAGCACCTTCAGGGCATAGGGGATAGCCATCAACGCATTGGTGAAGATCACAATCCCGTCGGCGGAAGCCGGCAGTCCAATACTGTTATTGAGCAATAAAAAGAAGCCGGTCGCCAGCACGATTCCCGGCATTGCAAGGATCAGCATACCGCTGAGTTCCAGCGTCTGGCCCGCCAGCGGTCGCTTACGAAGACGCAATTCACGGCTGCTCCACAGCAGCATCATCGTTAACATGACGCTGAGCAGACCGGCGGAAACCGCGATGCGTAACGAAGTGCAGAATGCCTGCCACAACGCGGGCTGCGCCAGGACGCTGAGCAGGTTGTTATTCAGACCGTCGACCACGACCGCCAGCAGCGGGGGCAGCAGTAACAGTAGCGTGAGAACGATCAGCGCGGTATCGCTCAGGCGACTGTGCAGGCGATCGTCCGGATCGCGCCAGCCGTGAACTTGCGTGGTGCCGATAGCAACGGCCTTGCTCAGGCGCTGGGCGAGAAGCACCAGCCCAAGACAGCAGACCATCTGGATCAGCGCCAGCATCGCCGCACGGGCCGGGTCATAATCAAAGTTCAGCGCCTGGTAGATTGCCAGCTCAATCGTTGTGGCCCGTGGGCCGCCGCCGAGCGACAGCACGGTGGCAAAGCTGGCGAAGCAGAGCATAAAGATCAGTGCCGCGACCGGGGGAATTTGCCGCCGTAGCCAGGGCCACTCCACCAGACGGAAAAAGTGGTAGCCGCGCATGCCCAGCTGGGCGGCGATCTGGCGCTGCTCTCCGGGGATATTCTCCAGCGCCTGCAGCAGCAGCCGGGTTGCCATCGGCATATTGAAAAAAACGTGCGCCAGCAGGATGCCTTGCAGTCCATACGGCGAGAAATCCCACTGCCAGCCGACGGCGTTAAACAGTGTCGCCAGCCAGCCCTGACGGCCATAGACGCTGAGAATACCAAAGACGGCCACCAGTACTGGCAGAATCAGCGTCATGGCGCACAGGCGCAGCAGCAGCGTACGCCCCGGGAAGCGACGACGATAGAGGGCGCGGGCGAGAAAAATCGCCGGTACGACGGAGAAGAGCGCGGAGAGAAACGCCTGCCAGAAAGAGAAACGGATAACGTGCCACAGATAGCTGTCGCTGAAAATCGAGCGCCACGACGCCTCCGGCGCACTGCCCCAGAGCGCGAGGAATGCGGCCAGTGCGACGGCGACCAGCAGCGCAGCGGCCGTCAGACCCGGCGCCAGCCAGCCGATATTTAGCGGCTGACGGCGCGTTGCCATGCATTAATCCAGTTTTGACGTTCTGCGGCGACCTGCTGCGGGGTATATTCCAGCGTGGTTTGCGGTTTCGGTAATGTCTCAAAGCCCGCGGGTAGCGCAACCTGGGTGACCGGATACATCCAGTTGCCGGTCGGGATGGCATTCTGGAACGCCGGAGACACCATAAACTTGAGGAATTTCTCCGCCAGCTCCGGTTGTTTGCTGGCGGCGGTGCGCGCGGCGACTTCAACCTGCAGATAGTGGCCTTCGGCGAAACTGGCGGCCGCGTACTGGTCTTTTTTCTCTTCAATGATGTGGTAGGCCGGCGATGTGGTGTAGCTAAGAACCAGGTCGCTTTCCCCTTTAAGGAACAGACCGTAGGCCTCGCTCCAGCCTTTGGTGACGGTGACGGTTTTCGCCGCCAGTTTTTGCCAGGCTTCCGGCGACTGCTCGCCATACACTTTTTGCATCCACAGCAGCAGCCCCAGACCCGGGGTGCTGGTGCGGGGATCTTCGTAGATCACGCGCCATTTTTGATCGCTTTCCACCAGCTCTTTCAGGCTTTTCGGCGGGTTTTTCAGCTTGTTTTTGTCGTAGACAAAGGCGAAATAGCCGTAATCAAACGGCACAAAAGTGTCGTTATCCCAGCCGCCCGGGACCGTGACCGCGCTGGCCGGTACCTGGCTTTTGGCGAACAATTTGCTCTGCGTAGCCGCTTCCAGCAGGTTGTTATCCAGGCCGAGTACCACATCGGCTTTGCTATTCTTACCTTCCATCCGCAGACGATTAAGCAACGAAACGCCATCTTCCAGCGCCACGAACTTCAGTTCACAGTTGCAGTCGGCTTCAAAGGCTTTTTTCACTACCGGTCCAGGGCCCCAGTCTGCCGAAAAGGAGTCATAGGTGTAGACGGTGAGTACAGGTTTAGCAAACGCGGGAGCGGCGACCAGCGCCAGCAGCGGGAGTAATTTTTTCAACACTTTGCACCTCATAAACAAAGGGGGGGCAAAGGATTTTGAGTAGGCCTCAAATCCCTTCGCCGGCGTTATCCGGATCAGGTTCGACGGGTATTTTCTCAGCCTATACACTTCATCCTTCGCGCTGCCTCTGCGTTAGCATCGCGTGTTCACCCCAGTCACATAGTTTTCTATGCTGCTGGGGATTCACTTGCTTGCCGTCTTGATGCAACCCGAATGAGATTATGTACGTATATCAGCACCCCGTTGAGAACGGCGATAGTGTAATGATTTTGTGAACTGACGGAAAGCGCTTCAGCGCCTGCCGGGAGGGCTATCAGGGATCCGGCGGCGCAAACCATGCGGATTTGAAATCAAACCAGCCGAGCGTATTCATTCTTACGCCACGCATACTGCGCTGCCCCTGGATCATCAGCCAGTGGTGGATCAGCGGCACGATGGTTTGATTGGCCAGCAGTTGCTGGCTCCAGGTCGCCGGGTTGAGCTCGCCTGCGTGCCAGCGACGGGCATCCTGCTCCCAGTCGACAGGAATACAATGTCGTATCAGCGGGACCTCATACAGTAAGGCAAACAGAGAAAAATCAATCGGTAGGGTAAAGTTGGCGCTGTTTAGCCAGATATCGCTGACCACCTCGCCACGGTGCCACTCTTCGTATTCCAGCTCCTGAATCTCCAGCTTGACCTGATGCTCCGCCAGCAGTGTTGCCATGATCCCGCCCATCACGCGGTGTTCGACGTGATCCCGATAGTAGGTGAGGGTGACAGACTCCAGCCCCGGCGGTTTTTCACAGGCATGACTGCGAGCGTGGTGCCAGCGGGGCAGCAGACCATAGGCCGGGAACCAGTTGCCCTGGTACTGTTCACCGGCGTGATACAGCAGATTGGCGGGCTGTAGCAGATAGCTGAGCCACTGGCGAACCGCGAGATTGCTGCCGAGGGGAGTGCGGGCATCAAACAGCAAATAGTAGCACCCTTCCTCCAGCCGGCTCTCAACCGCTTTCTCACTTTGCGTGGTCCCCTGTAGCGTCAGGCCGCCGTTGGGCTCTTCGCTAATCTCTGGCAGGACCCAGACGTTAACTTCATCAATTAACGCCCGGTAACCGAAATAATCGTCAAAAGCATGGATCTTCAGCTGGTTTTGATTGTTGCGCACCACCGCATAAGGCCCGGTACCTACCGGCATTGCCGAGAAATTCTCCATCGACTGCCATTCACGCGGCAAGACGACGGCCGACACCTGGCCGAGCAGCCACGGTAGCCAGCGATCGGGTTGCGTCAGATGTATATCCAGCGTCCAGGCGGTGGGGGAGGCAATACGTTCAATATGTGAGTAGAGCGGCAGATTGTTGCTGCGCTGCAACGAAGCAATGACATCCTCCATCTCCAGCTCTCTCCCGTGGTGAAAATGAATGCCGGGGCGGAGAAAAAAACGCCAGTGGGTGGGCGTAAGCTGCTGCCAGTGGTGCGCAATATCGGCTTCCAGTTCCCCGTTTTCCTCATTTACCCGCGTCAGGGCGCTAAAGATCTGCCTGGCGATATGGTTTTCCGAGCGGCGCAGCGCGCTGCCGGGGAGCAGGTTTTTCATCGGCCGGTAGTAGAGAACGCGCAGAATATGCCGCCCCTGACGGAAGCTGCGGCCCAGATGCGAGACCAGCATCTGACGAACCGCGGCCTTATCGCCCACCAGCTGGACCAGCTGATCGATACGATCCTGTTCCAGCAGATCCTCGGCCCGCTGCTGCTGCAGCGCCAGGCCGGTATACAGGAAAGCCAGCTTTGAACGTTTGCCGCGCCCGGCTTCCGCTTCCCAGGTTAACCAGCCGCGTTCTTCCATCATATTCAACAGCGTACGCATATGGCGGCGCGAGCAGCAGAGCATCTCCGCCAGTTCGTTAAGGGTTGTCTCCTGCGATTTACCTTCGCAGCACTGCCATAAGCGGATGAACTGTTGTTGCAGACGAGCAGAAGACATAAAAGGGGAACTCCTGATGAAAACTCAGCAATTTATTAATCCCTATATTAGGCCAATAATGCATTCCGATGAAGCGAGGAGGTGAATATGATGAGGTCTACCGCGAAACAGTTCTACCAACGCTACTTTTCTGCGACGCAGGACGCGTCATGGCTGGCCCGCCTGATGGCAGGGAGACAGCAGAAGATTCTTGGCGAGCTGATGCAGTGGGGAGTTACGTCACAGACCTCTGATCATTGACTTGCCCACATCATGTGTGACTGAGTATTGGTGTGTACTTATCCTCTTTCAGACCCAGGCCAGTTGACTGAGCCATAACGTTTCGGTCGCCAGCCTGTCACTTGAAATAGATAGAGTATAAAATCACCCGCCAGCAGATGACTTCTGCTGGCTTTTTTCGTTTTCTTCGCGTGCTTTAAGGACATGACATGCTCTGGTTGATGACGATGGGACGGCGGCTTAACGGTGTATACGCGGCGTTTATGCTGGTCGCTTTTATGATGGGTATTGCGGGCGCGCTGCAGGCGCCAACCCTCAGCTTGTTCCTCAGCCGCGAGGTGGGCGCACAGCCTTTCTGGGTCGGCCTGTTTTATACCGTGAACGCGATCGCCGGTATTCTGGTGAGTCTGGCGCTGGCGAAACGTTCCGATAGCCGGGGGGATCGTCGGCGGTTGATCATGTTCTGCTGTCTGATGGCGGTGGGCAACGCGCTGCTGTTTGCGTTTAACCGTCACTACTTAACATTGATCACCTGCGGGGTGATGCTGGCGTCGATTGCCAATGCCGCGATGCCTCAATTGTTCGCCCTGGCGCGGGAATATGCCGATAGTTCGGCGCGGGAAGTGGTGATGTTCAGCTCGGTCATGCGTGCCCAGCTGTCGCTGGCGTGGGTGATCGGGCCGCCGCTGGCCTTCATGCTGGCGCTGAACTATGGCTTTACCACCATGTTCGCGATTGCGGCCGGTATTTTCGTGATTAGCCTGGCGTTAATTGCCGTTAAGCTGCCGTCGGTTGCCCGGGTGGAACAGCCCACGGAAGCGGCGGGCGTCGTAGCGCAGGCCGGCGGCTGGCAAGATAAAAACGTGCGTATGCTGTTTATCGCGTCGACGCTGATGTGGACCTGCAACACCATGTATATCATCGATATGCCGCTGTGGATCAGTAGCGATCTTGGCTTGCCGGATAGTCTGGCCGGGATCCTGATGGGGACGGCGGCCGGGCTGGAGATCCCGGCGATGATCCTGGCGGGGTATTACGTCAAGCGCTGGGGTAAACGTAAAATGATGGTCGCTGCGGTGGCTGCCGGCGTGCTGTTTTATCTTGGTCTGATCGTGTTTCACGATCGTAGCGCGCTGCTGGCGCTGCAGCTGTTTAACGCCATTTTTATCGGTATTGTCGCCGGGATTGGCATGCTGTGGTTCCAGGATCTGATGCCGGGGCGGGCCGGGGCGGCCACGACGCTGTTTACCAACAGTATTTCCACCGGGGTGATTCTCGCCGGCGTGCTGCAGGGAGCGTTGTCGCAAAACTACGGCCACGCCAGCGTGTACTGGGTCATTGCCGCCATCTCGCTGCTGACGCTGTTTTTGACCAGCAAAGTCAAAGATATTTAGCCAGACGCCGCACCGCAGACTGCTGTGATGCGGCGTGCTTTCAGGACAGAATATTCATCATTTCCCGCAGCTGACGCACGGCAATTTGTCCGGGCGCCGACGCCTGGCCCACGCTGCCAAACGTCATCGCTGAGCCGAACAGGCGCCCGGTGACCCGGCTGACGCCGCCCAGTTTGCCCATCGACATCGTGATTAACGGGCGAGTGGCGTACTGCTCTTTCATGACCAGCGTGGCGGACAGTAATGTCAGCACATCTTGTGGCGACTGAGGCATGACCGCTATTTTCGGCAGATCGGCGCCCAGCTCCTGCATGCGGCGTAGCCGGGCGATGATCTCTTCCTGCGGCGGTGTTTTTTGGAAATCATGATTGCTCATAATCACTTTCACCCCGGCAGTATGAGCTTCGGCGATCAACGCCCGGATCGGCGCTTCATCATTGAAGAGCTCAATATCAATGATGTCCACCAGCCCGCTGGCGACGGCCAGGCGGTTGAGGGCGAAGTACGCGTCATCGCCGAGCTCCGTTGCACCCCCCTCTTTGTGGCTACGGAACGTGAACAGCAGCGGTATATCGGTGAGCAGCCGGCGAATCTCCGTCAGCGCCAGCAGGACCTGCTGCTGGTCATGGACGCGGATAAAGTGGTCGACGCGCCATTCGATAAGATCGGCCCCGGCCTCCGCCAGCGTAAGGGCATGGGCTTTCAGCTCATCGAGCGTCTGGCCGATGAGCGGCACGCAGATTAACGTAGCGCCTTCCTGAAAGGTGATATTTTTAATGGTGACAGCTGTCGTCATGTGAGGGTCCATCGGTCAGGGCCGGGCGGGCGTATTTCGGGTCATCATCCGCGCGAAAAAAGCTAAAAAAATGCCCGGTCACAGGACCGGGCTCGGGTATCAACGGCGTGGTTAGTTCATAAAGGCCGGCAGTTTGTTTTCGTAGGCTGAAATCGCCTCTTCGTGCTGCAGCGTCAGGCCGATGCTATCAAGTCCGTTGAGCATACAGTGGCGGCGGAAGGCATCAATTTTAAAGCTGTAGGTTTTGTCACCCGCTTTCACCAATTCGGATTCCAGGTCCACTTCGAACGTCATACCGGGGTTTGCCTGGACCAGCTTGAACATCTCGTCGACCTGTTCATCGCTCAGCGTCACCGGCAGCAGCTGGTTGTTAAAGCTGTTACCGTAAAAGATATCGGCGAAGCTGGGGGCGATAACCACTTTAAAACCGTAATCGGTTAATGCCCACGGCGCATGCTCACGGGAGGAGCCGCAGCCGAAGTTTTCCCGCGCCAGCAGGATCGATGCGCCTTTATACTCCGGGAAGTTCAGGACGAATTCCGGGTTGGGCTGTTGTCCCCGATCGTCAAGAAAACGCCAGTCGTTGAACAGATGCGCGCCAAAACCGGTGCGCGTCACTTTCTGCAGGAACTGCTTAGGAATGATCGCATCGGTATCGACGTTTGCGGCATCCAGCGGAACCACCAGGCCCGTATGTTGGGTAAATTTCTCTGCCATGATGGTCTCCTTATTTGATGTCGCGGATATCGGCAAAATGGCCGGTCACGGCTGCCGCTGCGGCCATAGCCGGGCTGACTAAGTGGGTACGTCCGCCGCGGCCCTGACGGCCTTCAAAGTTACGGTTGCTGGTTGATGCGCAGCGCTCGCCGGGATTCAGGCGATCGTTGTTCATGGCCAGGCACATGGAGCAGCCCGGCAGGCGCCATTCAAAACCGGCTTCGATAAAGATCTTATCCAGGCCTTCGGCTTCCGCCTGAGCTTTCACCGGGCCAGAACCCGGAACCACTAATGCCTGTACGCCCGGCGCGACCTTACGGCCTTTAGCGACTTCGGCCGCGGCACGCAAATCTTCAATACGCGAGTTGGTACAGGAGCCGATGAACACTTTATCGATCGCTACGTCGGTTAACGGGATACCCGGCTTCAGGCCCATATAGGCCAGCGCTTTTTCCGCGCTCGCCCGCTCGACCGGATCGGCGAAAGAGGCCGGGTCGGGAATCATCTCGGTGACGGAGATGACCTGGCCGGGGTTGGTGCCCCAGGTAACCTGCGGGGCAATCTCTTCAGCCTGCAGGGTCACGACGGTATCAAAGGTGGCGTCAGCGTCGGTTTTCAGGGTTTTCCAGTATTCAACGGCAGCGTCGAAGTCCTGGCCTTTTGGCGCATGCAAACGGCCCTTCACATAGTTAAACGTGGTTTCATCCGGCGCGACCAGACCGGCTTTCGCACCCATTTCGATGGCCATATTGCACAGCGTCATACGACCTTCCATGCTCAGATCGCGAATGGCTTCACCACAGAACTCCACCACGTGACCGGTGCCGCCGGCGCTACCGGTTTTGCCAATGATGGCCAGCACGATATCTTTGGCGGTGATGCCCGGCGCCGCTTTGCCATTAACTTCAATCTTCATGGTTTTGGCGCGGCCCTGCTTCAGGGTCTGAGTCGCCAGGACGTGCTCAACTTCGGAGGTGCCGATACCGAAAGCCAGCGCGCCAAACGCGCCGTGAGTGGCGGTGTGGGAATCGCCGCAGACGATGGTCATCCCCGGCAGGGTGACGCCCTGTTCCGGCCCCATCACGTGGACGATACCCTGGTACGGGTGGTTCAGATCGTACAGCTCAACGCCGAACTCTTTGCAGTTTTTGATCAGCTCCTGCATCTGAATGCGCGCCATTTCACCGGACGCGTTGATATCTTTCGTCTGAGTGGAAACGTTATGGTCCATGGTAGCGAAGGTTTTCCCCGGCTGACGAACCTGACGGTTGTGCGCGCGCAGGCCGTCAAAGGCCTGTGGCGAGGTCACTTCATGCACCAGATGACGATCGATATACAGCAGCGGGGTTTCGTTTTGCGCCTCATAAACGACATGCGCATCAAACAACTTTTCGTATAAGGTCTTCGCCATGATTACACCCCTTCAGCGACATAGCGGGCAATGATATCGCCCATTTCATCGGTACTGACCGCTGCCGTTCCCCGCGCTAAATCGCCGGTACGCACGCCTTCTTCTAATGCACGGTTGATCGCATTTTCAATCGCGGTTGCCGCGTTATCGGCATCCAGGCTGTAGCGCAGCAACAGCGCCAGAGAGAGGATCTGCGCGATAGGGTTAGCGATATTTTTACCAGCGATATCCGGGGCTGAGCCACCTGCCGGTTCATACAGACCAAAACCTTGTTCATTGAGGCTGGCCGACGGCAGCATGCCCATTGAACCCGTGATCATGGCGCATTCGTCAGACAGGATGTCGCCGAACAGGTTGGAGCACAGCAGAACGTCGAACTGGGACGGGTCTTTAATCAGCTGCATGGTGGCGTTGTCGATGTACATATGCGCCAGCTCAACGTCCGGGTATTCTTTGGCGACTTCGCTGACTACTTCGCGCCACAGAATGGATGACTGCAGAACGTTCGCTTTATCGATAGAAGTCACTTTATTACGACGTTTGCGCGCGGACTGAAACGCGATATGCGCGATGCGCTCGATTTCAAAGCGATGATAGACCTCGGTATCAAATGCTTTTTCGTGTTGACCGCTGCCTTCGCGGCCTTTCGGCTGGCCGAAGTAGATGCCGCCGGTTAATTCGCGGACGCACAGAATGTCGAAGCCGTTTGCCGCGATATCCGCGCGCAGCGGGCAAAACTCTTCCAGCCCCTGGTACAGCTTCGCCGGACGCAGGTTGCTGAACAGTTTGAAATGTTTACGCAACGGCAGCAGCGCGCCGCGCTCCGGCTGACCGGCCGGCGGCAGATGTTCCCATTTCGGGCCGCCTACGGAGCCGAACAGAATCGCATCGGCCTGCTCACAGCCTTCTACGGTTGCCTGCGGCAGCGGGGTGCCCTGACGGTCGATAGCGATGCCGCCGACGTCATACTGACTGGTGGTAATGCGCATATCAAAACGGTGACGAACGGCTTCCAGTACTTTCATCGCCTGGTTCATGACTTCCGGGCCAATGCCATCACCTGGCAAAACAGCAATATGGTAATTCTTCGACATTACACGGTTTCCTTCTTGTTCTCGTTATTTTGAGCTTTGCGTTGCAATTCTTTTTCGACTTCTGCTGCGCGCCAGATATTGTTCAGCACGTGAACCATGGCTTTCGCGGAGGATTCAACGATATCCGTCGCCAGACCAACGCCGTGGAAGCGACGACCGTTGTAGGTCACGACGATATCTACCTGACCCAGCGCGTCTTTGCCCTGACCTTTGGCGTTCAGGTCATATTTGACCAGCTCAACGTCATAGCCGGTGATACGGTTGATTGCCTGATAAATAGCGTCGACCGGACCGTTGCCGTTAGCGGCTTCCGCTTTGGTCTCTTCACCGCAGACCAGTTTTACCGAGGCCGTGGCGATATCGCTGGAGCCTGACTGCACGCTGAAGTAATCCAGACGGAAATGCTCCGGCTCTTCCTGCTGTTTGTTGATGAACGCCAGCGCTTCCAGATCGTAATCAAAGACCTGGCCTTTTTTGTCTGCCAGCTTCAGGAATGCGTCGTAGAGGTGATCCATGTTGTAGTCGGTATCTTTGTAGCCCATCTCTTCCATACGGTGTTTCACTGCCGCACGGCCGGAGCGGGAAGTCAGGTTCAGCTGCACCTGATTCAGACCGATGGATTCCGGGGTCATGATTTCGTAGTTTTCGCGGTTCTTCAGCACGCCGTCCTGGTGGATACCGGAGGAGTGGGCGAAGGCGCCGGTGCCGACGATGGCTTTGTTCGCCGGGATCGGCATGTTGCAAATCTGGCTGACCGTCTGGCTGGTACGCCAGATTTCATTGTGATTAATGCCGGTGCGGACATTCATAATGTCTTTGCGCACCTTGATGGCCATAATCACTTCTTCCAGCGAACAGTTGCCCGCGCGCTCACCGATGCCGTTCATGGCGCCTTCGACCTGACGCGCGCCGGCGTGGACTGCAGCGATGGCGTTGCCGACGGCCAGACCTAAGTCGTCATGGGTGTGCACGGAGATGATGGCTTTGTCGATATTAGGGACGCGATCGTACAGGCCGGTAATGATGTTAGAGAACTCGAACGGCATGGTGTAGCCGACGGTGTCCGGGATATTAATCGTCGTGGCGCCGGCGTTGATGGCGGCTTCTACCACGCGCGCCAGATCGGCGATCGGCGTACGGCCCGCATCTTCACAGGAGAATTCGACGTCGTCGGTATAATTTCGTGCGCGTTTAATCATATAGATTGCGCGCTCGATGACCTCATCCAGGGTGCTACGCAGCTTGGTGGCGATGTGCATCGGCGAGGTGGCGATAAAAGTGTGAATGCGGAACGCTTCAGCGACTTTTAAGGATTCTGCCGCCACATCAATGTCTTTCTCGACGCAGCGGGCCAGGGCGCAGACGCGGCTGTTTTTGATGGTACGCGCGATGGTTTGTACGGACTCGAAGTCGCCAGGAGATGAGACCGGGAAGCCGACTTCCATCACATCAACGCCCATCCGCTCCAGGGCCATCGCAATCTGCAGCTTCTCTTTCACGCTCAGGCTGGCCTGTAACGCTTGCTCCCCGTCACGTAAGGTCGTATCGAAAATAATGACTTGCTGGCTCATGGTTTAGATCCTTAATCGGTGTCCTGGGCGCCTTGCTGACGAGCATAAAAAAACCCGCGCAATGGCGCGGGTTTTATAGTCTTGCTGGAAGATGACTTAACGCTGAACGTCGCCCAACAGCCTACCGCGCATAGTGGATGCGTTTAGTAGTAGTAGGCCGGTGAAACGAGTGGTGCGAATCATTGCGTCATGCTCCAGATGAAATCGATATGCTTTTAGAGTTACTGGATACGCGTTTTGATGTCAACCCCTGATAAAGAAAAACACCTGTTTGCTGTCGGGAGGTATTAGCTAATTGTGCTGGCGATCGCGCATTTTTGCCGACGATAGTATCAGGAGGTGAAGTTGTCAGGAATGAAAGTAAACGGGCCACCGCTATTCTGTTTCATCCGGGAGGGGAAAAACGTGAATAAGTGGGAGTGTATATCGAAATGAAGTCGCCAGATTTATTGATTTTATGAACATTTTGTCTTGAGAGCATGTGAATCATCAATGATAACAGAGTATTCATTTAAAACAGACGGCGAAATAATGTGTTAATCATACTTAAATTAAAGTTAATTGCGGTGGGTGTTGTTTGTTTTTGCTAATTATGAGTACACTTTACATTATCAAGTAACGGATAGGGTTTAAGTGAGTTAGGAATTTTCCCGATAATTTAGCGGATCTGGCTTCACTTATAATTTTGATAAATTCCTAAAATGCGCGCCTGCTCTTTTGTAAATGACATATGTATGGTAAATGATATTTCCTCTATTGATTGCCGCATTTTTAAAAGGGAATTAAACGTGATGGTGGAGCTGGATATGATAATTGAAAACTCTGAGAGGACACTCCCCTCCGATGAGGAGGTCACCAAACCTCAGCTTAGAACGGTCGATCTTAATCTGCTTACCGTTTTTGATGCGGTAATGCAGGAACAAAATATTACGCGGGCGGCGCATTCGCTGGGGATGTCTCAGCCGGCGGTGAGCAATGCCGTAGCACGATTGAAAGTGATGTTTAACGATGAGCTGTTCGTGCGTTATGGGCGGGGGATCCAGCCGACGGCGCGTGCATTTCAGCTATTTGGCTCAATACGCCAGGCGCTGCAGCTGGTGCAAAATGAGTTACCGGGGTCCGATTTTGAACCGATAAGCAGCGAGCGCATTTTTAATCTATGCATTTGTAGCCCGTTAGATAACTATCTTACTTCGGTTATATTTAACAAAGTTAACGAAGTTGCACCGAATATTCATTTAATTTTTAAAGCATCACTTAATCAAAACACCGAACATCAATTACGTTATCAGGAAATAGAGTTTGTGGTTGGCTATGAGGAGTTTCGCCGCCCCGAGTTTGCCTGTGTGCCGTTGTTTAAAGATGAAATGATATTAGTCGCCAGCTGTAAACATCCGCGTATTTCCGGACCGGTAACGGAAGCAGATATTTATCGCGAAGAACATGCGGTTGTGGCTTTGGATCGCTATGCTTCGTTTAGCCTGCCCTGGTACAGCTCTGTCAATAAGCAGACGCAAATTGCGTATCAAGGGAATGCGATGGTCAGCGTACTTAATGTGGTATCACAAACCCATATGGTGGCCATTGCCCCGCGCTGGCTGGCGAGTGAGTATGCAGAAAAGCTGAACCTGCAATTATTGCCACTATCGCTAAAAGTGAATAACCGTACCTGTTTTCTTTCCTGGCATGAGGCTGCCGGAAGAGATAAAGGTCATCAGTGGATGCAAGATCTGCTGGTGCGAATTTGCCAGCGCTAAATATAGCTGTGCCTGAGCGGGAGCGGTCGCTCTCGCTTTATGTGATCAAAACCACAAAATATAGAATTTTATCCTGTTTGCCGCTCTCCGCCTGCGCGTGCAGCAAGTGAAAAATGGATGAATTTCTGTCATCAGACAATTTGTCCGAGTAATTTCAGCGCTCGCATCTTATTTATGAAGCTTTCAACCACGTTTCATATCAAATTCTTATCTTTTATTCTTTTGGTGGCTCACATACGCCTGAGGTCGCTAATTGCCTGCCCGTTGGCGAGCAGTTATGGTAAGAGCACGCAGTCCATTCACCTCAATGGCCAGGAGCCGATTCCTGGCATTGTGCGAACGCGCGGAAATTGAATTCTGCTGTCGTTAGAAACAATAAGCCTGGAGGCAAACCATGGAGATGTTGTCAGGAGCCGAGATGGTCGTCCAATCGCTTGTCGATCAGGGCGTCAAGCAAGTATTCGGTTACCCCGGAGGCGCGGTCCTCGATATCTATGATGCATTACATACCCTGGGGGGTATCGACCATATTCTGGTGCGCCACGAGCAGGCGGCGGTGCATATGGCGGACGGCCTTGCCCGAGCGACCGGGGAAGTAGGGGTTGTGCTGGTGACTTCGGGTCCGGGCGCGACCAATGCCATTACCGGTATTGCAACGGCATACATGGATTCTGTTCCGCTGGTGATTCTCTCCGGGCAGGTCGCGACTTCCCTGATTGGTTATGACGCCTTCCAGGAGTGCGATATGGTCGGCATCTCCCGGCCGGTGGTGAAACACAGTTTTCTGGTCAAGCAGACGGAAGATATTCCCGGCGTGCTGAAAAAAGCGTTCTGGCTGGCTGCCAGCGGGCGTCCGGGTCCGGTGGTTGTTGATTTACCAAAAGATATCCTTAATCCGGCGAACAAGTTGCCGTACGCGTGGCCGGATACCGTCAGCATGCGTTCTTACAATCCGACGACCAGTGGTCATAAAGGGCAAATTAAACGCGCTCTGCAGACGCTGGTAGCGGCAAAACATCCGGTGGTCTACGTCGGCGGCGGGGCGATTAACGCTGGATGTGAAGAACAGCTGCGCACCCTGGTAGAAAAACTGAATCTGCCGGTTGCCTCATCGCTGATGGGGCTCGGTGCGTTTCCGGCCACCCATTCCCAGGCGTTAGGTATGCTGGGGATGCATGGGACGTATGAAGCCAACATGACGATGCATCACTCCGATGTCATCTTTGCCGTCGGCGTGCGTTTTGACGATCGCACAACCAACAATCTGGCGAAGTACTGCCCGAATGCGACGGTGCTGCATATCGATATCGATCCGACCTCTATTTCGAAAACGGTGCCGGCGGATGTGCCGATCGTCGGCGATGCGCGTCAGGTACTGGATCAAATGCTTGAACTGCTGGAGCAGGAAGAAGCGCAGCAGCCGCTGGATGAGATCCGCGACTGGTGGCAGCAGATCGAGCAGTGGCGCGCGCGCCACTGCCTGCAATACGATACGCAAAGCGGCAAGATCAAACCGCAGGCCGTCATCGAGACTATCTGGCGCCTGACCAACGGCGATGCCTACGTCACCTCCGATGTGGGTCAGCACCAGATGTTTGCCGCCCTTTACTATCCTTTCGACAAGCCAAGACGTTGGATTAACTCAGGTGGTCTCGGCACGATGGGCTTCGGTTTGCCTGCTGCTCTCGGCGTGAAGATGGCCTTGCCGGAAGAAACGGTCGTTTGCGTGACCGGCGATGGCAGTATCCAGATGAATATTCAGGAGCTTTCCACTGCGCTGCAGTATGAGCTGCCGGTGCTGGTGTTGAATCTGAACAACCGCTACCTCGGGATGGTGAAGCAGTGGCAGGATATGATCTATTCCGGTCGCCATTCACAATCTTATATGGAGTCGCTACCGGATTTCGTCCGGCTTGCGGAAGCCTATGGGCACGTAGGGATTCGCATCAGCGAACCGCAGGAGCTGGAGTCTAAGCTGGCCGAAGCGCTGGAACAGGTGCGTAATCATCGTCTGGTGTTCGTTGATGTGACGGTGGACGGCAGCGAGCATGTGTATCCCATGCAGATCCGCGGCGGCGGCATGGATGAGATGTGGTTGAGCAAAACGGAGAGAACCTGATTATGCGCCGGATATTATCTGTATTACTGGAAAACGAATCAGGCGCCTTATCACGCGTCATCGGCCTTTTCGCCCAGCGCGGGTATAACATTGAAAGCCTGACGGTGGCCCCCACCGACGATCCGACGCTTTCGAGAATGACTATCCAGACCGTTGGCGATGAGAAAGCGATCGAGCAAATTGAAAAACAGCTGCACAAGCTGGTGGATGTCCTGCGTGTCAGCGAGCTGGGGCAGAATTCGCACGTTGAGCGTGAAATCATGCTGGTGAAAGTCCAGGCGAGCGGTTTTGGCCGTGAAGAGGTGAAGCGCAATACGGAGATTTTCCGCGGGCAAATCATCGATGTCACGCCGTCACTGTATACCGTCCAGCTGGTCGGGACCAGCGATAAACTGGACGCCTTTATTGCTTCGTTACGCGACGTTGCGCGGATTGTCGAAGTGGCACGCTCCGGTGTGGTAGGACTCTCGCGCGGCGATAAAATCATGCGCTGAGTCCCTGAAACTGACGTAAAAATAGCCCGACACAATCTGTCGGGTTATTTTTTTGCGAAATCGGTGGGAACTGTAGACAAAACCGGTTGCTGCGCTAACTATTCTGCGTTTAGATGTTATGAAAATGAATCCATAGCTGAAGAAAGGTTATGTTCTGTACTCATTACCCAAGGGGCAATTGTGAAACTGGATGAAATCGCCCGGCTGGCCGGTGTCTCGCGTACCACCGCTAGCTATGTGATTAACGGTAAAGCGAAACAGTACCGCGTCAGCGACAAAACGGTCGAAAAGGTGATGGCCGTCGTTCGTGAGCACAACTACCATCCGAATGCGGTCGCTGCTGGCTTGCGTGCAGGACGCACGCGTTCTATTGGTCTGGTGATTCCCGATCTGGAAAATACCAGCTATACCCGTATTGCTAACTATCTTGAGCGTCAGGCGCGCCAGCGCGGCTATCAGCTGCTGATCGCCTGTTCGGAAGATCAGCCTGACAACGAGATGCGCTGCATTGAGCATCTGCTACAGCGCCAGGTGGATGCCATTATCGTCTCGACGTCATTACCTCCTGAGCACCCGTTCTATCAGCGCTGGGCCAACGATCCTTTCCCGATTGTCGCCCTGGATCGCGCGCTCGATCGCGAGCACTTCACCAGCGTTGTTGGCGCCGATCAGGATGATGCCGAAATGCTGGCCGCCGAACTGCGCAAATTCCCGGGGGAAAACGTCCTGTATCTTGGCGCGCTACCGGAGCTGTCGGTCAGTTTCCTGCGTGAACAGGGCTTCCGTACCGCGTGGCATGATGATCCGCGTGAAGTGCAGTATCTGTACGCCAACAGCTTTGAACGCGAAGCGGCAGGGCAGCTGTTTGAGAAATGGCTGGAAACGCATCCAATGCCGCAGGCGCTGTTCACAACCTCATTTCCGCTGTTGCAGGGGGTGATGGATGTGACGCTGCGTCGGGAAGGGAAGCTGCCGTCCGAACTGGCTATTGCGACCTTCGGCGACAATGAGCTGCTCGATTTCCTGCAGTGTCCGGTACTGGCCGTGGC
Organism: Klebsiella sp. YJ; assembly: GCF_002108615.1. NCBI lineage: Bacteria > Pseudomonadati > Pseudomonadota > Gammaproteobacteria > Enterobacterales > Enterobacteriaceae > Klebsiella > Klebsiella sp. YJ. The sequence continues at coordinate 66,795 of NZ_MTEG01000013.1, forward strand.
CCAGCGCCACCGCGATGTGGCGGAACGCGTGCTGGAAATTGTCCTCGCCAGCCTTGATGAGCCGCGTAAGCCAAAACCGGGGTTAAGCCGTATCCGTCGTAATTTGTATCGCCGGGGAAGTTTGAACCGTCGCTGATGCGCCAGGTTTTCGATCGCCGCATCGGCGTGTGTTGAAAAGCCGGAAAAGAGTGGCACGACTCGCCAGACGAAAGTCGTCTGGCGATAATCCGTACAAATTACCATAAAAAAGTAAATTTGAATCGCTTTCAGACAAATCCCTAAACTTCTTTACGCATTATTTTGTTTTATTCTGGAGTCGCCGCTTTCCGGCGCCCGTTAGCTATAAAAAAAGTTAAATCAGTCTTTATTTGTATTATTTTGTTACATTCATTAAGTTAATCGCTGAATTAACACTCATTTTACGGCTCATCACCCGGCCATCTCCCTGCACCCCGCGACAAGAGTGCTTCTCTGACGATAACAGGCACTGTTAACGGACATCATAATCGCCTAAAATGCCGCTCGCGTCGCAAACTGACACTTTATATTTTCCCACCGAAGATATTTTGTTGCTTTTAACTGTTACGAATTTGTTGGTTGTTTTCTTACACGTATTCATAGCGTTAATTTGCCTCGTTTGTTGATGATTATTTCATCAGGCCTAATATCGGCTGCAAATAATGGGTTTTTGATCTTCGTTGGTATTCGTGCTGGCTTGACAAGCTTTTCCTCCGCTCCGTAAACTCCTTCTGGTGGGAATTTGTGGGTTAAAGTGGCGAAAAGGGGTGAGGCTGGCATGTTCCGTGGGGCAACGTTAGTCAATCTCGACAGCAAAGGCCGTCTGGCCGTACCGACGCGTTACCGCGACGGGCTGATCGAAGACGCTTCCGGTCAACTGGTTTGTACCATTGACATTCATCACCCGTGCCTGCTGCTTTACCCCTTGCCTGAATGGGAAATCATCGAGCAAAAATTGTCGCGTTTATCGAGCATGAATCCCGTTGAGCGGCGCGTCCAGCGTCTGCTTTTGGGTCATGCCAGCGAATGTCAGATGGATAATGCCGGGCGTCTCCTGATTGCGCCGGTGTTACGGCAGCATGCCGGGCTGACAAAAGAAGTGATGCTGGTCGGACAGTTCAATAAGTTTGAACTGTGGGATGAAACGACCTGGTATCAACGGGTCAAGGAAGATATCGACGCTGAGCAGTCGTCTACCGACGCGTTGTCGGAGCGTCTGCAGGATTTGTCTCTATAACATGATGGAAAATTTTAAACACACTACGGTACTTCTGGATGAAGCAGTTAACGGCCTGAATATTCGTCCGGATGGTATCTACATTGATGGGACCTTTGGTCGCGGTGGACACTCGCGCCTGATCCTTTCCCAACTGGGAGCGGAAGGACGCTTGCTGGCTATCGATCGCGATCCGCAGGCTATCGCCGTGGCGAAGACCATCGATGACCCTCGCTTTTCCATCGTACATGGACCTTTCTCTGCGCTGGCTGATTATGTTAGTGAGCGCGGACTAACTGGCAAGATCGACGGTATTCTTCTCGATCTTGGTGTCTCTTCACCTCAGCTTGATGACGCAGAGCGTGGCTTCTCGTTTATGCGCGATGGTCCGCTGGATATGCGTATGGACCCCACACGCGGCCAGTCTGCCGCCGAGTGGCTTCAGACGGCGGACGAAGCGGATATCGCCTGGGTGATTAAAACCTTCGGCGAAGAGCGCTTCGGTAAGCGTATTGCGCGCGCCATCGTCGAGCGTAACCGTATCGAGCCCATGACCCGCACGAAAGAGCTGGCGGAAGTGGTGACGGCGGCGACGCCGGTGAAGGACAAATTCAAACATCCCGCGACCCGTACCTTCCAGGCGGTGCGCATCTGGGTGAACAGTGAACTGGAGGAGATAGAGCAGGCGCTAAAAAGCTCGCTCAGCGTGCTGGCCCCGGGCGGGCGGCTTTCGATCATCAGTTTCCACTCGCTGGAAGACCGTATTGTGAAGCGCTTCATGCGTGAGCAAAGCCGCGGTCCGCAGGTTCCGGCCGGGTTACCGATGACCGAAGAGCAGCTCAAAAAACTGGGTGGCCGTGAGTTGCGAGCACTAGGCAAGTTGATGCCGGGCGAAGAAGAGGTGGCAGAGAATCCACGGGCCCGTAGTTCAGTTCTGCGCATTGCAGAGAGGACGAACGCATGATCGGCAGAGTGACAGAAGCCTTAAGCAAAGTTAAAGGATCGTTAGGAAGCAACGAGCGCCATGCCTTGCCTGGCGTCATCGGGGACGATCTTCTGCGGTTTGGGAAGCTGCCACTCTGCCTGTTCATTTGCATCATCATTACGGCGATTACCGTGGTGACGACGGCTCACCATACCCGTCTGTTAACCGCGCAGCGTGAACAACTGGTTCTGGAACGTGACGCGCTGGATATTGAATGGCGAAACCTGATCCTCGAAGAGAACGCGCTCGGCGATCATAGTCGGGTTGAGCGGATCGCGACCGAGAAGTTGCAGATGCAACACGTCGATCCATCACAAGAAAATATCGTTGTACAAAAATAAGGATTATTGCGACGCATGAAAGCAGCGCCGAAAACGCTAAAACCAAAACGTCAGGAAGAACAGGCCAGCTTTATTAGCTGGCGTTTTGCGTTGCTGTGCGGGTGTATTTTAATCGCGCTGTGTTTCCTGCTGGGCCGCGTGGCCTGGCTACAGGTGATCAGCCCGGACATGCTGGTTCGTCAGGGTGATATGCGTTCTTTACGCGTGCAGGAAGTCTCCACCGCCCGCGGAATGATTACTGACCGCTCCGGCCGCCCGCTGGCGGTGAGTGTGCCGGTGAAGGCTATCTGGGCGGACCCGAAAGAGCTGCATGATGCCGGCGGTGTGACCCTCGATAACCGCTGGAAGGCATTGGCCGATGCGTTAAACATGCCGCTGGATCAGCTGGCATCGCGCATCAACACCAACCCGAGAATGCGTTTTATCTATCTGGCGCGTCAGGTCAACCCTGATATGGCGGATTACATCAAGAAGCTGAAGCTGCCAGGGATACACATGCGCGAAGAGTCGCGCCGTTACTACCCGTCAGGTGAAGTTACCGCTCACCTCATTGGCTTCACGAACGTGGATAGCCAGGGGATTGAAGGGGTCGAGAAGAGCTTTGATAAATGGCTGACCGGCCAACCCGGCGAACGTATCGTGCGTAAAGACCGCTATGGCCGCGTTATTGAAGATATCTCCTCTACCGACAGCCAGGCCGCGCACAATCTGGCGTTGAGTATCGATGAACGCCTGCAGGCGTTGGTTTACCGCGAACTGAATAATGCCGTGGCGTTTAACAAAGCGGAATCGGGGAGTGCGGTCCTGGTCGATGTCAGCACTGGCGAAGTGCTGGCGATGGCGAACAGCCCCTCCTATAACCCGAATAATTTCTCCGGTACGGCGAAAGACATCATGCGTAACCGCGCCATCACCGACGTGTTTGAACCGGGTTCGACGGTCAAACCAATGGTGGTGATGACGGCGCTGCAGCGCGGCATTGTGAACGAAAATACCGTGCTGAATACCATTCCTTACCGTATTAACGGCCACGAGATCAAAGACGTGGCGCGCTATAGCGAATTGACCCTGACCGGGGTATTACAGAAGTCGAGTAACGTCGGTGTCTCCAAACTGGCGTTAGCGATGCCGTCCTCAGCGTTAGTAGATACTTACTCACGTTTTGGGCTGGGAAAAGCGACCAATTTGGGGTTGGTCGGAGAACGCAGTGGCTTATATCCTCAAAAACAACGGTGGTCTGACATAGAGAGGGCCACCTTTTCTTTCGGCTACGGGCTAATGGTAACGCCGTTACAGTTAGCGCGAGTCTATGCGACGATCGGCAGCTATGGCATCTATCGTCCGCTGTCGATTACCAAAGTTGATCCACCGGTTCCCGGTGAGCGCGTGTTCCCGGAACCTCTCGTTCGTACCGTCGTGCATATGATGGAAAGCGTGGCGCTGCCCGGCGGTGGCGGCGTGAAGGCGGCCATTAAAGGCTACCGCATTGCGATCAAAACCGGTACGGCGAAGAAAGTGGGGCCAGATGGCCGCTACATCAACAAATATATTGCTTACACCGCAGGCGTTGCGCCCGCCAGCCACCCGCGTTTTGCGCTGGTGGTGGTGATCAACGACCCGCAGGCGGGTAAATACTACGGCGGCGCTGTTTCCGCGCCGGTCTTCGGTGCCATCATGGGCGGCGTACTGCGCACCATGAACATCGAGCCGGATGCGTTGGCAACGGGCGAAAAAAGTGAATTTGTGATTAATCAAGGCGAGGGAACAGGTGGCAGATCGTAATTTGCGCGACCTTCTCGCTCCGTGGGTGCCAAATGCGCCGGAGCGAATTCTGCGAGAGATGACGCTGGACAGCCGGGTGGCTGCTTCCGGCGATCTCTTTGTCGCGGTATTAGGTCATCAGGCGGACGGGCGTCGTTATATCCCGCAGGCGATAGCGCAAGGTGTTGCTGCCATTATTGCAGAGGCCAAAGATGAGGCTGCTGACGGCGAAATCCGTGAAATGCACGGCGTGCCGGTCATTTATCTCAGCCAGCTCAACGAGCGCTTATCCGCGCTGGCCGGGCGTTTTTACCATCAGCCTTCCGGGCAAATGCGCCTGATTGGCGTCACCGGTACCAACGGTAAAACCACGACCACGCAACTGTTGGCGCAGTGGGCCAACTTGCTTGGTGAAACCAGTGCGGTGATGGGAACGGTCGGCAACGGTCTGCTGGACAAGGTTATTCCGACGGAAAATACCACCGGTTCTGCAGTCGACGTCCAGCACGTGCTTTCTGGCCTGGCAGGGCAGGGCGCTACCTTCGCGGCCATGGAAGTCTCTTCCCACGGTCTGGTTCAGCACCGCGTAGCGGCGCTGCAATTTGCCGCCTCGGTCTTTACCAACCTGAGCCGCGATCACCTGGATTATCACGGTGATATGGAACATTACGAAGCGGCAAAATGGCTGCTTTATTCCACCCATCATTGCGGACAGGCTATCGTCAACGCCGATGATGAAGTGGGCCGCCGCTGGCTGGCGAAGCTGCCGGACGCGGTTGCCGTCTCGATGGAAGATCACATTAACCCGAACTGTCACGGCCGCTGGCTGAAGGCTACGGCGGTGAACTACCACGATAGCGGGGCAACCATTCAGTTTGATTCCAGCTGGGGCAAGGGCGAAGTTGAAAGCCGTCTGATGGGCGCCTTTAACGTCAGCAACCTGCTGCTGGCGCTAGCCACACTGCTGGCGCTGGGCTATCCGCTGGCTGAGCTGCTGAAAACCGCGGCTCGACTGCAGCCGGTCTGCGGCCGTATGGAAGTGTTCAGCGCGCCGGGCAAACCGACCGTGGTGGTGGATTATGCCCATACTCCGGATGCGCTGGAAAAAGCGTTACAGGCGGCACGTCTGCATTGTAACGGCAAGCTGTGGTGCGTCTTCGGCTGCGGCGGTGACCGCGATAAGGGCAAACGCCCGCTGATGGGCGCCATCGCCGAAGAATTTGCCGATATTGTTGTCGTGACCGATGACAACCCGCGTACCGAAGAACCCCGCGCCATCATCAACGATATCCTCGCTGGTATGGTTGATGCCGGACATGCGAAGGTCAAAGAAGGCCGGGCTGAAGCGGTGACGAACGCCGTGATGCAGGCTGCCGAGGGGGATGTCGTACTGGTCGCGGGCAAAGGTCATGAGGATTACCAGATTGTTGGCAATCGCCGTCTTGACTACTCCGATCGCGTCACCGTCGCCCGTCTGCTAGGAGCGGTAGCATGATTCGCTTGATGTTAAGCCAGCTCGCCGACGTGACGCGTGGCGAACTGCAGGGTCGCGATCTGGCCATCGATGAGGTCACGTCGGATACCCGTAAGATCACGGCAGGCTGCCTGTTCGTTGCCTTAAAGGGCGAGCGTTTTGATGCTCACGATTTCGCGGAGCAGGCGAAACAAGCCGGCGCCGGCGCGCTGCTGGTCAGCCGTCAGCTGGAGTGTGATTTACCTCAGGTAGTGGTGAAAGATACCCGCCTGGCCTTTGGCGAGCTGGCGGCGTGGGTTCGCCAACAGGTGCCGACCCGCGTTGTGGCGTTGACCGGTTCTTCCGGGAAAACCTCGGTCAAAGAGATGACCGCAGCGATTCTCGGCCAGTGCGGCAATACGCTCTATACCGCCGGCAACCTGAATAACGATATCGGCGTGCCGATGACGCTGCTGCGTCTGACCAAAGAGCACCAGTATGCGGTTATCGAGCTTGGGGCGAACCACCAGGGCGAAATTGCCTGGACCGTCAGCCTGACGCGCCCGGAAGCCGCCCTGGTCAACAATCTCGCTGCCGCTCATCTTGAAGGCTTCGGTTCCCTCGCGGGCGTCGCGAAAGCGAAGGGCGAAATCTTTACCGGCCTGCCGGAAAACGGCATTGCCATCCTGAATGCGGACAATAACGACTGGCTGAACTGGCAAAGCGTGATTGGCGCACGCAAGGTATGGCGTTTCTCGCCGAATGCGGCCAACAGCGATTTTGCGGCTACCCAGGTTCATGTTACCAGCCACGGGACAGAATTTACGCTGCAAACCCCGATGGGGAACGTGGATGTTCTGCTGCCGCTGCCGGGTCGCCACAATATCGCTAACGCGCTGGCGGCTGCCTCGTTGGCTATGGCGGTGGGCGCCGACTTAAATGCGGTGAAAGCCGGTCTGGCGCAGCTGAAAGCGGTGCCGGGACGGCTGTTCCCCATTACGCTCGCCGAAAATCAGCTGCTGCTTGATGATTCCTACAATGCCAACGTCGGTTCAATGACCGCCGCGGTGCAGGTGTTGTCCGAGATGCCGGGTTACCGGGTGCTGGTCGTCGGCGATATGGCCGAGCTGGGTACGGAAAGCGCAGCGTGCCATCGTCAGGTTGGCGAAGCGGCAAAAGCGGCAGGGCTTGACCGCGTACTCAGCACCGGCGCGCTGAGTGCAGAGATTAGCCGCGCCAGCGGCGTGGGCGAGCATCTCAGCGATAAAGCATCGCTGGTGGCTCGGCTCCGTGAGCTGACGGCGGAACACAAGATTATCACCATTTTAGTGAAGGGTTCACGTAGTGCCGCCATGGAAGAGGTAGTACGCGCATTACAGGAGAATGGAACATGTTAGTATGGCTGGCCGAACATCTGGTCAAATATTATTCCGGCTTTAACGTCTTTTCCTATCTGACGTTTCGCGCCATCGTCAGCCTGCTGACCGCGCTGTTCATCTCTTTGTGGATGGGCCCGCGCATGATCGCCCGTCTGCAAAAACTCTCCTTCGGTCAGGTCGTACGTAGCGACGGCCCGGAATCGCACTTCAGCAAGAAAGGCACCCCAACCATGGGCGGGATCATGATCCTGACCGCCATTGTGGTCTCTGTCCTGCTGTGGGCCTATCCGTCCAACCCCTACGTATGGTGTGTTCTGACCGTGCTGATAGGCTACGGCATTATCGGTTTCGTCGATGACTACCGTAAGGTCGTGCGTAAAGACACCAAAGGGTTGATCGCCCGCTGGAAGTACTTCTGGATGTCGGTGATTGCACTGGGCGTTGCGTTTGCGCTGTATATGGCCGGTAAAGATACGCCAGCGACCCAGCTGGTTGTACCGTTCTTTAAAGACATCATGCCTCAGCTGGGGCTGTTGTACATTCTGCTGGCCTACTTCGTGATTGTCGGTACCGGCAATGCGGTCAACCTGACCGATGGTCTTGATGGCCTGGCGATTATGCCGACCGTATTTGTGGCGGCGGGCTTCGCGCTGGTGGCGTGGGCAACGGGCAACATGAACTTTGCCAACTATCTGCATATCCCTTATCTGCGTCACGCCGGGGAACTGGTCATCGTCTGTACGGCGATCGTGGGCGCGGGTCTCGGTTTTCTGTGGTTCAACACCTATCCGGCACAGGTCTTTATGGGCGATGTCGGTTCCCTGGCCCTCGGCGGCGCGCTGGGCATCATTGCCGTGCTGCTGCGTCAGGAGTTCCTGCTGGTGATTATGGGTGGCGTATTCGTGGTGGAGACTCTGTCGGTTATTTTGCAGGTCGGTTCCTTCAAGCTGCGCGGTCAGCGCATCTTCCGTATGGCGCCGATTCACCACCACTATGAACTGAAGGGCTGGCCGGAGCCGCGCGTTATCGTGCGCTTCTGGATTATTTCGCTGATGCTGGTGCTGATTGGCCTGGCGACGCTGAAGGTACGTTAATCATGGCAGATTATCAGGGTAAAAAAGTCGTCATTATTGGCCTGGGAATGACCGGGCTGTCATGCGTGGACTTTTTCATGGCGCGCGGCGTGACGCCGCGCGTGATGGATACCCGCGTCGCGCCTTCCGGGCTGGAGAAGCTACCGGAAGAGGTAGAACGCTACGTGGGGGGCCTGAATGAAGACTGGCTGCTGGCAGCGGATCTGATTGTGGCAAGCCCTGGTATCGCGCTGGCGCATCCTGCGCTGAGCGCAGCGGCGGATGCCGGCGTGGAAATCGTCGGTGACATTGAGCTGTTCTGCCGCGAAGCGCAGGCACCGATTATCGCTATTACCGGATCGAACGGGAAAAGCACCGTGACGACGCTGGTAGGCGAGATGGCAAAAGCGGCCGGCATGAATGTCGGCGTTGGCGGCAATATCGGCCTGCCGGCGCTGATGTTACTCGATGCGGACCGCGAACTGTACGTTCTGGAGCTCTCCAGCTTCCAGCTGGAAACCACCTCCAGTCTGCGGGCGGTGGCCGCAACGATCCTCAATGTGACCGAAGATCATATGGACCGCTACCCGCTGGGTCTGCAGCAGTATCGTGCGGCCAAACTGCGGGTGTATGAAAATGCGAAAACCTGCATCGTGAATGCCGATGATGGGCTGACGATGCCGGTACGCGGCGCCGATGAGCGCTGCATCAGCTTCGGCGTTGATGTCGGCGACTATCACCTTAACCGCCAGCAGGGAGAAACCTGGCTGCGAGTGAAAGGTGAGAAGATCCTGAACGTCAAAGAGATGCACATCACCGGGCAACACAACTACAGCAACGCGCTGGCTGCATTGGCTCTGGCTGATGCTGCCGGTCTGCCGCGGGCCAGCAGTCTCAAGGCGCTGACCACCTTTACCGGTCTGGCGCATCGTTTCCAGCTGGTGCTGGATCATAACGGCGTGCGTTGGATCAACGATTCCAAAGCCACCAACGTCGGCAGTACCGAAGCGGCGCTGAACGGGCTGCATCTGGACGGTACCCTGTATCTGCTGCTGGGTGGCGATGGGAAATCCGCTGATTTCACGCCGCTGAAGCGTTATCTGGCAGGCGACAATATCCGCCTGTACTGCTTCGGTCGCGATGGCGAGCAGCTGGCGGCACTGCGCCCGGAAGTGGCGACGCAAACCGGGACGATGGAAGAGGCGATGCGCCAGATTGCCCCGCTGCTAAAGTCGGGCGATATGGTGCTGTTATCGCCAGCCTGTGCCAGCCTCGATCAGTTTAAGAGTTTCGAACAACGGGGCGATGTCTTTGCCCGCCTGGCGAAGGAGTTAGGTTGATGCGTTTATCCCTCCCGCGCCTGAAAATGCCTCAGTGGAGACTGCCGCGCCTGCCGGGGATGTTTATCTTCGCCTGGCTGTTTGCGGCGTTGAAAGGCTGGGTGATGGGCTCGCGGCAGAAAGATAACGATAGCCTGGTTATGTATGACCGGATGCTGTTGTGGTTGACGCTTGGCCTGGCCGCCGTAGGTTTCATTATGGTGACCTCGGCTTCCATGCCGGTAGGGCAGCGGTTGGCCAACGATCCTTTTCTGTTCGCCAAGCGCGACGGGTTATACATTCTTCTGGCGCTGGGCCTGGCTCTCGTGACGCTGCGTCTGCCGATGGAGTTCTGGCAGCGGCACAGTACGGCAATGTTGATTGCGTCGATCGTCATGTTGCTGATCGTCCTGGTCGTCGGTAGCTCGGTAAACGGGGCATCGCGCTGGATTGCATTGGGTCCGCTGCGTATTCAGCCTGCGGAATTTACCAAGCTGTCGCTGTTTTGCTACATCGCCAACTACCTGGTGCGTAAAGGCGATGAGGTCCGGAATAACCTGCGCGGCTTCTTAAAGCCGATGGGCGTGATTTTCGTACTGGCCATTCTGCTGCTGGCGCAGCCGGACCTCGGTACGGTAGTGGTGTTGTTCGTCACCACCCTGGCGATGCTGTTTCTCGGCGGTGCCAAGCTGTGGCAGTTCATTGCCATTATCGGCATGGGGATCTCGGCGGTGGTGCTGCTGATCCTTGCCGAACCGTACCGTATTCGCCGCGTAACGTCTTTCTGGAACCCGTGGGAAGACCCGTTTGGCAGCGGTTACCAGCTGACTCAGTCGCTGATGGCTTTCGGCCGCGGCGAAATGTGGGGGCAGGGCTTAGGCAACTCGGTACAGAAACTGGAGTATTTACCGGAAGCGCATACCGATTTCATCTTCGCCATTATCGGCGAAGAACTCGGTTATATCGGTGTGGTACTGGCCCTATTAATGGTATTCTTCGTCGCCTTTCGCGCCATGTCGATTGGGCGTAAGGCGCTGGAGATTGATCATCGCTTTTCCGGCTTCCTGGCCTGCGCCATTGGAATCTGGTTTAGCTTCCAGGCGCTGGTTAACGTCGGGGCGGCGGCGGGCATGCTGCCCACGAAAGGCCTGACGCTGCCGCTTATCAGTTACGGCGGTTCCAGTTTGCTGATTATGTCGACGGCCATCATGTTGCTGTTGCGAATTGATTATGAAACGCGTCTGGAAAAAGCCCAGGCGTTTACACGGGGTGTTCGATGAGCGGTCAGGAAAAGCGGCTAATGGTGATGGCGGGCGGTACCGGTGGACATGTGTTCCCGGGGCTGGCGGTCGCGCACCATTTAATGGATCTGGGCTGGCAGGTTCGCTGGCTCGGTACCGCCGATCGTATGGAAGCGGATTTAGTGCCGAAGCACGGCATTGAAATTGATTTTATCCGTATATCCGGCCTGCGCGGTAAAGGGCTGAAAGCGCTGCTGTTAGCACCGGTGCGGATCTTCAACGCCTGGCGTCAGGCGCGGGCGATCATGAAGCGTTTCCAGCCGGATGTTGTGCTGGGGATGGGTGGTTACGTTTCCGGCCCTGGCGGTCTGGCGGCCTGGTCGCTGGGTATCCCGGTGGTGCTGCATGAACAGAATGGCATTGCGGGCCTGACAAACAAATGGCTGGCAAAGATCGCGAAGAAGGTGCTGCAGGCGTTCCCAGGTGCGTTTCCGCATGCTGACGTGGTGGGCAACCCGGTGCGTACTGATGTGCTTGCGCTGCCGTTACCGGAACAGCGTCTGGTCGGGCGCCAGGGGGCGATTCGCGTGCTGGTGGTGGGGGGCTCGCAGGGGGCTCGCGTGCTGAACCAGACGATGCCGCAGGTGGCGGGGAAACTGGGCGCGGCGGTCACTATCTGGCATCAAAGCGGGAAAGGCGGCCAGCAGACGGTGCAGCAGGCCTATGCGGATGCCGGGCAGCCGCAGCATAAAGTGACTGAATTTATTGATGACATGGCGGCGGCGTATGCCTGGGCCGATGTTGTTGTGTGTCGTTCCGGTGCCCTGACGGTAAGTGAAATTGCCGCAGCAGGTTTACCGGCGTTGTTTGTGCCGTTTCAGCACAAGGATCGTCAGCAGTACTGGAATGCACTGCCGCTGGAGAAAGCGGGTGCAGCGAAAATTCTCGAACAGCCTCAGTTCACCGTCGATGCCGTCGTGCAGACGCTGGCTGGCTGGGATCGGGAAACACTGCTGGATATGGCGGAACGAGCGCGTAGAGCCTCGATTCCGGATGCTACCGAACGGGTAGCAGAAGAAGTGAGCGCTGCAGCACTGGCGCGCTAATCGCGGTGAATCTCACCGCCCGTATAAAGAAGTTGATGGCGTAAAGAATGAATACACAAGATCTGGCGAAACTGCGTTCCATAGTGCCCGAGATGCGTCGCGTCCGGCATATTCACTTTGTTGGCATCGGTGGTGCCGGTATGGGCGGTATTGCCGAAGTTCTGGCTAACGAAGGCTACCAGATTAGCGGTTCCGACCTGGCACCGAATCCGGTAACGCAGCAGCTGTCGCAACTTGGCGCCACGATCTATTTCAATCATCGCCCGGAAAACGTTCGCGATGCGAGCGTGGTCGTCGTTTCCAGCGCAATCTCTGCGGAAAACCCGGAGATTGTTGCCGCGCATGAAGCGCGTATTCCGGTCATTCGTCGCGCGGAAATGCTGGCGGAGCTGATGCGTTTTCGTCATGGCATCGCGATTGCCGGCACCCACGGCAAGACCACGACCACGGCGATGGTCTCCAGTATTTATGCGGAAGCAGGTCTTGATCCCACCTTCGTCAACGGTGGACTGGTTAAAGCGGCAGGCGTTCACGCCCGCCTCGGGCATAGCCGCTATCTGATTGCGGAAGCGGATGAGAGCGATGCATCGTTCCTGCATTTGCAGCCGATGGTCGCCATTGTGACCAATATCGAAGCCGATCACATGGATACCTATCATGGCGACTTTGAGAATCTGAAGCAGACCTTTATTAACTTTCTGCACAACCTGCCGTTCTATGGCCGCGCGGTGATGTGCGTCGATGATCCGGTGATTCGTGAACTGCTGCCGCGCGTTGGCCGTCAGATAACCACCTACGGTTTTAGCGAAGATGCCGACGTGCGCGTAGAGGATTACCGTCAGGTTGGCGCCCAGGGCCACTTCCGCCTGGTTCGTCAGGATAAAGAGGTGCTGCAGGTGACCCTGAATGCGCCCGGTCGTCATAACGCGCTGAACGCGGCGGCGGCGGTTGCGGTCGCGACGGAAGAGGGCATTGATGACAGCGCGATCCTGCGGGCGCTGGAAAGTTTCCAGGGAACCGGCCGTCGCTTTGATTTTCTCGGTGAATATCCGCTGGCTGAGGTTAATGGCAAAAGCGGCAGCGCGATGCTGATCGATGACTATGGTCATCACCCGACAGAAGTGGATGCCACGATCAAAGCGGCGCGCGCCGGCTGGCCGGACAAAAATCTGGTGATGTTATTCCAGCCACACCGCTTCACCCGTACGCGCGATCTGTATGACGATTTCGCTAACGTGCTGACGCAGGTTGATGCGCTGCTGATGCTGGACGTTTATTCCGCCGGTGAAGCGCCGATTCCTGGCGCCGACAGCCGTTCGCTGTGCCGTACGATTCGCGGTCGCGGCAAGGTAGATCCGATTCTGCTTTCCGATCCGGCACAGGCAGCGCAGATGCTGGCATCGGTGCTGACCGGCAATGACCTGATCCTGGTGCAGGGCGCGGGAAACATTGGAAAAATCGCCCGCCACCTGGCTGAAATCAAACTCGTGCCGCAAAAAACGGAGGAGGAGCGCCATGGCTGATAAAATCGCGGTTCTTTTCGGCGGTACCTCTGCTGAGCGCGAAGTGTCGCTCAATTCAGGGACTGCGGTACTGGCAGGTCTGCGTGAAGCTGGCGTGGATGCGCACCCTGTCGATCCGCGCGACGTGGATGTTACCCAGCTGAAAGCGCTGGGCTTTAAGAAAGCGTTTATTGCGTTGCATGGTCGCGGTGGGGAAGATGGGACCTTGCAGGGGCTGCTGGAGCTGATTCAGTTGCCTTACACCGGCAGCGGCGTGATGGCGTCGGCGATCTCCATGGATAAAGTTCGCAGCAAATTGTTGTGGCAGGGCGCGGGATTACCGGTCGCTCCATGGGTTGCGCTGACGCGTGCGCAGTTCAATGCCGGCCTGTCTGCTGAAGTGGAACAGCAGATTGCCGCACTGGGTCTGCCACTGATTGTTAAACCGGCTTGCGAAGGTTCTAGCGTCGGCATGTCGAAAGTCAGCGAAAGTTGTGCATTACATAATGCATTGACGCTGGCTTTTCAGCATGATGAAGATGTTCTGATTGAGAAATGGCTTAGTGGGCCTGAATTCACCGTCGCTATCGTCGGTGAAGAAATTTTACCGTCAATTCGTATCCAGGTGGCTGGAACCTTCTATGATTATGAGGCGAAGTATCTCTCTGATGAGACGCAATATTTCTGCCCTGGTTGTGAAGATCCTGCCCGCGAGTCAGAAATTCAGGCCCTGGTCGTTAAAGCCTGGAATGTTCTCGGTTGTAAAGGTTGGGGACGTATTGACGTGATGCTGGACAGCGATGGCCAGTTTTATTTGCTGGAAGCAAATACATCCCCTGGCATGACCAGCCACAGCCTGGTGCCGATGGCGGCGCGTCAGGCCGGGATGAGCTTCTCGCAGCTTGTTGTTCGAATTCTGGACCTGGCGGGGTGATATGTCGCAGGCTGCGCTGAATACGCGGAACCACGAAGAAGAGGAAGCCTCTTCTTCGCGTCGGAGTAATGGAACTCGTCTGGCCGGGATTGTCTTCCTGCTGACGGTGCTATGTACCGTGTTGGTCAGCGGGTGGATGGTTCTGGGCTGGATGGAGGATGCACAGCGTTTGCCTCTGTCCAGGATGGTTGTTACCGGTGAGCGTCACTACACGCGTAATGATGATATCCGCCAGGCGATTCTGGCGCTGGGTTCCCCGGGGACCTTTATGACCCAGGATGTCAATATCATCCAGAGTCAGATTGAGCGTCTGCCGTGGATTAAGCAGGCGAGCGTCAGAAAGCAGTGGCCGGACGAATTGAAGATTCATCTGGTTGAATATGTGCCGATTGCGCGTTGGAATGATCAACATATGGTCGATGTAGAAGGTAATTCCTTCAGCGTCCCGGCGGATCGGACCAATAAGCAGAATTTACCGATGTTGTACGGCCCGGAAGGCAGTGAGAACGAAGTGTTGCAGGGGTACCGCGACATGGGGCAGGTACTGGCAAAGGATAAGTTCACGTTGAAAGTGGCGGCGATGACCGCACGTCGTTCCTGGCAGTTGACGCTGAATAACGATATTAAGCTCAACCTTGGCCGAGGCGATACCATGAAACGGCTTCAGCGCTTTATGGAACTCTACCCGGTTCTACAGCAGCAAGCGCAGACCGACGGCAAACGGATAAGCTACGTTGATTTGCGTTATGACTCGGGCGCGGCGGTAGGCTGGGTACCTGCTCCCGCAGAGGAAACTAATCAACAACAGAATCAGGCACAGGCAGAACAACAATGATCAAGGCGACGGACAGAAAACTGGTAGTTGGACTGGAGATTGGCACCGCGAAGGTTGCCGCTTTAGTAGGGGAAGTTCTGCCCGACGGCGTGGTCAATATCATTGGCGTGGGCAGTTGCCCATCGCGTGGTATGGATAAAGGCGGGGTTAACGACCTGGAATCCGTGGTGAAATGCGTTCAGCGCGCCATTGATCAGGCCGAACTGATGGCGGATTGCCAGATTTCGTCAGTGTATCTGGCGCTTTCAGGTAAACATATTAGCTGTCAAAATGAAATTGGCATGGTGCCGATTTCAGAAGAAGAAGTCACGTTGGACGACGTTGAGAACGTGGTGCATACCGCGAAATCGGTCCGCGTACGCGATGAGCATCGTGTCCTGCACGTTATCCCGCAGGAATACGCTATCGACTACCAGGAAGGGATTAAAAACCCGGTGGGTCTGTCTGGCGTACGTATGCAGGCAAAAGTCCATCTGATTACCTGCCATAACGATATGGCGAAAAATATTGTTAAAGCGGTGGAACGTTGCGGCCTGAAAGTGGACCAACTCATTTTCGCCGGTTTAGCGGCCAGTTATTCCGTGTTGACGGAAGATGAACGTGAGCTGGGTGTCTGCGTCGTGGACATCGGCGGTGGTACAATGGATATCGCCGTGTATACCGGCGGTGCGCTGCGCCATACCAAAGTGATCCCGTACGCGGGCAACGTGGTCACCAGCGACATCGCTTACGCTTTCGGAACGCCGCCGAGCGATGCCGAAGCGATTAAAGTTCGCCACGGTTGTGCGCTGGGTTCTATTGTCGGTAAAGACGAAAACGTCGAAGTACCGAGCGTGGGCGGGCGTCCGCCGCGCAGTCTGCAGCGCCAGACGCTGGCAGAGGTGATTGAGCCGCGTTATACCGAGCTGCTCAACCTGGTGAATGAAGAGATTCTGCAACTGCAAGAGCAGCTGCGCCAGCAAGGGGTGAAACACCATCTGGCGGCAGGGATTGTTTTAACGGGCGGCGCCGCGCAAATCGAAGGTCTTGCCGCCTGTGCTCAGCGCGTGTTCCATACGCAGGTTCGTATTGGCGCACCGCTGAATATTACCGGTTTAACGGATTATGCCCAGGAGCCGTATTATTCGACGGCGGTTGGGTTGCTGCACTACGGGAAGGAATCTCATCTCAGTGGTGAAGCAGAAGTAGAAAAACGCGTAACTGCATCAGTTGGCTCGTGGATTAAGCGACTTAATAGCTGGCTGCGAAAAGAGTTTTAATTTTTTAAGAGAACGCAGAAAATTAGCGTTCTCAGGCGACAGGCACAAAACGGAGAGAAACTATGTTTGAACCTATGGAACTGACCAACGACGCGGTGATTAAAGTCATCGGCGTCGGTGGCGGCGGTGGCAATGCCGTCGAGCACATGGTGCGCGAGCGCATCGAAGGTGTTGAATTCTTTGCGGTGAACACCGATGCGCAGGCACTGCGTAAAACGGCTGTTGGCCAGACAATTCAGATCGGTAGCGGTATTACCAAAGGTCTGGGTGCCGGTGCAAACCCGGAAGTCGGTCGCAATGCGGCTGATGAAGACCGTGAAGCGCTGCGTGCTGCTCTTGATGGTGCAGACATGGTGTTTATCGCGGCAGGTATGGGTGGCGGCACCGGTACCGGTGCAGCGCCAGTCGTCGCTGAAGTGGCGAAGGACCTGGGCATCCTGACCGTTGCGGTGGTCACTAAGCCGTTTAATTTTGAAGGCAAAAAGCGCATGGCGTTCGCCGAGCAGGGGATCACTGAGCTGTCCAAGCATGTGGATTCGCTGATCACCATTCCGAACGACAAGCTGCTGAAGGTTCTCGGCCGCGGCATCTCTCTGCTGGACGCTTTCGGCGCAGCAAACGACGTGCTGAAAGGCGCAGTGCAGGGTATCGCCGAACTGATTACCCGTCCGGGTCTGATGAACGTCGACTTTGCGGATGTGCGTACCGTAATGTCCGAAATGGGCTATGCGATGATGGGCTCCGGCGTGGCGAGCGGTGAAGACCGTGCGGAAGAAGCGGCTGAAATGGCTATCTCTTCTCCGCTGCTGGAAGATATCGATCTCTCCGGCGCGCGCGGCGTTCTGGTCAACATTACGGCCGGCTTCGACCTGCGTCTGGATGAGTTCGAAACCGTGGGTAACACTATCCGTGCTTTCGCTTCGGATAATGCGACCGTGGTTATCGGTACTTCCCTTGACCCGGATATGAACGACGAACTGCGTGTGACCGTTGTGGCCACCGGTATCGGTATGGACAAGCGTCCGGAAATTACCCTGGTGACCAATAAACAGGTTCAGCAGCCGGTCATGGATCGCTACCAGCAGCACGGTATGGCTCCGTTAACTCAAGAGCAGAAACCGGTTGCCAAGGTGGTGAACGACAATACACCGCAAACTGCGAAAGAGCCGGATTATCTGGATATCCCAGCGTTCCTGCGTAAGCAAGCTGATTAAGAATTGGCTGGAAGTTGGGCATCAGCGCTCTTTGTGCTAAACTGCCCACCCGAATGTATTGTACACTTCGGTTGGATAGGTAACTTGGCGAGATTATACGATGATCAAACAAAGGACTCTTAAACGTATCGTTCAGGCGACTGGCGTCGGTTTGCATACCGGCAAGAAAGTCACCCTGACGTTGCGCCCTGCGCCGGCAAATACCGGGGTCATCTATCGTCGCACCGACTTGAATCCACCGGTTGATTTTCCGGCTGATGCCAAATCTGTGCGTGATACCATGCTCTGTACTTGCCTGGTGAACGAGCATGACGTGCGGATTTCGACTGTCGAGCACTTGAATGCCGCACTGGCAGGCCTCGGCATTGACAACATCGTTGTTGAAGTCGATGCGCCGGAAATTCCAATTATGGATGGTAGCGCTGCTCCGTTCGTTTATCTGCTGCTGGACGCCGGCATCGATGAACTGAACTGTGCCAAGAAATTTGTACGCATCAAAGAGACCGTTCGGGTCGAAGATGGCGACAAATGGGCTGAATTCAAACCGTATAATGGTTTTTCGTTGGATTTTACCATCGATTTTAACCACCCGGCGATTGATGCAAGCAGCCAGCGCTATGCGATGAACTTCTCTGCTGATGCATTTATGCGCCAGATTAGTCGCGCTCGTACTTTTGGTTTTATGCGTGATATCGAATATCTGCAGTCCCGCGGCCTGTGCCTGGGCGGCAGCTTCGATTGTGCCATCGTTGTTGACGATTATCGCGTATTGAACGAAGACGGTCTTCGCTTTGAAGATGAGTTTGTGCGCCACAAAATGCTGGATGCGATCGGTGACCTGTTTATGTGTGGTCACAATATCATCGGTGCATTCACGGCGTTCAAATCAGGTCACGCGTTGAATAACAAACTGCTGCAGGCTGTTCTGGCAAAACAGGAAGCCTGGGAGTACGTGACTTTCGAAGACGAAGCAGAACTGCCGCTGGCATTCCGCGCACCGTCAATGGTTATGGCATAAGCCTGACCATTCAGTAAAACAGACTGGTAACCTGGTACTCTCTCCGACCAGGGAGCCAGTCTTTTTTCTTTTTTTGCCTTCCCCTGCTGGTTCTGCCCTGATTCTGCGGCGCTGTTCATTGTTCGTTCGCTGATTTATTGAACGTTTTTGCCTTGTCGCAACCGTCATTCCTGCTGCTGTCGTGCAGTATTAATGGTAGTATTTGGGCGCAAAAAATATTTCCTGGGGTTGCTTCAACTAAAGGTAACGTACGTGAGTGGATTGCTGACGCGCTGGCGACAGTTTGGCAGACGGTATTTCTGGCCGCATCTCCTGTTGGGGATGGTCGCGGCTAGCTTTGGCCTGCCTGCGCTGAGCAATAGCCACGAAACGGCCTCGCCGACGAAAACCACGGCCAGCAACCACAGCCCGAATAAAGTCAATTTCTCCCAGCTGGCGCTGCTTGACGCCAGCCGTCGACCGAATTTTACCGTCGATTACTGGCATCAGCATGCGATCCGCACGGTTATTCGTCATCTCTCATTTGCGATGGCGCCGCAAGCGCTGCCGGTTGCCGAAGAGCCTTCGCCATTCCAGGCGCAGCATCTGGCTTTACTTGACACGCTCAGCGCACTGCTGACGCAGGAGAGCAAACCGCCGGTGATCGTTCGCCAGGCGGCTTACACCCCGTCCCATTCTGCATTTTCTGTCTCGGCCTGGCTTAGCCAGGTGGCAGGGATTCGCGCAGGACCTCAACGTCTCAGCTGAACTAAAAACGGATGATTCTTTTTTGTGACTCCGCATCGCGGGGCGTTTGAGATTTTATTATGCTAATCAAATTATTAACTAAAGTTTTCGGTAGTCGTAACGATCGTACCCTGCGCCGTATGCGCAAAACCGTTGGCCTCATCAATGCCATGGAACCGGAGATGGAAAAGCTCTCCGATGACGAGCTGAAAGGCAAAACCGCTGAGTTTCGTGCTCGCCTTGAAAAGGGCGAAAGCCTGGAGAGCCTGATCCCGGAAGCCTTTGCCGTGGTTCGTGAAGCCAGTAAACGTGTATTCGGTATGCGCCACTTCGACGTCCAGCTGCTGGGCGGTATGGTGCTTAACCAGCGTTGCATCGCGGAAATGCGTACCGGTGAAGGTAAAACGTTGACCGCAACGCTGCCGGCCTACCTGAATGCATTGTCCGGTAAAGGCGTTCACGTGGTTACCGTCAACGACTATCTGGCACAGCGTGATGCTGAAAACAACCGTCCGCTGTTTGAATTCCTCGGTATGACCGTCGGGATCAACATGTCCGGTTTACCGGCGCCAGCCAAACGTGAAGCGTACGGTGCGGATATTACCTACGGTACCAACAACGAATACGGCTTTGACTACCTGCGCGACAATATGGCGTTCAGCCCGGAAGAGCGCGTTCAGCGTAAACTGCACTATGCGCTGGTGGATGAGGTGGACTCGATTCTGATCGATGAAGCGCGTACCCCGCTGATCATTTCCGGTCCGGCAGAAGACAGCTCGGAAATGTACAAGCGCGTGAACAAAATCATCCCGCACCTGGTTCGTCAGGATAAAGAAGATTCCGACACCTTTACCGGTGAAGGCCACTTCTCCGTTGATGAAAAAGCGCGCCAGGTTAACCTGACCGAACGCGGTCTGGTGCTGATCGAAGAGCTGCTGGTACAGGAAGGGATCATGGACGAAGGCGAATCGCTGTATTCGCCGTCCAATATTATGCTGATGCATCACGTGACGGCGGCGCTGCGCGCGCACGTGCTGTTCACCCGTGACGTTGACTATATCGTCAAAGATGGCGAAGTGATCATCGTCGACGAGCATACCGGTCGTACGATGCAGGGGCGTCGCTGGTCTGATGGTCTCCACCAGGCCGTTGAAGCGAAAGAAGGCGTGGATATCCAGAATGAAAACCAGACGCTGGCCTCCATCACCTTCCAGAACTATTTCCGTCTGTATGAGAAGCTGGCGGGGATGACCGGTACGGCAGATACCGAAGCCTTCGAGTTCAGCTCTATCTACAAGCTGGATACCGTAGTGGTGCCGACTAACCGCCCGATGATCCGTAAAGATATGGCGGATCTGGTCTATATGACCGAAGCGGAAAAAATTCAGGCGATCATCGAAGATATCAAAGAGCGCACTGCCGCAGGTCAGCCGGTTCTGGTCGGTACTATTTCGATTGAAAAATCAGAAGTGGTTTCCCATGAACTGACCAAGGCCGGTATCAAGCACAACGTTCTGAACGCGAAGTTCCACGCCAGCGAAGCGGATATCGTTGCCCAGGCGGGTTACCCGTCAGCGGTGACCATCGCCACCAACATGGCTGGTCGTGGTACGGATATTATGCTCGGCGGGAGCTGGCAAGCTGAAGTCGCTGCGCTGGAAGATCCGACACCGGAGCAAATCGCGCAGATTAAAGCCGACTGGCAGGTTCGTCACGATGCCGTTCTGGCGGCGGGCGGTCTGCACATTATCGGTACCGAGCGTCATGAATCCCGTCGTATCGATAACCAGCTGCGCGGCCGTTCTGGTCGTCAGGGTGATGCCGGTTCTTCTCGCTTCTACCTGTCGATGGAAGATGCCCTGATGCGTATCTTTGCCTCCGACCGTGTCTCCGGCATGATGCGCAAGCTGGGGATGAAACCAGGCGAAGCGATTGAGCACCCGTGGGTCACCAAGGCCATCGCTAACGCACAGCGTAAAGTCGAAAGCCGCAACTTTGATATTCGTAAGCAGCTGCTGGAATATGATGATGTTGCTAACGATCAGCGTCGCGCAATCTACAGTCAGCGTAACGAATTGCTGGACGTTTCTGATGTCAGCGAAACCATTAACAGCATCCGCGAAGATGTGTTCAAAGCGACCATCGATGCCCATATCCCGCCGCAGTCTCTGGAAGAGATGTGGGATGTTGAAGGTCTGCAGGAACGTCTGAAAAATGACTTCGACCTCGAGCTGCCGCTGAAAGAGTGGCTGGACAAAGAACCGGAGCTGCATGAAGAGACGCTGCGCGAGCGTATTCTGCAGAGCGCAATTGAGACCTATCAGCGTAAAGAAGAAGTTGTTGGCGCCGAAATGATGCGTCATTTCGAGAAGGGCGTGATGCTGCAGACTCTGGACTCCCTGTGGAAAGAGCATCTCGCGGCGATGGATTACCTGCGTCAGGGTATTCATCTGCGCGGCTATGCGCAGAAAGATCCGAAGCAGGAGTACAAGCGTGAGTCCTTCTCCATGTTTGCCGCGATGCTGGAATCACTGAAGTATGAAGTGATCAGCACACTGAGTAAGGTTCAGGTGCGGATGCCGGAAGAGGTTGAGGCAATGGAGCAACAGCGCCGCGAGGAAGCCGAACGTCTGGCGCAGATGCAACAGCTTAGCCATCAGGATGACGATACTGCCGCCGCGGCTGCGCTGGCTGAGGAAACCGGCGAGCGGAAAGTGGGGCGTAACGATCCTTGCCCGTGTGGTTCCGGTAAAAAATATAAGCAGTGCCACGGCCGTCTGAACTAAGCTCAGAGCATGAAAATAAAGGCGCAGATATCTGCGCCTTTTTTATGGAATGATCACGATGAAACAACTGCAAATTTCCGTGGGTATTATCCGCAATCCGCAAGGGGAGATCTTTATCACCCAGCGAGCCGCCGATGCCCATATGGCCAATAAACTCGAGTTTCCCGGCGGTAAAATTGAAGCCGGAGAATCTGCGGAACAGGCGCTGGTGCGTGAACTGCAGGAAGAGGTGGGGATTACGGTAAGCTCATCCCGCCTGTTTGATAAGCTGGAGTATCAGTTCCCGGATCGCCACATTACCCTGTGGTTCTGGCTGGTGGAAGAGTGGTCCGGCGAGCCGTGGGGGAAAGAGGGGCAGCCCGGGCAGTGGATTGCGCAACGGGCATTAGTCCCTGAGGCGTTTCCGCCGGCGAATGAACCCATTATTACCAAATTAGTGCAGGCGGCTTCCTGAATCAGCGTTCCCGGACAAGGCGCGTTGTTGCCTTGTCCGGAAATCGGTCACGGTTGCTGTTCCTCGCTCCAGCCATCGCTATCGGACAGATCGCTCGCGCTGGGAATGCATTTTTCTTCTGCAGCCCATTCACCCAGATCAATCAGCTGGCAGCGTTTAGAGCAAAAGGGCCGGTACAGGCTCTGTGCGTTCCAGACCACGGATTTACCGCAGGTGGGGCAATTGACGATCGTCTCTTCTGACATTATTTCTCCTTAACAACAGGCCAGTTCAAAATCAAAACGCTCAGGTACGACCCCGAGCTCGCTATCCAGCGGCAGGAAGCGGATAGCGAAACGGCTCTTATGGCCGGAGATTTGAGGATAGAGCTGGCTGGCAATATCCAGCCGCAGACGTAGCAGGTCGGCATCTTCGCCATTGTCCTGATAAAAGCCGTTGAGACTGGTCTGCTTACGGAATGGGGCGGCATTACGAATCAGATCGAGGATAAGCACCAGAGATTGCGTCAGCGGAGCAAGGCTGGCTATCCAGACTCCGACCTGTTCGTCACGGTATGCCTGCGGCATGTGCAGCCAGATATGCAGCGTGGGCAAATCAAAGCTGCAGCAGCCGCCGGGAATGCTCAGACGCTGGCGTACCAGCGCAATCAAACGGTCTTCACGCAGGAACTGTCCGATGCGCGGCGCGGACATCAGCGTGGCGCCGCACTGCTTCAACTGCTGACGCAAGGCGTCAATACGTTCGCCATCGACGCCGGGAATGTCTACCCATGACTGTAATTTCCGCTGCTGGCGCTCCAGCTCTTTTAGCAGGTCCGTCCTGACCTCTCCACGTTCCAGTACATCTAAAAGATCGCCCGCGTTGCGGAAAAAATGGAGTGCATCGGCGTAGCTGGCGATTGTCGGATGAACGGACAATTGCTGAGTCAAAAATTCAATACGCAGCCAGGTGCGCATTTTCTCGTTGAGTGGATGTTCAAACAGAACGGGGGTGTGCATTACGATTTTTCCTGTGAGGCGGCCTGCGATGCCAGCATTAGATACTTTTCGTGCAGGCGGGCAACATCCGATGCGACGGCATCCGGAGGGCCCATGTTTTCAATGACATCATCCGCAACGGCAAGGCGCTGTTCGCGCGTCGCCTGGGCGGCAAGAATATGTTCTGCATGTTCACGACTGACCCGATCGCGAAGCATCGTACGCGCGATCTGCGTCTCTTTTGGAACATCAACGATCAGCACGCGATCGGCATTCGCGGCCAGCCGGTTTTCTACCAGTAAGGGGACGACCCAGAGAAGATAAGGGGAGCTCGCGGCCAGCATCTGCCGGCGAGTTTCCTGCTGAATGAGCGGATGCAATAGCCCGTTAAGCCAGGTTTTATCCTCAGGGTGAGCAAAGATTTTTTCACGCAGAGCGCGGCGGTTCAACGTGCCGTCATCATTGAGCATCTGTGAACCAAAGTGAGTGGCGATGGCCTGAAGCGCGGTAGTTCCGGGTTCTACAACCTGGCGGGCGATAATGTCAGCGTCAATAACGTTAATCCCAAGCCGGGAAAATGCATCGGCCACGGTACTTTTGCCACTGCCAATGCCGCCTGTTAACGCTACCGTATACCTCATACGCTCCGATCCTGAACTGACCATATACACATTACTCTTCAGAGGCGCCCGTTTTGATAAGCACCACGACCCGGTGAACGCTATCCATCAAGGTGGCTACAGGCCAATAAAAGGCCATCACAGTATATACTGGATTGTTTTGTATATATAAATCAAGTGGTTAAAAATGATACGCCGGGCGTCAATTATTGCGAGCGCGCCATTCACTGTTCACCAGGTAAATTTATACGATTGTAGCGTAAAAAAAGTGAAAATCGCAGTCTTGCGCAGCCATGATTCGTGCGTATGATAACGTCACTGGAGTTGTGCTCTCACAATAATGCCATTAACCCCAGGAATTCGTACATGCGTATCGAAGAAGATCTGAAGCTTGGTTTTAAAGACGTTCTTATCCGCCCAAAACGCTCTACCCTCAAAAGCCGTTCTGATGTTCAGCTGGAACGTGAATTCACTTTTAAACATTCTGGCCTGTCCTGGTCTGGCGTGCCGATCATTGCCGCTAACATGGATACCGTCGGGACGTTTGGCATGGCGAAAGCGCTGGCCTCTTTCGGTATTCTGACCGCAGTTCACAAGCACTATACCGTTGAACAATGGCAGGAGTTTGTCCAGTCGGTGTCCGCAGAGGTGCTGAAATACGTCATGGTGTCCACCGGGACCTCGGATGTCGATTTCGAAAAAACCCAGCAGATCCTTTCTCAGAATCCGCAGCTTAGCTTCGTCTGCATCGATGTGGCGAATGGTTATTCTGAACATTTTGTTCAGTTTGTCGCTAAAGCGCGTGCCGCCTGGCCACAGAAAACCATTATTGCGGGTAACGTTGTTACGGGCGAAATGTGCGAAGAGCTGATTCTGTCCGGTGCTGATATTGTGAAAGTGGGCATCGGCCCGGGTTCCGTATGTACCACTCGCGTGAAGACCGGCGTCGGTTATCCGCAGCTGTCTGCCGTTATCGAGTGTGCTGACGCGGCGCATGGCCTGGGTGGCCAGATCGTCAGCGACGGCGGTTGCACGATGCCTGGTGACGTGGCGAAAGCCTTCGGCGGCGGTGCAGATTTTGTCATGCTGGGGGGAATGCTGGCCGGCCATGAAGAGAGCGGTGGTACCGTCGTTGAAGAAAACGGCGAGAAATTCATGCTGTTCTACGGCATGAGCTCCGAATCCGCCATGACGCGCCACGTTGGCGGCGTTGCGCAGTATCGCGCCGCGGAAGGCAAAACCGTTAAGTTGCCGCTGCGTGGACCGGTAGAGAACACGGCTCGTGATATCCTCGGTGGCCTGCGTTCTGCCTGCACCTATGTGGGTGCCTCTCGCCTGAAAGAGCTGACCAAGCGCACGACCTTCATTCGCGTGCAGGAACAAGAGAACCGCGTGTTCAACAGCCTGTAATGTCAGATGCTGGCGCGTTTCGCGCCAGCACTTATCCACCCATTCCGCTAATGGCGTCACCCAGATGAAAGATGGGTAAATACATCGCCACCACCAGCACACCGACAATTGTTCCGGTTATCAACAGCAGGGCCGGCTCCAGTAACGTTGCCAGGTTTTCAGCCTGATAATGCGTCTGCTCGCTATGATGACGGGCGAGATTTTCCAGCATCGTATCCAGCGATCCGGATGCTTCACCGGTACGGATCAACTGCAGGCATAGCGTGGTAAAACCGCCGCTTCGTTCAAGAGCCTGCCAGATGGGGACTCCGTGGCTAATGTGCAGATGCGCCTGCTGGATCCGCTGGCGCCATAGCGGGCAGTTCAGCGTATCCTCGACGCTTTCCAGACCTTGCAGAAAGCTAATACCTGCACTCTGGGTGAGTGCGAGCACGGTAAAGATCTGGCTAAGCCGCTGTCCGCGTTTTAGTTTTCCCACCACTGGAAGTGCGTGAAGCATTTTTTGTCGCTGTAGCAGCCAGTGCGGGCGGCGACGGGCTATCAGGTTAAGGACTGCGGGTAGCACAATCGGCAGGATCAGCATTGGCCAGCCATAGCTAAGGCTCTCGCTGGCGTGAATAACCAGGCGCGTCAGCAGCGGTAGCGGTGTGTTGAAGGTTTGGTAAATCGCCGCAAACTCTGGCAGGACGAAGCACAGCATCGCCACCACCACCATCAGGGCCAGGCCCAGAATAACGGCCGGGTAGCGCACCGCTTTTTTCACTTTGTCCGCCAGCTGCTGCTGTTCCTGCTGCTGACGCGCCAGCTGAAGACAACAAAAATCCAGTTTACCGGTGAGTTCGCCGGTACGAATCATCGCCAGACTAAGCGGTGCAAAAGCCTGAGGCCACTTTTCCAGCGCGGCAGAAAGCGAGACCCCTTGCGCCAGATCCTGAGCCAGTGTGCGCAACAGCGCCTGCCATTGCGCGCTCGGTTGCTGCTGCGCCAGCAGCTCGAGTCCTTCAGCTAAAGAAAGCCCGGCCTGAAGGAGCACCGCCAGTTGGCGAACAACCTGACTGCCATAGCGCGGATGCCAGAGCGTGTTTTTGATCGCACAGCGGCGAATGGCCAGTGGAATAATGCGTTCATGCTGAAGCGCCTGGAATACTTCCAGTCGGCCAGGGTTCCACTGTGTCCCCTGACAAAATTGGCCCTGCATATCCACGCCTTGCCAGCGCCAGAGACGGTTAGCGGTCATGAGGGATCCCCAGTACGCGGATGATTTCTTCAAGGTTGGTCAGCCCTTGCTCGACCGCCAGACAGCCGCTTTCAAACAACGTCATCATTCCCGCTTCGCGTGCCAGAGATTCGATTTCCAGAGCGCTCAGGCCACGGGCAATCGCTTGACGTAGCGGGGCATTCACCGGCAATAGCTCAAATAGTGCCTGGCGACCATAGTAGCCGTGATAGCAATGCTGACAGCCTACGGCCTGCCAGCGCGGGAGAGGTCGGGGCCACAGGCGGCGCGGTATATCCATCGTCTTCCCGGTTTCACGGCGGCAGTGTACGCACAGTTTACGCACCAGGCGTTGAGCGATAACCAGAGACAGTGCAGAAGAGAGCATCCAGCCGGCAACGCCCATTTGCTGTAGGCGGGTGAGGGTTTCACTGGTGGAGTTGGTGTGCAGCGTCGAGAGGACCAGATGCCCGGTTTGCGACGCTTTAATCGCAATCTCTGCGGTCTCCGCATCGCGAATTTCCCCGACCATCACAATGTCAGGATCCTGGCGTAACAGCGCGCGCAGAACGCTTTGAAAGGTCAGCCCGGCGCGGGGGTTGATTTGTGTCTGGTTCATTCCGGCTATCGGCATCTCCAGCGGATCTTCCACGCTACAAATATTGACCGCATCGTGGTTTCTGGTTTGCAGCGCGCTATAAAGGGTAACGGTTTTACCGCTACCGGTTGGGCCGGTAACCAGCAGCAGTCCCTGCGGCTGGTCGAGGGCCGAGCGAAACGCATTAAGCTGGTCTGACGAAAGTCCCAGCGCCCCCAGCTCGAGTGCCTGCTCGACCTGATGCAGTAAACGCAGCACGATTTTCTCCCCGTGGCGACAGGGAAGCGTGGCAATACGGAAAGAGACCGGTCGACCGGCAAGGGACAGGGTAAACTGGCCATCCTGTGGCAGGCGATGCTCGGCGATGTCCAGGTTGCCGAGCACTTTGAGCCGCGCGGCAACCGGGGCTGCGCGTTCAGGAGGAAGGGGTGAAAGTGCATGGAGCACGCCATCCACACGCAGGCGAATGCGCAGGTGATTTTCTTCGGGTTCAAAATGAATGTCGGAAGCCCGCTGGCGTAGCGCTTGCTCAAGGATCTGCTGGACCTGCCCGATAACATCGGTCGCGGTATCGCTGTGGGCAGGGGGCGAGTCGTGGGCTGCCGCCTGCTGACGCTTATGCATCTGCTCCTGGCTCCAGCATTCGATATCGATTCGTTTCTGCGTAGCGAAACGCAGCGCCTCCATCAGTTCAGGCGTAGGAGCATCGACAACCGCGATAGCGATGGTTTGCTCATCGCTGTTCAACAGCAGCGCCTGATGGCGCTGGCAAAGGGAGATTAAGCGATCGGTTTTCATCGTGGCGGCCTCAGTTTATGCGGAACACATCTTCACAGGCCTGCTGGAGTGCACTGTTGCTGGCTATGTTGCAGATGCGCTGCCAGCCGGTGATACCGCTTGCGTTGTCCCAGGACGGCGTCAGGGTGACGCTCAGTCCGTTCAGGCTTTCTTGTCCGTTCAGCGTGACAATACCTCTCGCGACGCTCATGGTTGCGACGTAGCGCGTGGTCGCTAGAGAAGGGATGCCGTTGGCGCCGGCGTCACAGCTTGTCAGCCCGCCGTGTTCGAGCGCGCATAGTTCAATGGCCGTGCGGTACGGGACAAAGGTTTGCAGCATGTCGGTCAGGGCCGCTTTGCGCAGGTAGTTCTGATAAGCCGGAATACCGATAGCGCTCAGAATGGCGATAATGCCGATGACCACCATCAGCTCGATCAGGGTAAATCCGCGTTGTCTGTCCATATATGCTCCTTGTGGTTAAGGAAGCACTGTGACGCGCTTGAGGGGCAGCGGCGAATGGCAAATGAAGAGGTGGGAAACAACCTTCCAGATTTTCTGGTGTTCTTGCACGCAGGAGAGTCAAAGATGCTTGCTGTCTCGCAAAAGAACGCCCCGGCGCATTGTCGGCCCCGGGGCGGGCGATCAGCGAAAACGCATGGAGAGGTCCAGGGCGTGTACGTGCTTGGTCAGGGCGCCCACGGAGATGTAATCAACGCCGGTTTCGGCAAATTCGCGGATGGTTTTAAACGTGACGTTGCCGGACACTTCCAGCGCCGCCTTGCCGTTGGTCCGCTTCACCGCTTCACGCATCAGGTCGGTAGTGAAATTATCGAGCATAATGATATCCGCGCCGGCTTTAAGCGCTTCGTCCAGTTCATCAAGCGATTCCACTTCCACTTCCACCGGAACGTCCGGGTGCAGCCAGAAAGCTTTTTCCACCGCCTGACGCACTGAGCCTGAGGCAATAATGTGGTTTTCTTTAATCAGGAAGGCGTCGAATAAACCCAGACGGTGGTTGGCGCCGCCGCCGCACAGTACGGCATATTTCAGTGCGGTGCGCAGGCCTGGCAGCGTTTTACGCGTGTCGAGCAGCTGGGTTTTGGTTCCTGCCAGCAGCTCCACGTAACGATGTACTTCGCTGGAGACCCCGGACAGGGTCTGCACGAAATTCAGCGCAGTACGTTCACCGGTCAGCAGCAGCCGGGAAGGCCCCTCCAGCTCAAACAGCGGCTGGTCCGCTTTGATGAGATCGCCATCTTCGACGTGCCAGGTGATGCTGACATCGTCGCCAGCCAGTTGAATGAAGACCTCTTCCACCCAGCGCTTACCGCAAAATACGCCGTCTTCGCGCGTAATAATGACCGCATGTGAGCGTGCGTCTTCCGGCAATAATTGGGCGCTAATATCGTTGTTGGCATTGACCTCGCCACCCAGATCTTCCCGCAGGGATTGGGCGACGGCATCGGTGATATCCAGGTTAATGCGTTCCAGCAGCGCGTCACGGCGGCGGTCGGGATTGTAGCGACGAGGCGACATGATAAAGCTCCAGATAGATAAGATTCAGCAGTGGGAAACATGCTAACCTGAACAGCGTTTCTACACCATACAGACTTCGCGCTTCGGGGCACCGCTGTATCGGCTATGTCTCTGCTTTTCAGCGATGATTTGTGGGTCGCTGGGCTGCAGGCTGAACGATTTTGTGTATGATAATCAGCATCCTTTGGGCCACGGGCGGCCCGGGAGCATGAGTTAGCGAAAGGAGATTCCGCATGCAGTTGAATGGGGGATGGCTGGTGGATGCGCGTCGGGTTCCTTCGCCGCACCATGATTGCCGCCCGGATGATGAAGCCCCTTCCTTACTGGTGGTGCATAATATTAGTCTGCCGCCGGGGGAATTTGGCGGCCCGTGGATCGATGCTTTATTCACCGGTACGCTCGATCCCAACGCTCATCCTTTCTTTGCGGAAATCGCGCACCTGCGCGTTTCAGCGCATTGTCTTATTCGTCGCGATGGCGAAATTGTGCAGTATGTTCCCTTTGATAAGCGCGCGTGGCACGCGGGGGTATCCAGCTATCAGGGGCGTGAACGCTGCAATGATTTCTCTATCGGCATTGAGCTGGAAGGAACCGACACGCTGGCCTATACCGATGCGCAGTACCAGCAGCTGGTGGCGGTGACGCGGCAGCTAATCGCTTTGTACCCGGCCATCGCACACCATATGACTGGCCACAGCGATATTGCGCCAGTCCGAAAAACGGATCCCGGTCCGGCTTTTGACTGGGCAAAATTTCGCGGCCTGCTGGCCGCTTCGTCAGAAAAGGAGATGCCATGACGTTGTTTACTACGCTGCTGGTTCTCATCGCTGAGCGGCTGTTTAAGCTGGGTGAGCACTGGCAGCTCGATCACCGCCTGGAAGTGCTGTTTCGCCGGGTAAAACACTTTTCACTCCCTGCGACCCTGTTGATGACGGCGCTGGCCATGGCGGTGGTCTATCTTATTCAGCGCGTGCTGCACGGGGTGCTGTTTAACGTCCCGCTGCTGGTCTTCTGGATCTTGCTCGGCCTGCTGTGTATTGGCGCGGGCAGGGTACGGCTGCACTATCATGCGTATCTGAAAGCCGCATCACGCAACGATCGTCATGCCTGCGACGCAATGGCCAGCGAGCTGACGCTGATTCACGGCGTGCCGCCAGGCTGTGACGACCGCGAGTTTCTGAGCGAACTGCAAAATGCCCTGCTGTGGATTAACTACCGCTACTACCTGGCTCCGCTGTTCTGGTTTGTGGTTGGCGGGCCATGGGGACCCATTACGCTGATTGGCTACTGTGTGCTGCGCGCCTGGCAGACGTGGCTGGCACGTTATCAGACGCCGCGCCATCGCCTACAGTCGGGGATTGATGCCATTCTGCACGTGGTGGACTGGCTGCCGGTGCGTCTGGTCGGCGTGGTCTATGCGCTGGTGGGGCACGGTGAAAGGGCGTTGCCGGCCTGGTTTGCTTCTTTGGGCGATCGTCACTCGTCGCAGTACCAGGTTCTGACCCGACTGGCTCAGTTTTCGCTGGCGCGCGAACCGCATGTGGATAAGGTCGAGACCCCTAAAGCGGCGGTCTCAATGGCCAAAAAAACGTCGCTGGTGGTGGTCGTTATCATGGCGCTACTCACCATTTACGGTACCTTGATTTAAGCCCCGCCCGCCGCCGGGCGGGGGAGGGGATCAATACGTATCGGCAGGCGGGATGCCGAAGTCAGGCATCCCGTTTTCTTGCCAGCGAACCCGCTTGAGCCGCGTATGGCGATTCGGATCGTACAGCGGATCGCCTTCAATCCCGGTATAGTTCCGCGCATGGTAGACCAGCACATCTTCCCCTTCCGGCGTTTGCGTAAAACCGTTGTGGCCGGGGCCATACTGATGATTCTCATCGCTGGTGCGAAATACGGGCTCCGGCGATTTATGCCAGTTCTCCGGGCGCAGCGGGTCGGCCAGCAGGTCTATCCACAAGAGTCCCATGCAGTAGTTTTCATCGGTCGCGCTGGCGGAATAGCTGACAAACAGCTGCTCCCCGTGAACCAGAACCGCCGGGCCTTCATTGACCCGAAAACCACGACATTCCCAGTCAAACTCCGGTTTGCTCAGCATTACAGGCTCACCTTTTAGCGTCCACGGGTTTGCCAGCTCCGCCAGATAGAGGTTGGAATTGCCTGCAATATGTGGGGCTTTCTGCGCCCACAGATACCACCGCCTGCCCTGATGCTGAAAGGTGGTGGCATCCAGCGCAAAGGTATCGAAGGGCGTTTTTACCTGACCTTTTTCAACCCACTGGCCGCTGAGCGGGTCGCTGTCGGCACATTCGAGGACAAACATCCGGTGCTGGAACATCCCGAGTTGGTCCAGGTCGTGGGTGTGAGCGGCGGCAAAATAGATATACCATTTCCCGTCAATTTCATGCAGTTCCGGTGCCCAGATGAGCTGGCTCATCGGGCCGCTCTCCGGTTTACGCCAGACCACCACCGGCGTCGCTTCGCGCAGGCCTTCCAGCGTTGCCGCGCGACGAATCTCCAGCCGGTCATATTCCGGGACCGAGGCGATAAAATAATAGTGATCCTGATGGCGCAGAATATAGGGGTCCGCGCGTTGTTCAATAAACGGATTAGGCCAGTTGCTCATCAAGCTTTCCTTATGTGTTCACTGGTTTTGAGATCCTGCCAGGTATTGAGTTCCTCATAGTTAGCGCGACGTTTTTCCAGGTCCGCCTGGATTTTGCACATAAACTCGCGGTTGACCTTCAGCATCCGCACGACGCCTGCGGTAATCAGGTAGCCAATACCCGGAATGATGCTGAACAGCAGCACGATACCGTTTACCGCCGAGGCGCTCTGCTCTTTAGCACCGGCATCGTAACCGTACCAGGAGAGCAGGAAACCGACCATCGCGCCCGCTACCGCCAGCCCGACTTTCAGGAAGAAAAGATTACCGGAGAAGCTGATCCCGGTGATGCGTTTGCCGGTTTTCCACTCGCCGTAATCATCGACGTCAGCCATCAGGGACCAGTGCAGCGGCGACGGGATCTGATGCAGGATGTTGAGCAGGAAGTAGAGCACCATAATCATCATGGTGGCATGTGGGTCAAAGAAGTAGAACGCGCAGGAGAAAATCGCCAGGGCGATATTGGTCCAGAAGAAGACCTGCAGCTTACACCAGCGATCGGTCAGCACTTTTGCCAGCATACTGCCGATCATCATCCCGACGACGCCGAGGCTGATAAACAGCGTCGCAAAGTGGGTGCTTTGCTGCATGACCCAGGTCACGTAGTACATGGTGGCGGCCATGCGGATAAACCCGGGGCAGACGTTGCACAGCGTTAACAGCAGGATGCGAACCCACTGATCGTTTTTCCAGACGTCCTTAAAGTCTTGCTTCAGTTCATCATGGGTCTGCACCGCCGGGCGCACGCGTTCACGGACGGTGGCGAAGCAGAATAAAAACATACACATACCAATTGCAGCCAGTACGGTCATCGCCATCTGATAACCTTTGGCTTTATCAGCGCCACCGAACCAGTCGGCCATCGGCAGCAGCGTCAGCGACAGCAGCAGCGTGGCAATACCGACCATAACAAAACGATACGACTGGCAGGCGACGCGCTCCTGCGGATCGTTAGTAATCACGCTGCCTAACGAGCAGTAGGGAATGTTAATCGCGGTATAGGTCAGCGAGAGCAGGAAGTAGGTGACGAAGGCATAGATAACTTTGCTGTGATAGGTCCATTCCGGCGTGGTGAACATCAGGACGCTGAACAGCGCGTAGGGGAAGGCCATCCACAGCAGCCACGGACGGAAGCGGCCATATTTACTGCGCGTACGATCGGCCATGGCGCCCATGATCGGGTCGGTCACAGCATCGATGACGCGTACGGAGAGTAACAAAATGCCCACTAACGCTGGCGCGAGGCCAAAAATATCGGTGTAAAAGTAGTTAACAAACAGCATGATGGCGCCAAATATGATGTTGCATCCGGCATCGCCCATCCCATAGCCAATCTTTTCTCTCACTGAAAGTTTATTGCCTGCCATCTGGAGATCTCCCCGTTGCGGTATGGAGAGAATTATTTGCGCAATCACCGATAAATGCGTTGCAGTATCAGGTCGACGATATGGATAGAACGACTGTGGAAGGGAAAGTGTGAACCAGATAACAATGCTCTGTGCCCGCCATGACGGGACGGGCACAGAATAGTGAGATGTATTATTGTGCTTTTAGTGCGCTGGCGCTTTTCTGTTTAAACAGATAGCCGATACCCAGAATCGCAATCCATACCGGGATCAGGTAAACGGAAATCGCCATGCCCGGCGTCATCAGCATAATCACCAGCACCGCCACCATGAACAGCAGGCAGACCCAGTTGCCGACCGGGTAAAACAGCGCCGGGAAGCGTGAAACCACACCCTGCTGCTGCTTAGCGCGACGGAACTTCATATGCGCCAGGCTAATCATCGCCCAGTTAATCACCAGCGCGGAGACCACCAGCGCCATGAGCAGGCCAAAGGCCGACTCCGGTGCGAAGTAGTTAATCAGGACGCACAGCGCGGTGACCACGGCAGAGACCAGAATGGTATTGACCGGCACGCCGCGCTTATCAACGCTCATCAGCGCTTTCGGGGCGTTCCCCTGCTGGGCCAGACCGAACAACATGCGGCTGTTGCAGTATACGCAGCTGTTATACACGGATAGCGCAGCGGTCAGCACCACGACGTTCAGGGCGTTGGCCACAAAGGTATCACCCAGCTCGTGGAAGATCAGCACGAACGGACTGGTGTCTGCGGTGACGCGCGTCCACGGCAGCAGTGAAAGCAGAACGGCCAGCGAGCCCACATAGAAAATCAGGATACGGTAGATAACCTGGTTGGTGGCTTTCGGGATGCTCTGTTCCGGATTATCTGCTTCAGCAGCCGTGATCCCGACCAGCTCCAGACCACCAAATGAGAACATGATAATCGCCATCATCATCACCAGCCCGGTGAAGCCATGCGGCAGGAACCCGCCCTGGTCCCACAGGTTGCGTACGGTTGCCTGCGGACCGCCGTTGCCGCTGAACAGCAGCCAGCCGCCAAACAGAATCATCGCCACAACGGCCACCACTTTAATAATGGCGAACCAGAACTCCATTTCACCAAACACTTTCACGTTGGTCAGGTTAATAGCATTGATGGCAATAAAGAACACCGCAGCGGACACCCAGGTTGGGATTTCGGGCCACCAGAACTGAATATATTTCCCGACGGCGGTCAACTCGGCCATGGCCACCAGAACGTACAGTACCCAGTAGTTCCAACCGGAAGCAAAGCCGGCAAAACCGCCCCAGTATTTATACGCAAAATGACTGAATGAACCTGCCACCGGCTCTTCTACGACCATCTCACCCAGCTGACGCATGATCAGGAAGGCGATAAAACCGGCGATCGCATAGCCCAGAATAATCCCGGGGCCGGCGGACTGAATAACGGATGCACTGCCCAGAAACAGGCCGGTGCCGATAGCGCCGCCCAGAGCAATAAGCTGAATATGGCGGTTTTTCAGGCCGCGCTTGAGCCGATCGCCATGCTGTTGACCTTCCATCATGAAACCTCGTGTGTGGTTATTATGTTTATACGCGTCGTCCTTCAGGCTACTGCTTCGTTGTCTGTCCCTGCCAGATAGCATAGCTATCTAAATTCAAGGGCGTTTTGGTCAGCTCTGTCCTGATTGATTCAGCTTACATATTGTTGTGTGGTGTAATTGCGAAATTCCGTTTTCGTATTGATTTCTTTACGGAAGGCGAAACATAAAAACACCAAAAGGCCTTTCGTCTCACCGAGAATAGTGATAAGCGCGGGTGAATGCACCTGCTTTATGAAGGGATGATGACGAAGCGAGCAAAAAGAAACCATTTGTAAATAGCAGGCCGGTGAAAGCAATTCGCCTGAGGTGGCTGGATATTCACTATTTATGAATAATTAATTGAGTTTTGCTGAGTTGAATCGGTTCAGATAGCCTAATTTTTCGTTTCATAAACGTTAACGCTACCTCTTATGGGGTAAACACATCATTTGTGTGAAGTTACAATTCTGAAATGTTATTTCTGTAAGGTTGTTAAAATGTGCGTGGTTTCCTGATTTCAATCAAAACCTGTATGGACAGAAGGTGAATACTTTGTTACTTTACCGCTACGAACTGCGAATTGGTAAGACCAATTGACTACGGGCTAATGGCAGAGACAGGGAATATGGCCTACAGCAAAATCCGCCAACCAAAACTATCTGATGTGATAGAGCAGCAGCTTGAGTTTTTAATCCTTGAGGGGACCTTACGCCCCGGTGAAAAACTCCCGCCTGAACGCGAACTGGCCAAACAGTTCGACGTTTCCCGCCCCTCGCTGCGTGAGGCGATTCAACGCCTCGAAGCCAAGGGCTTGTTGCTTCGTCGCCAGGGCGGTGGAACTTTTGTACAGAGCAGCCTGTGGCAGAGCTTCAGCGACCCGCTGGTCGAGCTACTGTCCGATCACCCTGAATCCCAATTTGATCTGCTGGAAACCCGCCACGCGCTGGAAGGCATCGCGGCTTATTACGCGGCGCTACGCAGCAATGATGCTGACCGCGAACGTATTCGCGAGCTGCATCAGGCTATCGAACGGGCTCAGCAGTCTGGCGACCTTGACGCCGAATCTGACGCCGTCGTCCAGTATCAAATTGCCGTCACCGAAGCGGCGCACAATGTCGTGCTGCTCCATCTGCTACGCTGCATGGAGCCGATGCTCGCGCAAAACGTTCGTCAGAACTTTGAATTGTTGTATGCCCGTCGGGAGATGCTTCCGCAGGTCAGCAATCATCGCACTCGTATTTTCGAGGCGATAATCGCCGGAGAGCCGGAGCAGGCGCGTGAAGCGTCGCATCGACACCTGGCGTTCATTGAAGAAATTTTGCTGGATCGTAGCCGTGAGGAGAGTCGTCGAGAACGCTCACTGCGTCGTTTACAGCAACGGAAAGATGAGAACTCCGGTTCTTAAGCGCCATTTTTAGAGCGCGGCAACTAAACGCAGAACCTGTCTTATTGCACTTTTAGTTGTTCAAAATAATTTGGGATGTATCGCGGCGGCAAGCGCGCGAATTCCCTGGAGCATAGTGAACTATGTGACAGGGATGAGGAAGCGCAGCCAACAAAGATACAGCCGGAAGTATGAAGAACAAAGAGTGCAATGGGACAGGTTCCAGATTAATCAACGATTAGATAGATAAGGAATACCCCCCATGTCAGAACGTTTACCAAATGACGTGGATCCGATCGAAACTCGCGACTGGCTACAGGCGATCGAATCGGTCATCCGTGAAGAAGGTGTTGAGCGTGCTCAGTATCTGATTGACCAACTCCTTTCTGAAGCCCGCAAAGGCGGGGTGAAGGTTGCTGCTGGCACATCTACAGGCAGTTACGTCAACACTATTGCCGTTGAAGACGAACCGGAATATCCGGGGAATCTGGATCTGGAACGTCGAATTCGTTCTGCGATTCGTTGGAACGCCATCATGACCGTTCTGCGCGCATCGAAAAAAGATCTGGAACTGGGTGGCCACATGGCTTCCTTCCAGTCCTCCGCAACGTTCTATGAAGTGTGCTTTAACCACTTCTTCCGTGCGCGCAACGAGCAGGATGGCGGCGACCTGGTTTACTTCCAGGGCCACATTTCTCCGGGCGTATACGCACGTGCGTTCCTCGAAGGCCGTCTGACCGAAGAGCAGATGAACAACTTCCGTCAGGAAGTTCACGGTAACGGTCTGTCCTCTTATCCGCACCCGAAACTGATGCCGGAATTCTGGCAGTTCCCGACCGTCTCCATGGGTCTGGGCCCAATCGGCGCTATCTATCAGGCGAAATTCCTCAAGTATCTGGAACACCGCGGTCTGAAAGACACCTCTAAACAAACCGTTTATGCCTTCCTGGGCGACGGCGAGATGGACGAGCCGGAATCTAAAGGCGCTATCACCATCGCGACCCGTGAAAAACTGGATAACCTGGTCTTCGTCATCAACTGCAACCTGCAGCGTCTGGATGGCCCGGTCACCGGTAACGGCAAAATCATTAACGAGCTGGAAGGTATCTTCGCCGGTGCCGGCTGGAACGTTATCAAGGTTATCTGGGGCGGTCGTTGGGATGAGCTGCTGCGTAAAGACACCAGCGGTAAGCTGATTCAGCTGATGAACGAAACCGTTGACGGTGACTACCAGACCTTCAAATCCAAAGATGGCGCGTACGTTCGCGAGCACTTCTTCGGTAAATATCCGGAAACCGCCGCGCTGGTTGCCGACTGGACTGACGAGCAGATCTGGGCTCTGAACCGCGGTGGTCACGATCCGAAGAAAGTCTTTGCTGCACTGAAAAAAGCGCAGGAGACCAAAGGCAAAGCGACCGTTATCCTGGCACATACCATTAAAGGGTATGGCATGGGCGATACCGCTGAAGGTAAAAACATCGCTCACCAGGTGAAGAAAATGAACATGGACGGCGTTCGCTATGTTCGCGATCGTTTCAATGTTCCGGTTGCCGATGCGGATATCGAAAAACTGCCGTACGTGACCTTCCCGGAAGGCTCCGAAGAGCATACCTATCTGCACGCTCAGCGTCAGAAACTGCACGGCTATCTGCCGAGCCGTCAGCCGAACTTCGATGAGAAGCTGGAGCTGCCGACCCTGGAAGATTTTGCTCCGCTGCTGGAAGAGCAGAACAAAGAAATTTCTACCACTATCGCGTTCGTTCGTGCCCTGAACGTGATGTTGAAGAACAAGTCCATCAAAGACCGCCTCGTGCCGATCATCGCCGATGAAGCGCGTACCTTTGGTATGGAAGGCCTGTTCCGTCAGATTGGTATCTACAGCCCGAACGGCCAGCAGTACACCCCGCAGGACCGTGAGCAGGTTGCTTACTACAAAGAAGACGAAAAAGGTCAGATCCTGCAGGAAGGGATCAACGAACTGGGCGCAGGCGCATCCTGGCTGGCGGCGGCAACGTCTTACAGCACCAACAACCTGCCGATGATCCCGTTCTACATTTACTACTCCATGTTCGGCTTCCAGCGTATCGGCGACCTGTGCTGGCAGGCTGGCGATCAGCAGGCTCGCGGCTTCCTGGTCGGCGGGACTTCCGGTCGTACCACGCTGAACGGTGAAGGTCTGCAGCACGAAGATGGCCACAGCCATATTCAGTCTCTGACTATTCCGAACTGTATCTCTTACGATCCGTCTTACGCGTACGAAGTTGCGGTCATCATGCACGATGGTCTGGAGCGTATGTACGGTGAGAAACAAGAGAACGTTTACTACTACATCACCACGCTGAACGAAAACTACCACATGCCGGCGATGCCAGCAGGTGCCGAGGAAGGTATCCGTAAAGGTATCTATAAACTCGAAACCGTTGAAGGTAGCAAAGGTAAAGTTCAGCTGCTGGGCTCCGGTTCTATCCTGCGTCACGTTCGTGAAGCAGCGCAGATCCTGGCGAAAGACTACGGCGTGGGCTCTGACGTGTACTCCGTCACCTCCTTCACCGAACTGGCCCGTGATGGTCAGGACTGTGAGCGCTGGAACATGCTGCACCCGCTGGAAACTCCGCGCGTTCCGTACATCGCTCAGGTGATGAACGACGCTCCGGCTGTAGCATCAACCGACTATATGAAACTGTTCGCCGAGCAGGTCCGTACTTATGTACCGGCTGACGACTACCGCGTGCTGGGTACTGATGGCTTCGGACGTTCCGACAGCCGTGAGAACCTGCGTCACCACTTCGAAGTTGATGCTTCTTATGTGGTGGTAGCGGCACTGGGCGAACTGGCTAAACGTGGCGAAATCGATAAGAAAGTGGTGGCAGATGCCATCATCAAATTCAACATCGATGCAGAAAAAGTTAACCCGCGTCTGGCGTAAGAGGTAAAAGAATAATGGCTATCGAAATCAATGTACCGGACATCGGGGCTGATGAAGTTGAAATCACCGAGATCCTGGTCAAAGTAGGCGATAAAGTTGAAGCCGAACAGTCGCTGATCACTGTAGAAGGCGATAAAGCTTCTATGGAAGTCCCGTCTCCGCAGGCTGGCGTCGTAAAAGAGATCAAAGTCTCTGTCGGCGACAAAACTGAGACCGGCAAACTGATCATGATTTTCGATTCCGCCGACGGTGCAGCTGATGCTGCACCTGCCAAGGCAGAAGAGAAGAAAGAAGCGGCCCCGGCAGCAGCACCTGCTGCAGCGGCGGCAAAAGACGTTCACGTACCGGATATCGGCGGCGACGAAGTTGAAGTCACCGAGATCATGGTTAAAGTGGGCGATACCGTTGCGGCTGAACAGTCCCTGATCACCGTAGAAGGCGATAAAGCCTCTATGGAAGTTCCGGCGCCGTTCGCGGGTACCGTGAAAGAGATCAAAATCAACACCGGCGACAAAGTGTCTACCGGCTCGCTGATCATGGTCTTCGAAGTGGCTGGCGCAGCACCTGCTGCGGCCCCGGCACAGGCAGCCGCTCCGGCCGCTGCCGCGGCACCGGCGGCAGCAGCTGGCGCGAAAGACGTTCACGTACCGGACATCGGCGGTGATGAAGTCGAAGTCACCGAAGTGATGGTAAAAGTGGGCGACAAAGTTGCCGCTGAACAGTCCCTGATCACCGTAGAAGGCGACAAGGCTTCTATGGAAGTGCCGGCACCGTTTGCAGGCACCGTAAAAGAAATCAAAATCAGCACCGGCGACAAAGTCTCTACCGGTTCTCTGATTATGGTCTTCGAAGTGGAAGGCGCTGCGCCTGCCGCCGCTCCGGCTGCTGCTCCGGCACCGGCTGCCGCTCCGGCAGAGAAGGCTAAACCGGCCGCCGCTCCTGCGGCGAAAGCGGAAGGCAAATCTGAGTTTGCTGAAAACGACGCTTACGTTCATGCGACGCCGCTGATTCGTCGTCTGGCGCGCGAATTCGGCGTCAACCTGGCGAAAGTGAAAGGCTCCGGTCGTAAAGGCCGTATCCTGCGCGAAGACGTTCAGGCTTACGTGAAAGACGCGGTGAAACGCGCTGAAGCTGCGCCTGCCGCTGCCGCCGGTGGTGGTCTGCCGGGCATGCTGCCGTGGCCGAAAGTGGACTTCAGCAAGTTTGGTGAAGTGGAAGAAGTTGAGCTGGGCCGTATCCAGAAAATCTCTGGTGCGAACCTGAGCCGTAACTGGGTAATGATCCCGCACGTTACGCACTTCGATAAAACTGATATCACCGATCTGGAAGCCTTCCGTAAGCAGCAGAATGCTGAAGCTGAGAAGCGCAAGCTGGACGTGAAATTCACCCCGGTTGTCTTCATCATGAAAGCGGTTGCCGCTGCGCTTGAGCAGATGCCACGCTTTAACAGCTCGCTGTCCGAAGATGCACAGCGTCTGACGCTGAAGAAATACATCAACATCGGGGTGGCGGTTGATACGCCGAATGGTCTGGTTGTTCCGGTCTTTAAAGATGTGAACAAGAAGAGCATTACCGAGCTGTCTCGTGAACTGACGGTTATCTCTAAGAAAGCGCGTGATGGTAAGCTGACTGCGGGCGAAATGCAGGGCGGTTGCTTCACCATCTCCAGCATCGGTGGCCTGGGGACAACCCACTTCGCGCCGATTGTCAACGCGCCGGAAGTGGCGATCCTCGGGGTGTCTAAATCCGCGATGGAACCGGTGTGGAATGGTAAAGAGTTTGTACCGCGTCTGATGATGCCTATCTCTCTGTCCTTCGACCACCGCGTGATCGATGGTGCTGATGGTGCGCGCTTTATCACCATCATCAACAACATGCTGAGCGATATTCGCCGCCTGGTGATGTAAGCGAAAAGCCGGCCTGACGGCCGGCTTTTTTCTGGTAATCTTGTCTTCGTTTCGGGGTTATCAGCAACAAAGGACAAAATCGTTTGCCGTTTGTTGTTTCAAAATTGTTAACAATTTTGTAAAATGCAGGCGGATAGAACGTCCCGGTGGACATGGGCGTAATTTACACAAAAAAATTCGAGTTGCGTCAAGGCGGCAAGGGAGTGAATCCCTGGAGCGTACAAGCAGTACGTAACCGGGGTGAGCGAGCGCAGCCAACGCAGAGGCGGCTTGAAGGATGAAGTGTATAACAATAGCGTCAGACCCGCCGGATACAAACTACAGAGGTCATGATGAGTACTGAAATTAAAACTCAGGTCGTGGTACTTGGGGCAGGTCCTGCAGGCTATTCTGCTGCCTTCCGTTGCGCTGATTTAGGTCTGGAGACCGTCATCGTAGAACGTTACAGCACCCTCGGCGGTGTTTGCCTGAACGTCGGCTGTATCCCTTCTAAAGCACTGCTGCACGTTGCTAAAGTTATCGAAGAAGCGAAAGCGCTGGCCGAGCACGGCATCGTTTTTGGCGAACCGAAAACCGACATTGACAAGATCCGCACCTGGAAAGAAAAAGTCATCACTCAGCTGACCGGTGGTCTGGCTGGCATGGCCAAAGGTCGTAAAGTGAAGGTGGTTAACGGTCTGGGTAAATTCACCGGCGCTAACACCCTGGAAGTGGAAGGTGAAAACGGTAAAACCGTGATTAACTTCGACAATGCGATCATCGCCGCAGGTTCCCGTCCGATTCAGCTGCCGTTCATTCCGCACGAAGATCCGCGCGTATGGGACTCCACCGATGCGCTGGAGCTGAAATCCGTACCGAAGCGTATGCTGGTTATGGGTGGCGGTATCATCGGTCTGGAAATGGGCACCGTGTACCATGCGCTGGGTTCAGAGATCGACGTGGTTGAAATGTTCGACCAGGTGATCCCGGCTGCCGACAAAGACGTGGTTAAAGTCTTCACCAAACGCATCAGCAAGAAATTCAACCTGATGCTGGAAACCAAAGTGACTGCCGTTGAAGCAAAAGAAGACGGTATCTATGTTTCCATGGAAGGCAAAAAAGCCCCGGCTGAAGCACAGCGTTATGACGCGGTGCTGGTTGCTATCGGTCGCGTACCGAACGGTAAAAACCTCGACGCAGGCAAAGCGGGCGTTGAAGTTGACGAACGCGGCTTTATCCGTGTTGACAAGCAGCTGCGTACCAACGTGCCGCACATCTTCGCTATCGGCGATATCGTCGGTCAGCCGATGCTGGCGCACAAAGGTGTTCACGAAGGTCACGTTGCCGCCGAAGTTATCTCCGGTCTGAAGCACTACTTCGACCCGAAAGTGATCCCGTCAATCGCCTACACCGAGCCAGAAGTTGCCTGGGTTGGCCTGACCGAGAAAGAAGCGAAAGAGAAAGGCATCAGCTATGAAACTGCCACCTTCCCGTGGGCAGCTTCTGGTCGTGCGATCGCTTCAGATTGCGCAGACGGTATGACCAAACTGATCTTCGACAAAGAGACCCACCGTGTTATCGGCGGCGCGATTGTCGGCACCAACGGCGGCGAGCTGCTGGGTGAAATCGGCCTGGCTATCGAAATGGGTTGTGATGCAGAAGACATCGCTCTGACCATCCACGCGCACCCGACTCTGCACGAGTCCGTTGGCCTGGCGGCAGAAGTGTTCGAAGGTAGCATTACCGACCTGCCGAACGCGAAAGCGAAGAAAAAGTAAGTTTTTCTTTCCGGCAAAATGTAAAAGCGGCTCTGAGAGCCGCTTTTTTTATGTCCGATGTTTAGAACTGTGTCTGCGTTAATAAATCGGCACATCTTATAGATACATTGAAAATAATTACGCCATAAACTTATAGGCAGTTAACTATCTGTGAGGTGTGTTATGAAACTCGTTTTAACAACTGCCCTGTTTGCTGCCACCCTGGCTTCTGCGGTGGCTTGCGCCGCAGATCCTTCCATTCCCTGGGCCGACAATAGCGGTGGCACGGAAAACACCCATATCGCCGCCATGGGTCAGAACCTGAATGCGCAGCATCAGGCGATCAGCAAAACCACGGAAGGCGTGTGGGCGGCGAACTCAGGCAGTATTCACAATGATGAGGCGGCCTTAAGCAGCAGCAAGCCAGCCTTCAGCGGCTATCCACAGCTGATGCCGCATCAGGGCTAAACATCGTCAGATGAGGAAACCAGCCCGGCGGCATACGGATGCGCCGGGCAGGGGGTTATTGTTCGATAGCCTGCCATTTTTCATCTGGCGTAAAGCGGGTAATCGCCTGAACTAACGTCTCCGTATCCTTACCTAAATTTGCCTGATAAACGCGATCGTTCTGGTCGATCATAAAGCTCATCACGCCGGTTTCACCCCATGCAACGGGCCACGCCAGCAGGGCGACCGTCTGCTTGTCACCGTCATGGATAATGCGGAAACGGTAGCCGTGATAGCCTTCGCCCGGTTCGACGGGGCTAAAGGCTGGCCCCAACGGGCTCGGCTCTTCACCGGGCTGAGTTGGCCAGTACAGACCGTCTTTTTTCCCCGCGCTACTGAACAGCTTTTTGGCGTAACGCTGGAAGTGCTGATAATACTCATTTTGTGCATCAACGTAGGCGTGCATCGCCTGGATTGCCGACAGCTCGTTACGGCCGATTTCTCGCGTCTGGATCTCATCTGCCGCCTGCGCCATATCGAAGTGCCAACCCTCGGCGCTTTTCAGCATCGGCAGCGGCAGCTGCCACTCTTCACGGCCTACGTTGAGGTGTGCCATATCCCCCTGTTCGACAATCTTATGGCCGACTTTCCAGTCGCGAAGAAAACGGGCGACGGCTTGCGGATCTGCCTCCCGCTGCGGCAGGTACTGACGCCAGTCCTCCCCCAGCAGGTCATTGAGCGCGGGCTCATTTTGCGTCGAAATGGCCTCCGCCAGCGCGGT
The DNA here is from genome assembly GCF_002108615.1 of Klebsiella sp. YJ. Classification (NCBI taxonomy): domain Bacteria; kingdom Pseudomonadati; phylum Pseudomonadota; class Gammaproteobacteria; order Enterobacterales; family Enterobacteriaceae; genus Klebsiella; species Klebsiella sp. YJ. Next base: position 111,330 of record NZ_MTEG01000013.1, read on the forward strand.
GGCGGCCTTCTCCGGGGTGGCAAAATACTGTTGGGCAAAAACGGGCAGGGCAAAAAGCGCCAGCCAGCCAGAAATCAGGACTTTTTTCATGACCGCTCCTTAGCGATGACGCAGTTCGCGATGTTGGCCCGTGCGCTGTTGCGCCGCCGCACGCTGGTTAGTGTTGAGGTGCGCTGTACTCCGGCTCTGCGCGCCCCGCTGGCGCTGGGCCTCCCATGATGGCGAGCGGCTGTCATTGCCGCTGAACGCATTCGAACGAACATTCTGCACTCTCTGCTGGCGCTGCTGCGGCGGGCGCTGTTGAACCTGCGACTTCGCCGCGTCGCGATGCTGTTGCTGCTGCGTCGTCGGGTTCTGGAGGTGCGAGTTTGCTTTGTCCCGTCGCTGCTGTTGGGGCGCCGGATTTTGTTGCTTTTGCTTCGCCGCCGCGCGGTTTTCCGGGGTGTCATAGCCCCGGTAGTTGCTGCGCTGGGTGATTTTGTTGAGCTGCTGTGAGGCCGCCTGGCGTTGGGTATCCCTGTTGCCTGCCGCCGCCGTCGCTCCGCCCGCGGTCAGACCTTTTGCCGCGCCGTTGTGAGTGCTGTGCTGGAACTGGTCGAGCGCCGCCTGACGCTGACTGGTCAGGTTCGCCGGAGTGTGCTGCGTGGCGCTCAGGCCGCCGGGAACGTTGGTCTGGTGGAAACGCTGCGCCACGTTATTGTTCGGGTACGGCACATTGTTGCGGAACGCCGGGTTGTGCTGCCAGCTAGCGTTGTTGCCGTCAAAACGCTGCTTGTTGAAATGGTTGTAGTTATCGACGTCGATATTGATATTGTTGTTCCCGCCGCCATGGTAGCCGCCGTGATCCCAGTCATCGTCGTGATGATAGTCATCATCCCAGTCGATGCTGCTGAACAGCGCATAAGTGGTGGCTACCCCGAGGCTGAAACCGAGGCCGTTGACGAAGCTGTTGGTAAACTGTTCACCCGGCGTTGGCGGCAAATAGACCGGCGGGTACGCGGTGTTCGGCCAGGTGCCATAAACCGTATTGGGGTTGTAGGTTGGCACATACACCACCTTCGGATCGGTAGATTCAATCTTGATGATTTCTGTGGTGGGCGCAGGCTCGACCACCGTGGTGGTTTTCGTCGTTGACGTGGCGGTGGAAGTCGCCGGTGGCGGCGTCGCTTTGGTTGTGGTCACCTTCTGCTGCGGCGACGATTTTAGCGTCCCGGTTTGCTGGGCGATGGCACGCAGTTTCTGCACCGAATTCATCACGTCCTGCGGCTGTGCGAGAAACGCGTTACCCAGGTCCTGCACCCACTGCGGATTTTCACCCATCAGCGACAGCAGCGCCGGGAAGGCGACCAGCGATTTCACGCTGGGGTCCCACGGCTGGTTCGCCACGGCCTGCACGGCGGCGTCACCCTGCATCGTTGGGTTATCCTGCGACCACTGGACGGCCTGCAGGACGTTGCTCGGGTAGGTTGACGCCATTAACACCTGCGACAGCAGGTTATCCGGATAAAGGGCGACGGGGGCGACCCACCGATCGATTTGCGCCGCCGTGTAGGTGGCCGCGACCGGTTGCGCCGTCGGAGCGGCGGACTCAACGGCAGCGGCGGTGGGTTGGGGGGCAGGAGCGGGCGGCGTTTCTGCGGCGCGGCTTGTCACGTACAGGGCCCCGGAGGCAGCTAATAGCCCGGCACTGCACACCAGGGCAATCACGTGGGGTTTCAAAGGTCGTATCATGTTAGCTCCCGGCGCTATAGTTTGGCCCGTTTCCACTGAGTATCGCCGAAAATAGCGCTCGCGACGGAGTATAAGCCGGTCTATTTTTGATTTTTGATGATTGTTGGGATTTTGCTCAGTTATGTGTAACAGAATTAAATTTATATCCCGGGAAATGTACGTAAAGCCTGTAAAATCCTGCCCTTAACGATTCAGCTAAATTTTAATGTTGCTTTTTTGTAAACAGATTAACACCTCGCCAAAATCCTGCTATGCTGCCGACGCGGTATCGGGCATTTACCCTACAAACTGCTGTCTCACAGGAGCGTGAAGAGAATCGCCTACCGCATTTTACAATGAGAGCGAGGAGAACCGTCGTGCTAGAAGAATACCGTAAGCACGTAGCTGAGCGTGCAGCCGTTGGGATTGTTGCCAAACCCTTAGATGCAACCCAAATGGCCGCGCTGGTAGAACTGCTGAAGAGCCCGCCTGCGGGTGAAGAAGAATTCCTGTTAGACCTGTTAATCAACCGTGTACCGCCGGGCGTCGACGAAGCCGCCTATGTTAAAGCCGGATTCCTTGCCGCTATCGCCAAAGGCGAAGCGACCTCCCCACTGGTTACCCCTGAAAAAGCCGTTGAACTGCTGGGCACCATGCAGGGCGGTTACAACATTCACCCGCTGATTGATGCTCTGGACGATGCTAAACTGGCGCCGATCGCCGCCAAAGCGCTGTCCCATACCCTGCTGATGTTCGATAACTTCTACGACGTAGAAGAGAAAGCCAAAGCGGGTAACGAGTACGCTAAACAGGTCATGAAATCCTGGGCTGACGCCGAGTGGTTCCTGAACCGTCCGCAGCTGGCTGAGAAAATCACCGTCACCGTATTCAAGGTCACCGGCGAAACCAACACCGATGACCTGTCTCCGGCCCCCGATGCCTGGTCCCGCCCGGATATCCCGCTGCACGCGCTGGCGATGCTGAAAAACGCCCGCGAAGGTATCGAGCCGGATCAGCCGGGTTCCGTTGGCCCGATTAAGCAAATTGAAGCGCTTCAGCAAAAAGGTTTCCCGCTGGCCTACGTCGGTGACGTAGTTGGTACAGGCTCTTCGCGTAAATCCGCCACCAACTCGGTGCTGTGGTTTATGGGTGACGATATCCCGAACGTGCCGAACAAGCGCGGCGGCGGTCTCTGCCTGGGCGGCAAAATTGCACCTATCTTCTTCAATACCATGGAAGATGCCGGCGCGCTGCCAATTGAAGTGGACGTCAACAACCTGAATATGGGCGACGTGATTGACGTTTACCCGTTCAAAGGCGAAGTGCGTAACCACGAAACCAACGAACTGCTGGCAAGCTTCGAGCTGAAAACCGATGTGCTGGTTGATGAAGTCCGCGCCGGCGGCCGTATTCCGCTGATCATCGGTCGCGGCCTGACCACGAAAGCGCGTGAAGCGCTGGGTCTGCCGCACAGCGACGTATTCCGTCAGGCAAAAGACGTGGCGGAAAGCAGCCGCGGCTACTCGCTGGCGCAGAAAATGGTTGGCCGCGCCTGCGGCGTTGCCGGTGTTCGTCCGGGCGCTTACTGTGAACCGAAGATGACCTCCGTCGGTTCCCAGGATACCACCGGTCCGATGACGCGTGATGAACTGAAAGACCTGGCGTGCCTTGGTTTCTCCGCCGATCTGGTGATGCAGTCCTTCTGCCACACCGCGGCCTATCCGAAGCCGGTTGACGTCACCACGCACCATACGCTGCCAGACTTCATTATGAACCGTGGCGGTGTCTCTCTGCGTCCGGGCGATGGGGTTATCCACTCCTGGCTGAACCGTATGCTGCTGCCGGATACCGTCGGTACCGGTGGTGACTCTCATACCCGCTTCCCGATTGGTATCTCCTTCCCGGCAGGTTCTGGTCTGGTGGCCTTTGCCGCCGCGACCGGCGTCATGCCGCTGGATATGCCGGAATCGGTGCTGGTTCGCTTCAAAGGCAAGATGCAGCCGGGGATCACCCTGCGCGATCTGGTCCATGCGATCCCGCTGTACGCGATTAAGCAGGGGCTGCTGACCGTTGAGAAGAAAGGGAAGAAAAACATCTTCTCTGGACGCATTCTGGAAATTGAAGGTCTGCCGGATCTGAAAGTTGAGCAGGCGTTTGAGCTGACCGATGCGTCCGCAGAGCGTTCTGCTGCCGGCTGTACCATTAAGCTGAATCAGGAACCGATCGTCGAGTATCTGAACTCCAACATCGTCCTGCTGAAGTGGATGATCGCAGAAGGCTACGGCGATCGTCGTACGCTGGAGCGTCGCATCCAGGGGATGGAAAAATGGCTGGCGGATCCGCAGCTGCTGGAAGCCGATGCCGATGCCGAGTATGCCGCGGTGATCGATATCGATCTGGCGGATATCAAAGAGCCTATCCTGTGTGCACCGAACGATCCGGACGATGCGCGTCTGCTGTCCGATGTGCAGGGTGAGAAGATTGACGAAGTCTTCATCGGTTCCTGCATGACCAACATCGGTCACTTCCGTGCGGCGGGTAAACTGCTGGACAGCCACAAAGGCCAGCTGCCGACTCGTCTGTGGGTGGCTCCGCCAACCCGTATGGATGCGGCGCAGCTGACTGAAGAAGGCTACTACAGCGTGTTTGGTAAGAGCGGCGCGCGCATTGAAATCCCTGGCTGTTCCCTGTGTATGGGTAACCAGGCGCGCGTGGCGGACGGTGCGACGGTGGTATCCACTTCAACCCGTAACTTCCCGAACCGTTTAGGCACCGGCGCTAACGTCTATCTGGCCTCTGCGGAGCTGGCTGCGGTCGCTTCCCTGCTCGGCAAACTGCCGACGCCGGAAGAGTACCAGACCTTCGTCGCTCAGGTGGATAAGACTGCGGCGGATACCTATCGCTACCTGAACTTCAACCAGCTGGAACAGTACACTGATAAAGCTGACGGTGTGATTTTCCAGACCGCGGTATAAGCGAATCTTGCTGCTCAAAGCCACTCTTCGGAGTGGCTTTTTTATTGCTGCGCTAAACGTACTCCGATAACCATCGGCATCTGGTAAAGGCGCAAGGGATTTGACGCCGACAGACCGGCAGCTGGCAAAGAATGGTGGAATAATGCCCGCCAGTTGGCGGCAAGACGACCGGTTAACCAACTGAGGCGCTTTTATTTACTGTTGCTCTATCTGGTCCACTTTTTTTCTGCCCGGGGGCTGCGATAATTACCCTATGGGTACAATGTAGCGGTGACGCATTGCCCTTGCAGAGGAAGACACTATGGATTACGAGTTTCTGCGCGATATTACCGGAGTGGTAAAGGTGCGAATGTCGATGGGCCACGAGGTGGTGGGGCACTGGTTTAACGAAGAGGTGAAAGATAACCTCGCCCTGCTGGATGAAGTGGAACAGGCCGCGCGCACCGTAAAAGGCAGCGTGCGTTCCTGGCAGCGTGCCGGACATGAATACACGCTATGGCTGGATGGCGAAGAGGTGATGATTCGCGCCAACCAGCTGGAGATTTCAGGTGATGAAATCGAAGAGGGGATGAGCTACTACGACGAAGAAAGCCTCTCTCTGTGCGGCGTTGAGGATTTTTTACAGGTGGTGGCCGCGTACCGCGAGTTTGTCAGCAAAGCGTAACCCCCTTCATGCATTCACGCCGGGAGCCGAACTCCCGGCTTATTTTTGCCCTGAATGATTAATTGATTTTATTTAATCATTTTAAAACTGTGATCGCGCGTGTTTATCGTTTGTTGTTGATTAAATATAATCAATGTGATTTCATTTAATCATATTAATGACAGGCGGCACGACATGAACATCAAAAAAGCAATAGAGCGAGTACCCGGAGGCATGATGGTTGTGCCACTGGTCATCGGTGCGGTCATAAATACGTTTGCACCTCATGCGCTGGAGGTCGGCGGGTTTACAACCGCGCTCTTTAAGAACGGTGCTGCACCGCTGATTGGCGCATTTTTGCTGTGTATGGGGGCGGGGATTAGCATCAAAGCCGCTCCTCAGGCGTTGTTACAGGGGGGGACTATCACGCTGACCAAACTCCTTATCGCCATCGCGCTAGGGCTGGGGGTTGAACATCTTTTCGGCGCCGAGGGGATCTTCGGTTTGAGCGGCCTGGCGATTATTGCCGCCATGAGCAATTCCAACGGCGGGCTTTATGCGGCGCTGGTTGGGGAGTTTGGCAATGAACGTGATGTCGGCGCTATCTCTATTTTGTCACTGAACGATGGTCCTTTCTTCACCATGATCGCGCTGGGGGCGGCAGGTATGGCCAACATTCCGATCATGGCACTCGTTGCGGTACTGATTCCTCTGATTGTTGGCATGATCCTTGGCAACCTTGACGTGCACATGCGCGACTTCCTGACGAAAGGCGGACCGCTGCTCATTCCATTTTTTGCTTTTGCTCTGGGGGCTGGTATCAATCTGGAAATGTTGCTCCAGGGCGGGCTGGCGGGCATTCTCCTCGGCATTCTGACCACCTTTATTGGCGGATTTTTTAATATTCGTGCCGATCGGCTGGTCGGAGGAAGTGGTATCGCTGGCGCTGCAGCATCCAGCACGGCCGGTAACGCGGTGGCTACACCGCTGGCGATTGCCCAGGCCGATCCTTCGCTGGCATCCGTCGCTGCCGCGGCGGCCCCGCTCATAGCGGCCTCGGTTATCACGACCGCAATCCTGACGCCGATACTGACTTCCTGGGTGGCAAAAAGGCAGGTGCGTCAGCTTCCGGAGGAAAAGAACACATGAAAATGATCGTGATTGCCGATGATTTTACGGGATCGAATGATACCGGGGTACAGCTGGCGAAAAAAGGCGCACGAACGGAAGTGATGCTCAGTACCTCGCAGAAGCCTTCACGTCGCGCCGATGTGCTTATCATCAATACCGAGAGCCGGGCTGTTTCCGCAGAGCTGGCCGCAAAGGCCGTGCGTCGCGCACTCGCGCCGTGGTGTGAAACGATAGCCCCGCCGCTGGTGTACAAAAAAATTGATTCTACCTTTCGTGGTAACGTCGGGGCTGAAGTTGTGGCGGCGATGCAAGCCAGCGGTAGTCGCATGGCGGTGATTGCCGCGGCTATTCCTTCCGCCGGCCGCACTACGCAGAACGGCCTGTGTCTGGTCAACGGTGTTCCGCTTCTGGAGACCGAATTTGCCAGCGATCCGAAAACGCCAGTTACGTCGTCCCGAATTGCTGAACTGATCGCGCTGCAAAGCGGTATTCCTGTTTACGAAGTTCATCTGGAGGAGGTCCGACACGGAGGACTCAGCGCCGTTTTGAGCGCCCTGGACGCCGAAGGCGAGTGCATGGTGGTCGTTGATGCCGTTGAGGATCGCGATCTGATGCTGATCGCTCAGGCTCTCGGGGAACAAGAACGGCTTCCGCTGATGGTCGGAGCGGCGGGCCTTGCAAATGCCTTGCCTGTCAGCTTCTTTATGCAAGAGCAGCAGACTCTGCCTGTGCTGGTGGTGGCAGGCTCAATGAGTGAGGCCACGCGCCGACAGGTGGATCGTGCGCTTTACGAAGGGAGAGCAGAGGTGGTGGATATCGACGCCTCCCGCCTGATCTCTTCCTCATATGCCCTGGAGATAGCCTCGGTGGCAGAGCAAGCCTGCGCCCAGCTCGGTCGCCAGCATCATACGATCTTGCGTACCAGTCGCAGCGCGGAAGATCGACATCTGATCGAGAGTTTGTGTGGTTCCGCCGCGATAAGTCGCCAGCAACTGGGGGAGATGCTAAGCCAACGGATCGGGGCGATCACATTGCAGATCCTCGGGCAGGCGCGAGTCGGCGGCCTGTTTCTGACTGGGGGCGACATCGCCACTGCGGTGGCCAACGCGTTGGGCGCGGAGGGATATCGGATTCAGAGTGAGGTTGCGCCCTGCATTCCTTGCGGGACATTTATCAACAGCGAACTGGATGATTTGCCGGTGATCACTAAGGCCGGGGGATTTGGATCGGACAGCACGCTGTGCGATGCGCTTTATTATATTGAGGAGATGTATAGTGGGCATTAAGACTATTGCTATCACGATGGGCGATCCCGCGGGGATTGGGCCAGAAATTATTGTTAAAGCCCTCGCGGAAGATTCACTGAACGGTACGCCTGTGGTGGTGGTCGGTTGTCTGCAAACCCTGAAGCGGTTGCAGGAAAAAGGTCTGGCAGCGGATGTCGAGTTTCGCGCTATCAACGAGGTGGCCGCTGCGCGCTTTACGCCCGGAGTAATCCATGTGATTGATGAGCCGCTGGCGGATCCACAGGCGCTGGTGCCGGGAAAAGTTCAGGCCCAGGCGGGCGATCTGGCCTATCGTTGTGTCAAGCGGGCGACGGCGCTGGCGTTGAAAGGTGACGTTCAGGCGATCGCCACGGCGCCTCTGAACAAAGAGGCATTGCATCTCGCCGGACATAACTATCCCGGGCATACCGAACTGCTGGCGACGCTGACCGAAAGCCGCGATTATGCCATGGTGCTGTTCACGGAGAAGCTGAAAGTTATCCATGTGTCGACGCATATCGCCCTACGCACATTCCTGGACACCCTGAATACGTCCCGCGTCGAAACCGTTATCGCGATTGCAGATACTTTTCTCAAGCGCGTCGGCTATGCGAAACCGCGCATTGCCGTCGCCGGAGTCAATCCTCATGCGGGTGAGAATGGCCTGTTTGGTGATGAAGAAGGCCGGTTTCTGGTGCCGGCCATTTCCAGCGCAAAGGCCAAAGGGATAGCGGTTTACGGCCCTTGCCCTCCGGATACGATTTTTCTTCAGGCCTATGAAGGGCAATACGATATGGTGGTCGCCATGTACCACGATCAGGGACATATTCCATTGAAATTATTAGGTTTCTATGATGGCGTTAATATTACTGCCGGCCTGCCGTTTATCCGGACGTCAGCCGATCACGGGACCGCTTTTGATATCGCCTGGACGGGAAAAGCAAAATCTGAGAGCATGGCTATATCGATAAAACTGGCAATGCAACTGGCGTAATTCCCTGTTATGAAAGGACAACACCGTCTGGATAAAATAGTGGCGTATCTGAAAAACCATACGCTGGTTACGGTAGAGCAACTGGTTGAGGCGGTGGATGCATCCCCGGCCACTATCCGACGTGACTTGATCAAACTGGATGAACAGGGCGTTATCAGTCGAAGCCATGGCGGCGTAGCGTTACGCCGCTTTGAACCTGTACAGCCCACTACGAATGAAAAGCAGCTGCGATCGCCTGCCGAAAAAAGAGCCATTGCGCGCTATGCTGCCTCTCTGGTACATCCTGGGGATGCGGTGGTTCTGGATGCCGGGACGACCATGCTGGAGCTGGCAAAGTGCTTAACCCATCTGCCGCTGCGGGTTATAACCGTCGACTTGCATATTGCCCTGTTTTTATCCGAATTCAGGCAAATTGAAGTGACCATCGTCGGCGGACGAATTGATGACAGCAGTCAGTCTTGCATTGGTGAGTATGGCCGCAAAATGTTGCGTAGCGTTTTCCCGACTATTGCCTTTATGAGCTGTAACTCATGGAGTGCGGAAACCGGAGTGACTACACCGACGGAAGAGAAGGCTGGATTGAAGCAGGAAATCATTGCCAACGCCCAGCGTAAAGTGTTGCTGGCCGACAGCAGCAAGTATGGCGCACATTCATTATTTACCGTGGCGCCGCTTGCCGGTTTTAGCGAAGTGGTGACCGACGTTAATCTCTCGCAGGCGGTTCAGAACACGCTCAAAGAGCAGAACGTTACCCTCAAACTGGTTCAGCCCGAGTAACGGCGCCCGCAGGCGCCGTCAGATGTTCAGATGGAAGGGATATTTCTGGCGTAGTAAATTTCCCGCATCTCTTTCCACAGGAGGTCGGTGATGGACTTGCGCTCTGCGGCGCTGAGATCTTCGGGTCTGGTGTGGAACATGTAGTGCTTCAGATCGAACTCTTTCAGCAGCATCTTGGTGTGGAAGATATTTTCCTGGTAGACATTGACGTCCACCATGTCATACAGCGCTTTCATGTCCTCGGACATAAAGTTCTGAATTGAATTGATTTCATGGTCAATGAAGTGCTTCATACCATTGATATCACGGGTAAAACCGCGGACGCGATAATCAATAGTGACAATGTCAGATTCCAGCTGGTGGATAAGATAATTCAACGCGTTAAGCGGTGAGATAACCCCACAGGTGGAGACTTCGATGTCGGCACGGAAGGTGCACAGTCCGCCTTCCGGATGGCTTTCCGGGTAGGTATGCACGCAGATATGGCTTTTGTCGAGATGGGCGACGACGGCTTCCGGGAGCGGGCCCGGGTGTTCGGTCTGGTCGATAAGCTGTGGGTCAACGGGTTCTTCACTGACCAGAATCGTCACGCTGGCGCCCTGAGGTTCATAATCCTGGCGAGCAATGTTCAGAATGTTGGCGCCGATGATTGAGCAGGTCTCTGACAAAATCTCGGTCAGACGGTTGGCGTTATAGAGTTCATCGATATAGGCGATGTAGCCATCGCGCTCCTCTGCCGTTTTGACATAGCAGATATCGTAAATACAAAAACTCAGGCTCTTGGTCAGGTTGTTAAAGCCATGCAGCTTCAGTTTTTTCAATTTAGTTCACCCCCTTACTGAAGATCGCTGGCGGACAGCGCATCCTGTAAATATTGCGGTAGGGCAAATGCCGCCTTGTGAATAGCCGGATTATAGTAACGGCACTTCAGGTTCGCTTTGTGAAAACGCGCCTGGATAATTTCATTGGACAGGTCGCGCAGGGCATCATTATCGGTCGCCCACGCGAAGGTCATAATGCCGCCATAATAGGTCGGAATCGCGGCCTGGTAGAAGCTGACATCGCTGAAATAGTGGCCGAGCTTGCGGTGGCTGTCGATCGCTTCATCCTGCTGCAGAAAGCAGACCCCGTTTTGGGCCACAAAAATGCCGCCGGGATTCAGGCAGCGTTTGCAGCCTTCGTAAAAGGCCGAGGTGAACAGGCTCTCGCCGGGACCAATAGGGTCGGTGCAGTCGGAGATGATCACATCAAACGTTTGCGTCGTCTGGTTAACAAAATTGACGCCATCGTCAATCACCAGCGTAAAGCGCGGATCGTCATAGGCGCCGGCGTTGTGATTTGGCAGATACTGGCGGCAGAATGAGACCACGCCAGCGTCGATTTCGACCATGGTGATGGTTTCGATGGTGCGGTGACGAGAGACTTCTCGCAGCATCGCGCCGTCGCCGCCGCCGATAATCAGCACATGTTTCGCCTGGCCGTGGGCCATCAGAGGCACATGGGTCATCATCTCATGATAGATAAACTCATCGCGTTCGGTGGTTTGGACCACGCCGTCCAGCGCCATCACGCGGCCAAAGGCGGCGTTCTCAAAAATGATCAAATCCTGGTGATCGGTCTTTTCGTGATACAGCACATTATCAACCGCAAAATACTGACCAAAATGGTCGTGCAGCGTTTCATGCCACAGATTGTTATCAGCCACGGGCGGATTCCTCCATTGTGAACGTCCGGTTCACTCGAAAAAACGAGCGCAACATCATAGCCAACTATAGATGATGATGCACGGTGGATATTTCAGCAATTCGCATGGCGCAGGGCTGAATGGCAGGAATATTGCCGGGCTGCGGGATGGGGAGACCAGGCCACCTTGTACAGGCGGCGGGATGGCGTCCGGGCCGGCGGGTGGACTATTTAACGTAAGCGAGCAGGCTCAGCGAATCGCGGGCCAGCGCTTTGCATTTTTTGGTCGTGGGGATTTTGATACCGCTGAGATCGCGGTAGCTGTCTTCACCGAGCGCCTTCATATTGAAGCTGTCGTAGTTGCTCAGATCCCATTGGTTCTGTTGAGCAAAAAAGACCAGCGCGCGACGAATTTGAGTATTCGGCAGATTCTGGTAACCGCAGTCGTTTTTCAGGAAGACAAATACCGCCGTTAAATCAGCCATATCTTCCGCTTCGGACTCGCTTAACGCATAGCTATTGGCGGACAGAGCAAGCAGGCTGCCGAGCACTATTGTTCTGAAAAGCGTCTTCATTTTCTCTACCATTGAATCACGGACGCTCAAAGTTAGCATACTTCTTTACACTACGTAGAGCTTTATTCTTACTCTTCTGCTTGACCTTCCTGTTGGTGGAAGGTTTAAGCTCAAAAGTTCACCAGCAGAATAAAAAGGATGTGAAAATGCAACGTCGTGAATTTATCAAATTAACCGCGGCGGCCGGCGTATTCAGCGCGCTGCCGCTCTGGAGCCGTTCGGTTTTCGCCGCCAGCCGTCCGGCCCTGCCGGTGCCCGATCTTCTGACCGCCGACGCACGTAATCGCATCACATTAACCATCCAGACCGGAAAAACTCAGTTTGGTCCGCATCAGGCGACCACCTGGGGTTATAACGGAAATCTGCTGGGGCCGGCGCTGAAGCTCAAAAAAGGGGAGGCGGTGACCGTGGATATTCACAACCGCCTGGCCGAAGAGACGACCGTACACTGGCATGGGCTGGAGGTGCCGGGTGAGGTCGACGGCGGTCCGCAGGGGATCATTGCGCCTGGCGCCTCCCGCAGCGTGAACTTTACCCCCAGCCAGCGTGCCGCGACTTGCTGGTTCCACCCGCACCAGCATGGAAAAACCGGTCGTCAGGTGGCGATGGGGCTGGCGGGACTGGTACTGATTTCTGATGAAGAAAGCGAGCAGCTGCTGTTGCCGAAGCAGTGGGGGATCGATGACGTACCGGTGATTGTGCAGGATAAGCGCTTTACCGCTGCCGGGGAGATCGATTATCAGCTCGACATCATGAGCGCGGCGGTCGGCTGGTTTGGCGATACCTTGCTGGCAAACGGGGCACTTTACCCGGAACACGCCGCGCCGCGCGGCTGGCTGCGTTTGCGTTTACTCAACGGTTGTAACGCCCGCTCGCTGAATTTTTCCACCAGCGATAACCGGCCGATGTACGTTATCGCCAGCGACGGTGGACTGCTTGCCGAGCCGGTGAAGGTGAATGAACTGCCGATGTTAATGGGCGAGCGCTTTGAAGTGCTGATCGATACCCGCGATGGTAAAGCTTTCGATCTGATCACTCTGCCGGTGAGCCAGATGGGGATGGCAATCGCGCCGTTTGATAAGCCGCAGCCGGTCTTGCGCATCCAGCCGCTGACTATCCAGGCCTCCGGCAAACTGCCGGATTCTTTGGTCAGTATGCCGGCGCTGCCGTCGCTGGAGGGGCTGACTCAGCGCACGCTCCAGCTGTCGATGGATCCGATGCTGGATATGATGGGAATGCAGGCGCTGATGCAAAAATATGGTAACCAGGCGATGTCCGGCATGAACCACGGCAGCATGATGGAGCACGGCAATATGGGCCATTCCATGATGGGCAATATGAGCGACAAGGGGCAGATGAATCATGGCGATATGGGGAACATGAACCACGGCGGCATGGGGCAGATGAACCACGGCGCTGACGGTTTCGATTTCCATAATGCTAACCGGATCAATGGCAAAGCCTTTGATATGAATCTGCCGATGTTTGCCGCAGCAAAAGGGCAATATGAGCGCTGGGTGATTTCCGGCAAAGGCGACATGATGCTGCACCCGTTCCATATTCACGGTACCCAGTTCCGTATCCTGTCGGAGAATGGCGCTGCGCCTGCCGCGCATCGTTCAGGCTGGAAAGATACCGTACGGGTTGAGGGTGGCGTCAGTGAAGTGCTGGTGAAGTTCGATCACGAGGCGTCGAAAGAGCATGCCTATATGGCGCACTGCCACCTGCTGGAACATGAAGATACCGGCATGATGCTCGGCTTTACGGTCTAGTTTTCCCCTCGCCGGGGAGATTGTGCTCGCGTAAAAAAGGCCCGGTTTTCACCGGGCCTTTTGTTTTGGTACTGCGTTTTTACTCAGGGCTTATTTCGCTTCATCAGGCAGCGCATAGGCGACGATATAGTCGCCCATCTTCGTGCCAAACGAGCCGTGGCCGCCAGCGGCAATGACCACATACTGTTTGCCATTCACTTCATAGGTCATTGGCGTAGCCTGGCCGCCTGCCGGCAGACGGGCCTGCCACAGTTTTTCACCATTACTCATGTTGTATGCGCGCAGGTAGTTATCGGCGGTAGCGCCAATAAACAGCACGTTGCCCGCGGTGGAGATTGGGCCGCCCAGCATCGGCATACCCAGGTTAAACGGCAGCTGGATCGGCATCGGGAACGGCAGGCTATCCTGCGGCGTACCGATACGTTTTTTCCATACCACTTCGTTGGTTTTCAGATCCAGCGCGGAGATGTAACCCCAGGCCGGCTGTTTGCACGGCAGGCCAAACGGCGACAGGAAGGCGTTGAGGGTCACGCCGAACGGTACGCCATACTGCGGCTGGATACCGGATTCGGTACCGGAACCTTTCGCATCTTTCGGCGGTTCCATCGGGTTGCCCGGGCCGCGCGGGATCAGTTTCGATACGAACGGCAGCGCCATCGGGTTGGCAATCGCCACCTGACGGTTCGGGTCGACGGAAATCCCGCCCCACTCAAACATCCCCAGGTTACCCGGGAAGACCAGAGTGCCCTGCTCTGACGGCGGAGTGAAGATGCCTTCATAACGCAGCTGATGGAAGATAACGCGGCACACCAGCTGATCGAACATGGTGGCGCCCCACATATCCGCGCCGGTCAAATCTTTCTTCGGACGGAAGCTCAGGTCGGAGAATGGCTGAGTTTTAGAGACATAATCGCCTTTGGCTGCGCCCTGAGGAACCGGTTTTTCCGGTGCCGGGACGACCAGTTCGCCGTTACGACGATCGAGGACGAAGATATTCCCGGTTTTGGCCGGTGCGTAGATGACCGGAACGGTTTTACCGTTAACGTCGATATCCGCCAGCGTAGGCTGAGACGGCATATCCATGTCCCACAGATCGTGGTGAACGGTCTGATAGCTCCATACCAGTTTACCGGTGGTGGCGTTCAGCGCCACGATCGAGCTGGCGTAGCGTTCCTGTTCCGGCGTGCGGTTGCCGCCCCAGATATCCGGAGTGGTCACGCCCATCGGCAGGTACACGAGGTCCAGCTTCGCATCATAGGCCGCCGGCGCCCAGGAGTTAGGGGAGTTCAGCGTGAAGTGATGTTCATCGTCCGGAATGGCGTTCGGATCTTTCGCGCCCGGATCGAACACCCACAGCAGTTTACCGGTGTTGACATCAAAACCACGAATGACGCCTGACGGCTCGCGGGTAGAGAAGTTATCGGTGACCGCCCCGGCGATGATAATGGTGGTGTCGGTAATAATCGGCGGCGATGTCGGTTCATACATCCCCGGCGTGGTAACCGGCATATTGGTCTGCAGATTGAGAATCCCTTTGTTGGCAAAGGATTCGCACAGCTGGCCGTTGTCGGCATTAATGGCGAACAGGCGGCCATCGTTGACCGGCAGAATAATCCGGCGCGGGCAGTTGGCGACGACGTCAGCCGGCGCATTATCCGCTTTCGCTTCGTGGTAAGAGACGCCGCGGCAGGTGACGTGCTGGAAGGACGGATCCGCATTCAGCTGTGGGTCAAAGTGCCATTTTTCTTTCCCGGTAGCCGCATCAAGGGCGAACAGACGCTGGTGGGCGGTACACAGGTACAGCATATTGCCGACTTTAATCGGCGTCACTTCGTTGGTGATTTCACCCGGATCGTTCGGCTGCTTCAGGTCGCCGGTGCGGAACACCCAGGCTTCCTTCAGGTTTTTCACGTTATCGGCATTGATTTGCTTCAGCGGTGAATAACGTTGGCCTTCCTGGTTACGGCCGTACGCCGGCCAGTCGCCATCGGCTACCGCGGAGATCGGCGCCGCCGGCGTCGCATCGGCATTCAGGGTACCGTTCACTTCCTGCGGGTCATGAAAACCGGCCCAGGTCAGGATACCGCCGCTGATCAGCAGGGCAACGACCAGACCGGCGACCGCGCCGCCCGATGGGATCGGCAGACGACGCCAGACAAAAGGCAAAATGAGCCAGATGCCGAAGAAGACCAGAATATCGCTACGCGGCGTCAGCGCCCAGAAGTCAAAGCCGACTTCCCAGACGCCCCAGATCATGGTGGCGAGCAGCAGTGCGGCATAGAGCCACAGCGCTGAACGTTTGCCGCGCCACAACATCACGGTGACGCCCAGCATGACCAGGCCCGCAATAGGGTAATACCAGGAGCCGCCAATGGCTGCCAGCCATACCCCACCAATAAGAAGATACAGGCCGCAGAACGCTGCAAAGAGAGCTGTCAGCGTCACGAGAAGCCGTGATTGTTGAGACTTTGTTTCTGCCATAGAAAGACACTCGGTTGTTTGTTAATTTTTTAATTGCAATTAATTATAGGATTTAACAAGTGTGATCGGAATCACAAAATGGGCTTTATTATTCCCTGCATCGCATATTTCTTTTTACTGGTATACTGCATAGCTTGCCGGTCAATGTCGGTGCATTCGCAGCGGTGTTGATGATTTATCTTAAGAATCAAATGGTTAGTTTAATGAAACATACTGTAGAAGTGATGATCCCGGAAGCCGAGATCAAAGCGCGTATCGCCGAACTGGGTCGTCAAATCAACGAATGCTACAAAGACAGCGGCAGCGAAATGGTGCTGGTGGGGCTGCTGCGCGGCTCATTTATGTTTATGGCCGATCTGTGTCGTGAAGTGCAGGTGCCGCATGAAGTCGATTTTATGACCGCCTCCAGCTACGGCAGCGGCATGTCGACGACCCGTGACGTTAAAATCCTCAAAGATCTGGATGAAGACATTCGCGGTAAAGACGTCTTGATTGTGGAAGACATTATCGATTCCGGCAACACGCTGTCTAAAGTGCGTGAAATTCTCAGCCTGCGTGAGCCGAAATCTCTGGCGATTTGTACGCTGCTGGACAAGCCGAGCCGTCGTGAAGTGAACGTGCCGGTAGAGTTTGTTGGCTTTGCTATCCCGGATGAGTTCGTGGTCGGCTACGGCATTGATTACGCTCAGCGCTATCGCCATCTGCCGTACGTCGGCAAAGTGGTGCTGCTGGACGAGTAAGGTTTTATGCAACCCCGGACGATGGCGCACTGCGCTGCCGGGGTTTTCTGAAGCGGGCGGGTTACTTGTGGTTGATGTGTTTGCTCTTGAGGTTGGAAATTCCCTGACGGTAGCGCTGTTCAAGGGTTTCGCGGCTGACGGCAGTCACATCAAGATCGCGTAACAGCCCGTCATGGATACCGTAGGCCCAGCCGTGGATGGTGACCTTCTGCCCCCGCTTCCACGCCGACTGCATAATGGTCGAGTGGCCCAGGTTATAAACCTGCTCCATCACGTTCAGTTCACATAACGTATCCAGCCGGCGCTCTTCGGGCATTTCGCCCAGCAGCGAGCTGTGTTTGAACCAGATATCGCGAATATGCAGCAGCCAGTTGTCGATAAGCCCCAGCTCGGTGTTTTCGACCGCCGCCTGCACGCCGCCGCAGCCGTAGTGGCCGCAGATGATGATATGCTCGACTTCCAGCACGTCGACGGCATACTGCACCACGGAAAGACAGTTCAGGTCGGTATGAATCACCAGATTGGCTACGTTACGATGGACAAACAGTTCACCGGGCTCAAGGCCGGTTAAGCGTTCCGCAGGAACACGGCTATCAGAACATCCAATCCACAGAAAGCGTGGCTTCTGCGCTTGCGACAATGTCGCGAAAAAGCCGGGGTCTTCTTCCACCAGCATTTTTGACCATAGTGCATTATTGCTGATGAGTGTATCTATATCATTCATGGACGTTTACGGCCTGTAACCAAGTAAGTGCGTTGGGCTAATATAGGTTAACCTCACTTTATTTAAAACAACCCATCGCGTGTCATGACACGAGAAGAGATATTTAATGACCATTGCTCTGGAATTAAAACAGCTCACCAAGACCTACCCCGGTGGGGTTCAGGCGCTTCGGGGAATCGATCTGCAGGTGGAAGCAGGGGACTTTTATGCGCTGCTCGGCCCTAATGGGGCGGGGAAATCCACCACGATTGGCATTATCAGTTCGCTGGTAAATAAAACCTCCGGCGAGGTCAACGTCTTTGGCTACGACCTGCAAAAGGACGTGGTAAATGCCAAGCGTCAGCTCGGACTGGTGCCGCAGGAGTTCAACTTCAACCCGTTTGAAACCGTCCAGCAGATCGTCGTTCACCAGGCCGGCTACTACGGCGTTGAGCATAAAGAAGCGCTTCTGCGCAGCGAAAAGTACTTAAAACAGCTCGATCTGTGGGAAAAGCGCAACGAACGCGCACGGATGCTCTCCGGCGGGATGAAGCGACGCCTGATGATTGCCCGCGCGTTGATGCATGAACCCAAACTGCTGATCCTTGATGAACCTACTGCGGGGGTGGATATCGAACTTCGCCGCTCGATGTGGGGTTTTCTCAAGGATTTGAACGATAAAGGCACCACCATCATCCTGACCACTCACTACCTGGAAGAGGCGGAGATGCTGTGCCGCAATATCGGGATTATTCAACGGGGAGAGCTGGTGGAAAACACCTCAATGAAGGCGCTGCTTGCCAAGTTGAAATCAGAAACGTTCATCCTCGATCTGGCGCCGAAAAGCCCGCTGCCGACGCTGGAAGGTTATCAGTATCGGCTGGTGGATACCTCCACGCTGGAAGTCGAAGTGCTGCGCGAGCAGGGGATTAACAGCGTATTTGCCCAGCTGAGTGCTCAGGGTGTTCAGGTGTTAAGTATGCGTAACAAAGCCAACCGGCTGGAAGAGCTGTTTGTCACGCTGGTGCATGACAGAAAAGGAGAATCAGCATGATGCAGCTTTATTGGGTCGCGCTGAAAAGCATCTGGGCCAAGGAAATTCACCGCTTTATGCGTATCTGGATCCAGACGCTGGTACCGCCGGTGATCACCATGACCCTCTATTTTGTCATCTTTGGCAATTTGATCGGCTCGCGGATCGGTGAAATGCATGGCTTTACCTATATGCAGTTTATTGTGCCGGGTCTGATCATGATGGCGGTGATCACCAACGCCTACGCCAACGTGGCCTCCTCGTTCTTCAGCGCGAAATTTCAGCGCAATATCGAAGAGCTGCTGGTGGCACCGGTGCCGACGCACGTGGTTATCGCCGGCTATGTTGGCGGCGGGGTCGCGCGCGGGCTGTGCGTAGGGATTCTGGTTACCGCGATATCGTTATTCTTCGTGCCGTTCCAGGTGCATTCCTGGCTATTCGTTGGACTGACGCTGATTCTGACCGCGGTCCTCTTCTCGCTGGCGGGTTTGCTGAACGCGGTTTTTGCCAAGACCTTTGATGATATCAGCCTGATCCCCACCTTCGTGCTGACGCCGCTGACTTACCTCGGCGGGGTGTTTTACTCCCTGACCCTGCTGCCGCCATTCTGGCAGGCGCTGTCGCACCTCAACCCGATTGTTTACATGATCAGCGGCTTCCGCTACGGATTCCTCGGCATCAACGATGTTCCGCTGGTTACGACCTTTGGCGTACTGGTGGTCTTTATTGTTCTGTTCTACGCGCTGTGCTGGTATCTGATCCAGCGTGGACGCGGTCTGCGCAGCTAACCGCGCGTCGGCAAATAGCGTCTGGCCTGAAGACCAGGCGCTATTTGCTAATCTTGACTGCCATCACTCATCTGCCTTATCCCCTTTGTTACAGTGTTTCTCTGCTAAGGAGGCTGTCTATGTTGGGTTGGGTGATTACCTGTCATGATGAGAAAGCGGAGGAGCTGCTGGATCGTCTGGAAAAAAAGTTTGGCCCGCTGGCGCAATGCCGGGCGGTAAATTACTGGCGTAACCTTAGCAGCAATATGTTGAGCCGGATGATGTGCGATGCGCTGCACGCCACGGACAGCGGCGATGGCGTGATTTTTTTGACCGACCACACCGGGGCACCTCCCTATCGCGTGGCGGCCCTGATGAGCCATAAACATACCCATTGTGAAGTGATCTCTGGTATCAGCTATCCATTACTTGAGCGGATGTATCTTCTGCGCGACACCCTGAGCAGCGAAGCGTTTCGCGACGCGATCGTGAGCAGCGGAGGCCCGGTCGTCAGCAGCCTCTGGCACCAACAGCAAAAAAATCCGCCTTTCCGCCTGCGCCATGATGCGTTCGGCAATTAAGCATTGGTATTGATGCCGCTTTTGTTACAATGGCGGCTGATTTCTCTAGCGGTCCGACCTGCATGTTTGCCCGAATTGTTGCCCTGTTCCTTTTGCTGACATCGCTCAGCGCTTCAGCCAGCCTGCTTAGCCAGCAGGGCACTCCCGCCCGCTATATGCAGACGACGGAAGATGCGGTTATCTGGGCGCAGGTCGGGAATGACGTGGTGAGCGTGGGGAACATTCGGGGCGGGCAAATTATCGCCGTGGTGCCGACGTCCGCCGATTATTACGAATTCAGCTTCGGTTTCGGCACCGGCTTTATCGATAAAGGCCACCTCGAACCGGTGCAGGGCAAGCAGCGGGTTGAAGACAACCTCGGCGATTTGCATAAACCGCTGAGTAACCAGAACCTGCTCACCTGGAAAGATACGCCGGTGTACGATGCGCCTTCCGTCGGCAGCGCGCCGTTTGGCACCCTGGCGAATAATCTGCGCTATCCCATTATCAGCAAGCTGAAAGACCGTCTCAACCAGACCTGGTTTCAAATTCGCATGGGTAACCGGCTGGCATGGGTCAGTAGCCTGGATGCTCAGGAAGATCGCGGTATCCCGATGCTGACCTACCATCACATTCTGCGCGATGAAGAGAACACCCGTTTTCGCCACACCTCTACCACGACTTCGGTACGCGCCTTCAGCAACCAGATGACCTGGCTCCGCGATCGGGGCTACACCACGCTGACGATGTATCAGCTGGAAGGCTATCTGCGTAATAAAATCAATCTGCCGGCCCGCTCGGTGGTGATTACCTTTGACGATGGTCTGAAGTCGGTTAACCGCTACGCGTACCCGATACTGAAGCAGTATGGCTTTCACGCGACGGCATTTATTATCTCATCGCGTATCAAACGTCACCCGCAGAAGTGGGAGCCGAAATCGCTGCAGTTTATGAGCGTTTCCGAGCTCAAGCAGATTCAGGACGTTTTTGATATACAGTCCCATACGCACTTCCTGCACCGGGTTGATGCCCAGCATCATCCGATTCTGTTAAGCCGCAGCTACCATAATGTGCTGTTCGATTTTGAGCGTTCGCGACGCGCGCTGGCCCAGTTTAATCCGCACGTGCTGTATCTCTCTTATCCGTTTGGCGGCTATAACGCGACGGCGGTCAGGGCGGCGAACGACGCCGGTTTTCATATGGCGGTGACCACGGTGAGAGGCAAGGTGAAGCCGGGCGATAACCCGTTCTTACTGAAAAGACTCTATATTCTGCGGACCGATTCGCTGGAGACGATGTCACGGCTGATCAGCAACCAACCGCAGGGATAAATGGTGGCTGGTCCGGGGCTGAAAACTCGTACGGTAGCGGAAAATGCAGGCGCAAAGTTCTGGCTGCACGTACTCACGGAGCGGCAAAATAGCGCTAAGAATAAGATTCCATTGCCGGTGATGTGATATCAGATACCCTACAGGTGAGTTTCTGAGCAGGCTCTTTATTATATCATGCCATTAATAATCTTATTTATTTTTAGAATTTATTCGATAGCATAAAGTCCATCTTTTATTTATGGTTATTCGATCTAATCATAGAAAAAGGATGTGCAGAATGGCAATTCCGGCTTATTTATGGATGAAAGATGATGGCGGTGCTGATATCAAAGGCGCGGTTGATGTTCAGGATCGTGAGGGGAGTATTGAAGTTCTCGGTTTTAGTCATGGTTTACATCTTCCCACCGATAACAGCACCGGTAAGATTTCGGGGACACGTTTACATTCACCATTAATATTTCAAAAAGAGTTTGATTCATCAAGTCCATATATTTATAAAGCCGTAGCAAAGGGGCAAACGCTGAAAAGCGTAGAAGTTAAATGGTATAAAATTAACGACTGTGGACAGGAACAAGAATACTTTAATATGTTACTTGAGAACGTTAAGGTCATCTCTATTTGCCCAATGATGCATGATTGTAAAAATCCGGCAACTGAAAAATATAATCACCTGGAAGCAGTTTCATTACGTTATGAAAAAATTACATGGAAACATTGTGATGGCAACATTCTCTTTTCTGACGCATGGAATGAGCGATGATTCGATGTACTTTCTGTCTCAACGGAAATCAGCTAAGTAACCTGAGTTGCCCGGGAATCGGTTTTTTCCCTGCCTATTCGGGTACCGGAACATCACGTAACGATCCTGATGCGGTGGCTGTACCCTCTATTGGACCATTACCGACTGGCCTGTACTATATCGTTACGCGTGGTACCGGAGGGTTGCTTACGGCGTTAACTGATCCCATAGCGTCATTTATTTCTGGCTCGGAGCGGTCGATATGGTTTGCCCTGTATCGACATGATTCACAGATAGATGATCTAACATGGGTGGGAGAAGTACAGAGGGGACATTTTAGACTTCATCCAGCAGGTTATAAGGGAGTTAGTGAAGGTTGTATTACTCTACCCCGACTATCTGATTTTATGTTGTTACGTGCTGCATTACTTAATACGCCCACAATACAGGTAACAGCGTCATTAACTGCCTTCGGGACCGTACAGGTGTACTAATGAAACCGATACAATACGCGCTATTATGGATTGGCGAAGCATTACTATATACAGTAGTGTTCGTACTGATGTTTTTATTTATGCCGGAAGTCAAAACCTACTATCTGATCAGACGCTATACAGAAGTTATACCTGGTGATATATGGGATAAGTATTACTTTCTGTCGCTTTGTATTGCTTCACTGTTCATCGTGGCAATAGTGGTTTATATAACGGCTGCGATTAAAAGACGTTTATCTTGAGTATTCTGTTATAAATAAACGGTGCCCCGTCTGGGCGGCGCACCGTCAGCGATTGGCTATCAGGCAACCTGTACCGGAATGGCTTTTGCCTGGCGCTTCATTTCGTTGTCGCCTTCGAAATAGGCCACTTTCGGCTGCCAGCGGCGGGCTTCTTCATCAGGCATGGTGACGAAGCTGGCAATAATCAGAATGTCACCCACGCTGGCACAGTGCGCGGCAGCGCCATTCACCGAAATGATTCGCGAGCCACGTTCGGCGGCAATGGCATAGGTGGAGAAACGGTTGCCGTTAGTCACGTTCCAGATGTGGATCGCTTCGTTTTCAAGAATACCGGACGCATCCAGAAAATCCTGGTCAATGGCGCAGGAACCTTCATAGTGCAGGTCGGCCTGCGTGACTTTAACGCGGTGGAGTTTGCCCTGCAGCATATTACGAATCATGATGTCTACCTTTCTTCCCGTCCTGCTTCAGAGTGCAGGGGCGTGGCGGGCGAGCGACTTTCCCCTGATGGGGGACGGTAGTGCTCTTGCCTGCCGCCGGTCTGCAAGCGGATTAGTCAGGGTCTATACCTTAAATGATACGAAGCGGACATGACATCCGCTTTGAGTAAATGTCCGGCAATATTGCCAGATTTTTAACCCTTGTCTACTGACCCAGTTCGACGATTTGGTTATCGATCAACCGCGCCTGTCCCAGCCATGCGGCCATCAGGATCACCGCACGTTGACTGGTTTCCGTCAGCTCCAGCAGCGTATCCGCATCCCGGATCTGGATATCGTCGGCGCGGAAGCCTTTCTCGTTCAGCTCCTGCCCGGCAAGGGTAATGATTTCATCCAGGTTACGTTCACCGGCGGCAAGCTTATCGGCGACGGCGCTCAGCACTTTGTACAGGCCGGGCGCAATTTTACGCTGCTCTGCGGTGAGGTAGCCGTTGCGTGAGCTCAGCGCCAAACCATCTTTAGCACGAATAATCGGCACGCCGATTATCTCAATATCGTAACCCATGTCGGCGACCATTTTACGAATCAGCGCCAGCTGCTGGAAGTCCTTCTCGCCAAAGCAGGCGACATCCGGCTGAACCAGGTTAAACAGCTTGCTGACGATGGTCGATACGCCGCGGAAGTGGCCTGGACGACTGGCACCCTCAAGCATGGTCGACAGCCCCGGTACATCCACACAGGTCTGGTTTTCGGTACCGTGCGGATAGATCTCTGCCGGCGCGGGAGCGAAAACAAAATCCACCTTACGTTTGTTCAGCTTTTCGCAATCATCCTGCAGCGTACGCGGATAGCGCGACAGATCGTCAGGACGATCGAACTGCATCGGGTTGACGAAAATACTGACCACCACGACATCGGCGCTGGCTTTTGCGGTATCCACCAGCTGCATATGACCGTCGTGCAGGTTGCCCATAGTGGGAACCAGCGCGATACGCTTACCTTCCTGGCGCAAACGGCGGATATGTTGGCGCAGCAGCGGCAGGGATTCAATAATCAGCACAACAAGACTCCTTAATGGAAACTGTGTTCTTCGCCCGGATAAACGCCGGACTCCACGTCGGCAATATACTGCCGCACTGCGGCGCGCATGTCGCCCGCTTCAGCGAGGAAATTTTTAGCGAACTTAGGGATATGGCCGCCGGTGATCCCGAAAGCGTCATGCATCACGAGGATCTGGCCGTCGGTGACGTTACCCGCACCAATGCCGATAACCGGAATGGTTAACGCCTCGGTGATACGTTGAGCCAGCTCGACCGGGACGCACTCAAGGACCAGCAGCTGTGCGCCAGCCGCTTCCAGTGCCAGCGCGTCGTCGAACAGCGCCTGCGCCGCGTCGCCGCGGCCCTGCACTTTATAGCCGCCGAAAATATTGACCGACTGTGGGGTCAGACCAAGGTGGCCGCAAACCGGCACCGCGCGTTCCGCCAGCATTTTCACCGTTTCCGCAAGCCAGGCGCCGCCTTCAAGCTTAACCATGTTGGCGCCTGCGCGCATCACAATGGCGGCGTTAGCGAAGGTCTGTTCCGGGGTGGCGTAGGCCATAAACGGCAGGTCAGCGAGCAGCAGGCAATGGGGGGCGCCGCGACGTACCGCCTGGGTGTGGTAGGCGATATCTTCCACGGTCACCGGCAAGGTCGAGTCGTGCCCTTGCACCGTCATACCCAGCGAGTCACCTACCAGCATCACGTTGATCCCTTCATCGGCAAACAGCTTCGCAAAGCTGTAGTCATAGGCGGTGATGGTGGCGAAGCGCTGCTTCTCCTGTTTGCATTTCTGCAGCAGGGCGATAGTGGTCGGTTTCATAACGTTTCCTGATGATGAAAGTCATATTAACCGGCATTCTAACAGCAGCATTCAGAGGGGCAATGGTTTTAGGCAACCGATAACGACGATCGCCGTAATGGCTAAAAATGGGGAAGGGGGAACTACCAGATCGCCGGCTTTTCGGCGCCGAGGTTTTCCAGCGCCTGGCGCAGAGTGGCGCCGTCGGGGAAATGAAGCGTCGGGGCAATCTCATACAGCGGCCACAGCATAAAGCCGCGGTTTTTCATATCGTAGTGCGGTACCGTCAGGCGCTCGCTGTTAATCACGGCATCGCCAAACAGCATGATATCGAGATCCAGCGTACGAGGGCCCCAGCGTTCGGCTTTGCGTTGACGGCCCTGCTGCAGCTCGATGCGCTGGGTATGCTCCAGCAAGGCTTCAGCCTGCAGTTCCGTCTCCAGGGCGACGGCGGCATTGAGGTAGTCAGGCTGATCCTGCGGCCCCAGCGGCGGCGTGCGGTAAAAAGAGGAGACCGCAACCATCCGGCTGTCTGGAATGGCAGCCAGCGCCGTCACGGCAGCGTTGACCTGCTCCAGAGGAGAAGCCAGATTGCTGCCGATCGCGATGTAGACGCGGGTCATGCGCCACCCTGACGCGGGGTGCGTTTACGCGGGCGACGATGGCGGCGGCGCGGTGCGGGTTCGTCATCGAGCTCGTTAAGCATCTCTTTTTGATCTGGCGGCGCGGCAACCTGGAACTCGCCCCACCATTTGGTCAGACGCTGCAGTTCGCCATTTTTCTCGGCGCCGGCACGCAGCTCCAGCAGATCGTAGGCGGCGCGGAATTTCGGATGTTCCATCAGCTTCCAGGCGCGTTTGCCCTGGCGGCGGGACATGCGCAGCTGCAGCTGCCAGATATCGCGTACCAGAGTGGTAATACGCTTCGGAATGGCCAGCGTACGGCAGGCTTCATCCAGCACATCGTTCATCGCCAGCGCGAAAGCGTCGTTGTAGGCCAGACCGCTCTCCTGGGTGATTTTCTGCGCCATTTCCAGCAGCGGATACCAGAACATGACCGCAAACAGGAACGCCGGGTTAACGCGCATATCGTTATGGATGCGGTTATCGGTATTCTTCAGCACCTGGGTAATGATGTGTTCCATCGGGCTATCGCCGCGCTCGGTAAAGTAGCGGGTGATGGTCGGGAACAGCGGCTGGAACAGGTTATATTCGCGCAGCAGCATGTAGGTATCATAGCCATAGCCCGCCTGCAGCAGCTTCAGCACTTCTTCGAACAGACGCGCCGGGGGAACGTCATGGAGCAGCGCGGCAAGACGCGGAATCGGCTCGGCGGTTTCCGCGCTGATGTTCATATTCAGCTTGGCGGCAAAGCGCACAGCGCGCAGCATGCGGACCGGATCTTCGCGGTAGCGGGTTTCCGGATCGCCAATCAGGCGAATCATGCCCTCCTGCAGATCTTTCATGCCGCCGACGTAGTCGCGCACGGTAAAATCGGCCACGCTGTAATACAGGCTGTTAATGGTGAAGTCGCGACGCTGGGCATCTTCTTCGATCGATCCGAAGATGTTGTCGCGCAGCAGCATCCCGTTCTGGCCGCGCTGTGAAGTCACACGATCGGTGGTGTGCCCTTCATGGTGGCCGCGGAAGGTGGCGACTTCGATGATTTCCGGCCCGAACATCACGTGCGCCAGGCGGAAACGACGACCCACCAGACGACAGTTGCGGAACAGTTTACGAACCTGATCCGGCGTCGCGCTGGTTGTCACGTCAAAATCTTTAGGTTTTTTACCAAGCAGAAGGTCACGTACGCCACCGCCGACGAGATAGGCTTCATAGCCCGCCTTGTTCAGTCGATAGAGCACCTTGAGGGCATTATCACTGATATCTTTGCGGGAAATTGCATGCTGTTCACGCGGGATAACCGTCATATGCGTTTGTTCAACGGCGGCTTCTGCGTCGCGCTCTTCACGGCTTAGCACCTTACGGCAAAAATTAGCGACTCGGGTAAAAATGTTGCACCTCGTAGTGTCAGACGGACTTCAGGACAAAAAATAGCGGCTAATCATAGCTCAGCGAGAGTCATTTGAGAATGCTGGATTTTTTGCAGGTCCCAGTTGGCTACCGCATTCTTCAGTAAATCCTCAATACTTAACGCTCGCCATTCCTGCTCAATATCCTGATTAAGAAACATTAACGCCCGCATAATTTCGGGACGCGGATCGCCCTCCGGCAGCGCCGGGGCGTGGTTTTGTTTGGAGAGTTTATTCCCCTGGGCATTCACCGCCAGCGGCAGATGGACATAGTCCGGAGCCTGCCAGCCAAAATGCTGATACAGCGAAATCTGGCGCACCGTCGGTTCGATAAGATCCGCCCCGCGGACGATTTCGCTGACTCCCTGGAAATGATCGTCCACGACCACCGCAAGATTATAGGCGAACAGACCGTCGCGGCGGTGGATAATGAAATCTTCCCGCGCCAGCGCCTCATCGGCGACGAGGGTACCGCGCAGACGGTCATAAAACGCGAGGACCGGCCGCGTCTGACGTAAGCGCAGGGCGGCATCGTTGGCGCCGAGTCGTAAATCGCGGCAGTGGCCGTCATACACGCCGCCGACGGCGTGAATACGGGCCCGGGTACAGGTGCAGTAATAGCAAAGCCCCTGTTCATGCAGCCAGGCCAGCCGCTCGCGGTAGGCTTCGTGACGCTGCGACTGCCACAGCACTTCGCCATCCCAGTGCAGGCCATAGTGCTCCAGCTGGCGCAGAATCGTACTGGCGGCGCCGGGGACTTCACGCGGCGGATCGATATCTTCAATGCGTACGCGCCAGATACCGTTTTGCGCACGGGCCTGAAGATAGCTGCCGAGTGCGGCAATCAGAGAGCCGAAGTGGAGTTCGCCGGAAGGTGAGGGGGCAAAGCGGCCAATATAGTGTGAGTCATTCATGGGTGACTAATAAAACATGTAGGCGGGAGAGACTCCCGCCGGAGATACGATAGCGAAGCGGATTAGCCAGCCATCTGCTTTTCGCGAATTTCCGCCAGCGTTTTGCAGTCGATGCACAGGTCAGCGGTCGGACGCGCTTCCAGACGGCGAATGCCAATCTCAACGCCACAGGATTCGCAGAAGCCGAAATCCTCGTCTTCGACTTTCTTCAGCGTTTTCTCGATCTTTTTGATCAGTTTACGTTCGCGGTCGCGGTTACGCAGTTCCAGGCTGAATTCTTCTTCCTGAGCGGCACGGTCTACCGGATCCGGGAAGTTAGCTGCTTCATCCTGCATGTGCGATACGGTGCGATCCACTTCATCCCTGAGTTGATTACGCCATGCTTCAAGAATACGCCTGAAGTGCGCCAGCTGGGCTTCGTTCATATACTCTTCGCCCGGCTTCTCTTGATATGGCTCCACCCCAGCGATGGCGAGAATACTCAGGGACGATGTTTTACGGTTTTGCCCTTCTTGCATGTTGCTTCTCCTTAACACGCACTATCGATCCCCATGTTGGGGGAAAAATCAGGCCGCTATAAATAGCAGATGCTTTTCCGGATAGCAATTATCTAAACGTTACACTTGACAACCCTGTGAAGAAAAGCGTATTTGCGCTCGCGACCCGGACACAATTTAGCCGTTTATTTACCGGGGGTTAACACCGCGGTAATCGGCTTATTCAGAGTCATCATTTCAGTAGAAAGTTCCGCTTTATAAACGAGAATTTCTACCCCCTTGGTTTGCGCCTCAATCAACAGCTGTGCGTATCTGGCATCAATATGATGCGCGGGTGAGAAACGGTCGATCGCCGAATGGAGCACGGCGAACAAGATTACGGCCCGGTCGCCTGCCGCCGCCACGCTCATCAGCTCCCGAAGGTGCTTTTGACCGCGCTCGGTAACAGCATCGGGGAAATAACCGCTTTCATTTTCCGCCAACGTAACCGATTTCACTTCAATATAGCAGTTTTGTCGCTCTTCTGCCTGTAACATAATATCGATACGACTCTTTTCCTCGCCGTATTTTACTTCACTTTTCAGCGTGTTATATCCAGAAAGTTCGACAATGCTCCCCGCAAGTATCGCCTCTTTTGCCAGTATATTCGCGCGTAAAGTATTAACACAAATTATTGCGCCCCGCTGGGTTTGCGTTAATTCCCAGGTATGGGCGTATTTGCGTTTCGGGTTATCCGACGTGGAGTACCAGACGGTATCGCCGGGGGTTGCGCAGCCGGTCATTGCGCCGGTATTCGGGCAGTGTAGCGTAAGCTCCCGACCGTCGGGGGTGACCACATCCGCCAAAAACCGTTTGTAACGCTTAATCAGGATGGCGGATTGTAAAGGTGGAGTGAACTGCATCAGCTTTCCTTGTTAAAGGGATAACGTTCCAGCGCGGTATAGCGGGTGCGTCCGCGGGAAAAACGGGATTCATAAAGCACAAACTCACTGACGGCAAAAGTCCAGCTGAAGCCCGGCGGCGGAATGGGCACCGCGTGGCGGGCTTCGCGCAGCAGGGTGATATGCGGATGAAACGGCTGCGGGCTTTGATAGCAGCCGCTACGTGCCGCCTGGGCGCGCAGCATGTTAGCCAGCTGTAGCAGGCCGCGCGGAGGCCGGCGGGTGCCGAGCCACACCACGCGGGAACGCAGCCACTGGCCGGCATCGTCGAGCGTGAGCGTAAAACCGGGCTGGCGGATGCGCCCGGCCAGCGCCGCCAGCGCACGCTGCTTGTCCGCGCTGACTTCGCCGAGAAAGGCCAGCGTCAGGTGCAGGTTATCTGCGGCCACCGGCCGTCCGGCATCTTCCGGAAAGTTCGCCGCGCGCCAGTGAACGATTTGCCGCTGGGCTTCAGCAGGCAGCTCAAGGGCGAAAAACAGCCTTTTCGGCTCGGACATGATAGAGACTCGGTAATGAATTATCAGGATGCTACAATGCTTGCCCTCAAATGTTAACCTCCGGAGCCATTCGTGTCCCAATTGCCGGTTGCCGCCGTCCTCCCTGAACTTCTTTCCGCACTGCAGCAGGCGCCGCAGGTATTGCTCAATGCGCCAACCGGCGCCGGGAAATCGACCTGGCTGCCGCTGCAAATACTCGCCGATGGCCATATCGACGGGCGCATTATTCTGCTGGAGCCGCGGCGATTAGCCGCCCGCAACGTGGCACAACGTCTGGCGGAGCTGCTGGGTGAGAAACCGGGGGCGACCGTCGGCTACCGGATGCGCGCGGAAACCTGCATCGGACCGAATACGCGACTGGAGGTAGTGACTGAAGGCATTCTGACGCGGATGATCCAGCACGATCCCGAACTGAGCGGCGTCGGGCTGGTGATCCTCGATGAGTTCCACGAGCGCAGCCTGCAGGCGGATCTGGCGCTGGCGCTGCTGCTGGATGTCCAGCAGGGGCTACGGGAGGATCTTAAACTGCTGATTATGTCAGCGACGCTGGATAACGATCGTCTGCAGCGGCTGCTGCCTTCGGCGCCGACAATCTGCTCTGAAGGGCGTGCGTTCCCGGTGGAAAAACGCTTTCAGGCGCTTGCCGCGCATCAGCGTTTCGATGAAGCGGTCGCCATCGCCGCTGCGGAACTGCTGCGCCAGGAGCGCGGCTCGATGCTGCTGTTCCTCCCGGGCGTGGGGGAAATTCAGCGGGTGCAGGCGCAGCTGGCCGAACGGGTGGCCGACGATGTGGTGCTCTGTCCGCTGTACGGGGCGCTGCCGCTGAGCGAGCAGCGTAAAGCGATTCTCCCGGCCGCCGAAGGTCAGCGCAAAGTGGTGCTGGCGACCAATATCGCCGAGACCAGCTTAACCATCGAAGGTATCCGGCTGGTGGTCGATAGCGCCCAGGAGCGCGTCGCCCGCTTTGACGCCCGTACCGGCTTAACCCGACTGATTACGCAACGCATCAGCCAGGCGTCAATGACCCAACGCGCCGGTCGCGCCGGCCGTCTGGAGCCGGGGATTTGTCTGCATTTGATCGGCAAAGAACAGGCGGAACGCGCGGCGGCACAGAGCGATCCTGAGATACTGCACAGCGATCTCTCAGCGCTGCTGCTGGAGCTTTTACAGTGGGGATGCCGCGATCCGGCGCAGCTGCACTGGCTCGATTTACCGCCTGAGGCAAACCTGGCAGCGGCCCGACGCTTGCTGACGGCGCTATCGGCGCTGGAGGGCGACAGGTTATCGGCGCGCGGGCGCCAAATGGCCACCCTGGGTAACGACCCGCGTCTCGCGGCCATGTTGACGGCGGCAACCGATCCGGATGATGCGGCGACCGTGGCGAAACTGGCGGCGATCCTCGAAGAGCCTCCGCGCGGCGGAAACAGCGATCTCGGCGCGGCGTTTGCCCGCCAGCAGCCGAACTGGCAGCAGCGGGCGCAGCAGCTTTTGAAGCGGCTGGGCAGCCGCGATGGTCAGCCCGATGCACAGCGCCTGGCGCCGCTGCTGGCGCCGGCATTTGTCGACCGGATCGCCCGTCGCCGCGGTCAGGAAGGGCGCTATCAGCTCGCCAACGGGATGGGGGCGATGCTGGACGCCGACGATGCGCTCGGGCGCCACGAATGGCTGATTGCGCCTCTGCTCCTGCAGGGAAGCGCCTCGCCGGACGCGCGGATTCTCCTGGCGCTGCCGCTGGATGTCAATGCGCTGCTGGCGCAGTGCCCCGGGTTGGCGCAGCGTTCCGATACCGTCGAATGGGATGAGGCGCAGGGGACGCTGAAGGCCTGGCGACGTACCTGTATCGGTCAACTGGTGTTAAAAACCCAGCCGCTGGCGAAACCCTCGGAAGAGGAGCTGCATCAGGCGATGCTCAACGGCATCCGCGATAAGGGCCTCGGCGTGCTTAACTGGACGCCGGAAGCCGAACAGCTGCGTCTGCGCCTGCTCTGCGCGGCACAATGGCTGCCAGAAGAGGCGTGGCCGGCCGTCGACGACGCCTCGCTACTGGACTCGCTTGAAGCCTGGCTGCTACCGCAGATGAGCGGAGTACACTCGCTGCGCGCGCTGAAAGCGTTGGATGTACGCCAGGCGCTACAAAACTGGCTGCCGTGGTCATTGCGACAGAAGCTGGACAGCGAACTGCCAACCCATTACACGGTGCCGACCGGGAGCCGGATAGCGATCCGCTACCATGCCGATAATCCGCCTGCGCTGGCGGTACGTATGCAGGAGATGTTCGGCGAAGCCGCCACGCCGACGATAGCCCAGGGCCGGATCGCGCTGGTGCTGGAGCTGCTGTCGCCTGCGCAGCGTCCGCTGCAGATTACCCGCGACCTCAGCGCTTTCTGGCAGGGGACCTATCGCGAGGTGCAAAAAGAGATGAAGGGGCGTTATCCCAAACATGTCTGGCCGGATGACCCGGCCAATACCGCGCCGACGCGGCGCACCAAAAAGTATTCGTAGCCGGGCTTGTCGAGCTCCGGTTACAGCGTCTGAGTCCACAGAAACAGGCCGCTGCCCGCCAGCGCCAGCCAGGGGCCGAAGGCCAGCGGCTGATCCAGGGACTGGAGGGTGATCCGCCGTTGCAGCAAGGTCCAGATCAGGCCGCTGGCCGAGGCGCACAGCAGCGTCTGCGGCAGGATCTGCCAGCCTGACCATGCGCCGAGTGCCGCCAGCAACTTAAAATCTCCGTATCCGAGCGCCTCTTTGCCGGTCAACAGGCGAAACAGCCAGTAAACCGTCCACAGCGATAAATAGCCCGTCATGGCGCCGATTACCGCTTCGCTGAGCGGAACAAACGTGCCGTTGAGATTAAACAGCAGACCGGCCCACAGCAGCGGCAGAGTCAGCCGATCCGGCAGGAGCTGAGTCTGGCCGTCGATGATCGCCAGCACCAGCAGCGTGGAGAGCAGGATCAGCCCCCCCAACAGCGGCAACCCCGGCGTCAGCAGATATCCGGCCAGCACAAATAGCAGTCCGCTGGCCAGTTCCGTCAGCGGATAGCGCTGGGAAATGGGCGCCTGGCAGCAGCGGGCGCGTCCTTTGAGTGAGAGATAGCTGAGCAGAGGAATATTATCCCGCCAGATGAGAGGCCGCTGGCACTGGGGGCAGAAGGAGGCGGGAACGCACAGGTTGAATCGTGCGGACTCTTCCTGCCGCATCATCAGCGGCAAACGGTGGATAACCACGTTAAAAAAGCTGCCAAACGTCAGGCCGAAAATAAACAAAAATCCGCCCCATAACAGGGGGAACTGCAACGAAAATGCGCTAAGTAGCGTCATGATGTCTCCTGTGATTACCATTTCCCCTGCAGCTGCCAGGGGATGCGTCCCTGCTCATCCTGGCGCTGATGTTGGGCAACGAGCAGGGTGAGGAGGGCTGGGGTTGACTGACGTGTCTGCAGCTTGCCGTGAAAGGCGTAGCGACCATCGGGGCTCAGGGTGCCCTGGCCAGTGAGGCTGAGCTGATGAGAGTCCTGGCTGAGGGTGAGCGCCAGCGCCCCTGCGGGCGTGCAGCTAAATTTGCCGCTTACGCGGGCCAGCTCGAGGGAGCCGGCCGGGGAGCTTAGCTGCGCTTCCTGCCACTGCAGGCGGCCGCCGGACACCTGCTGGCAGCCGGCCTGGTTAAAGCGACCTTCCGACAGGTTCAGGGCGATCTGGCCGCTGGCCTCGGCCGGCAGCGCCGGCGTGAGCCAGCGCCTGGCAAGGTTGGCGGGGATGGTCAAAAGGCCGTTCTGCAAGCGGAGCGTGGTCATTCCATAGAGCGAGACGTGTCCGCGTAAGCCGTCGGGATCGTCGAGCGTGACCCGCCAGCCGGGAAGGCCGGAAGAGAAGGTCAGCGTCCAGCGAAGGTGGGCGAGGCGAACGCCGCGCCAGGCTAACTGCCGGGCCTCACCGTGCCAAACGGTTCCGCTGAGCTCGCCGACTCTGACGCCGTCCGGCAGGGCGAAAGTCAGCAGACGGGCCGGCGCAGTCAACAGCAGCCAACACAGATAAATTCCCGCGAGCAGCAGGCCGAACGCGACTTTACGGGGCATGCGGACGCTCCAGCACCAGGGTCGTCACCGTCACCCAACCGGGTTGCGTCGGTTGAGCGCTGACGGCCAGAAAAGAGGCGAAGATGCCCTGGCGGGCGAGGGCGTCCAGCCATGTCATCAGCGCCTGAAAAGTGCAGGCCGGCAAGGTCACGTTCACCCGGGCGCCCTGCGGTTGTAGCCGGACAATCGCCAGCTCCAGGCGGGTGGCTTCACGCATGATGGCGGCGGAGAGATCCTCCTTCGTCGCGGTCGCGGCCCCCGGTGTCTGGCGGGCTAGCTGCTGGAGCCGGGGCGTTTGCTGCTGCATCCAGCGCAGGGTTGCCTGCTCTCTGACGAGCGTTTGTTGCCAGCGGGCTTCCCGACTGAGCCACGGCTGCCAGAGCGCGTACCAGATGATGCCCACCGCCAGCAGCAGGCCCATGCCGATTAACAGGCGCTGTTCGCGACGGGTGCGCTGTTGCCATAACATAACCCAATCAGCCATCGTTGCCCTCCAGCGTCAGACGCCCTTCAATTCCGTCGGGGCGGGGCTTCATTTCTCCTGTCCGCACGCGAAAACCGGCCTGTGCGCGGGTGGTGAACTGCTCCAGCGCCCGTGAAGAAACCGCCGAAATATCGAGCTGAAGCGCATTGCGCGCGGCATCCCAGGTCAACGACCGCAGTTGAATCCCCGGGGTGTCGGAGACCATATTTTGCAAGCTGCGAATATGGGCGACCAGCGGTGAGGCGGCGGTTGTCGCTTCCAGCTGGTGCAGGTGCTGCTGCATCTGCAGGCGCGGGTTGATAACGTTTTTATCGTTTTTGAACCACTGGTGATAAAACGCCCGGCTGGCCTCCTGGGCCGCATCCGCCTGGCGGCTCAGGGCAAGGTGGTCAAGCACGGCATTGGTGCTCCACAGCAGCATCAGCGCTGCCGCCGCGGCGAGCGTCGGGCGCCAGCGCCGGCCGGCCGGCTGCCAGCGACGCTTTGGTGCAAAGGTCCCCTGACGTAAACAGATCTGCCGGGCCGCCGGGTTCGCCGCCGCCAGAGCGAGCACATCCTGCGGTGCGAGCGCGCGCCAGGGGGCGGAGATGGCAGGCGGTGGGGAATAGCAATCGATCGGCGGCAGCGTTTCCCAGGCCGCGAGTACTTCCGCAAGCCACGGGGTTTCTACCGCCATCCCGCACCAGGCGTCCTGGCGAATCAGCCATTGGTCATCGGCCTGTACCGCGCTCCAGCGATCGGGGAGGCAGGGCAGCGTCAATACATCCGGCGTCAGCGCGAGAATATGAAGCCGTAGTTCGTCGCAGCGGGCGAGCCAGGCGGCCATCTTCTGCCGCGCTATCGCCGCGACGGCACAGCGCTCACGCTGACGGTGGAGCAGGGCGAAGTGGGTCTCGTCGACGTCGGTGGCCAGCTGCTCTTCCAGTAAAAACGGCACCACCTGTTGTGGAGCTTTGCGCAGACCCGCCGGGAGCGTGACGTGGTGGAAGGCGCAGTCGCTGGCCGGGACCAGTACCCAGGCGGGATAGCGTTGCGCCAGTTCGGGGAGCGTAGCGTCAGCGCCGGTGGCGGACCACTCGCCGCAGGCTTCCCGTTGCGGGTCACCCGGGCAGACCAGTCGCCAGGCGACGGGGCGCTCGGGGGCAGCAAGACGCACAATGAGCATCTCTCGCTGCGCGGTTTTATCGTGATTCATCGGCCACCCTATAGAGTCCATAATGCCGCTGGATAATACGGAAAGTACGACCTTCTTTTTGCAGGACACTCCGCTGCTGATAACGCGTGCTGCCCATCACTACGGTGAAGGCGGCCACAAACCGTTGACTGTGAACCGTCAGCCACGGGCGGGCGGCGGCGGTATCGCTTTGCTGTAAAGCTGGCAGAGCCAGGAAAGCGGCAACGCTGTTCCAGCCGCTGCGCGGGCGATCCTGCAGCAGCTGGCGCGCCTGCTGGAGATTGACGCCGGTAGGAAAGAGCGCCATCAGCAGCGGGGCCTGGTCTGCCCTGAGCGTATTTACGTTGAGCTGCAGGGCGTCGTCCGGCAGGGCGCAAACAAAGGGCAGCAGGCGCAGATAGAGCGCGGCGTCCATTCCGGCAATCAGCCGCAGTTCGCTGACGTCCTGGATCTTCTGATTCGCGGCGAGGTATCCCGGCGAGCGCGCCATGTATACCTCATCTTCGCCGCCGTTGAGGCGCGGTTCCCGGTCGCCATCGATCCAGTCGCGCAGCGCGGCGGTGAGCTGAAGCGCCCGTAGCGGCTCTTCGCCGAGGTTTTCCAGCAGGCGGGTAAAGGCGCGCGCCGGCCAGGGGATCGCTTCGCTTTCCTCGCCGCTGCCGTGGTTGATAGCATTGAGGTTAAAGCAGGCCTGGCCATCGGTGATGGTCGCGTTAATCTCGCCGTCGTTGACCGTGAAGCGGCGTCCTTCCTGCGCCCAGTTTTGCGCCAGATGGGTTTGGTTCGGGGAGTCCAGCGCATCGCGCTGAAGCAGCGCGGCGGCCATGGTTTCCGCGCCTAGCGCATACCATTTCGCCTGCAGGTTATCGAGGGTGGTGGCGGTTTGCTGATAGAGGCGCGCCGTACGCTCGGTCATCGCGCTTGCCAGCACCATCATCAGGGCCAGGATCAGCAGTACCATCAGGAGCGCGACGCCGCGCTGTCGGTGGTTCATTGGCTGGCTCCGGGCGTTATCAGAAACAGGCGCGTGATATCCCCGTAGCCATCCAGCGTCAGGGTGACTTCGAGGCCCAGGGGCAGGCTTTGCGTGTTGTCCCAGCGCTCCTGCCAGCGGCCATTGGCATAGAAGCGTAGACGGAAGGCCTGGATGCCATCTTGCAGGACGTCCACCGTCGGTTCGACGCCGGTGAGCGGGTCCTGCTGATCATAGCTCAGCCGTTCCAGCTGCTGCTGGCGCAGACGGTAGCTGACGTTCTGGATCTCGGAACGCGGCAGCATCCCCAGCGGATTCGGCCAGCCGTTGCGGCTGAAGGCTATCGCCCAGTCATCGCTGTTGAGCTGAAAACGTCCGGCAAAAAAGAGGCTGGCGCTCTCGCGGCTGCGACGCGGGATAATCTGATTGAAGTCGGCGGCCATCTGGCTGAAGGTGCGTTGCAGCGCCTCAACGTGCAGCGTTTTTTCCCGGGTCAGGCTATCGGCGCGGAGGACGTTTTGCAGAACCGCCATCGCAGCGATGCTCAGCGCCGCCAGAATCGCCAGCGCCAGCAGCATCTCCACGAGAGTAAAACCGCGCATCGTGCGTATCATCATGGCTGAGTCACGTAGGTACGTAGCGAAGCGATCGGGGTCTTATCACGCTTATCGTGACGGACCTCGACATCCAGCGCGCGTAGCTGCGGGATCTCCGTTTCCACGCCTTGCCAGCGGATATACCAGCGGCTTCCCGCCGCCTGTACCTCGGTTTCCGAGCTGCTCAGCGCCGGCCAGCGGTTTTCCAGCTTCAGCTGCACCAGCTGGTTATCGGCGAGCCAGCCGGCGAGGGTTTTCTCTTCCATCCGCCCCATGTGGCGGGTCTGCTGGAGGGTCGCCTGCATGACGGAGAGCCCGGCCAGGGCGAAGACCACCAGGGCGACCATGACTTCGATAAGCGTCATTCCGGATTGTGCTTTCATCGTCCACCATCCTGTCGGGCTGAGCGGATTGCGCCGCGGGCATCGACGGCAATCCCTTCGGCGCTGCCGATCTGCAGCTGAAACGGCGTGACTTCGCCGCCGGGAAACAGCAGGACATCGGGCTGTTCGCCCGGCGTCCATTGGGCATCATGCGGGAAGCTCAGGGTCAGTTTTCCCGATGCGACCTGGCCTGCGGTGGCGACGCGGCCCGGCGGCAGCGGCAGCCAGCGATAACCGTACCAGCTCTCCTCCGTAGCGGGATTCGCCGCAGCGTCATCGCGCGGTTGCAGCAGCATAAACTGCCAGCGATCGGGGTGAATCGAGATGCCAAAGAACTGGCCGGTCTGGAGCCCGCGTTCGCGGATAAAGCGCAGCTGCGTCTGAAATCGCTCAAGAGTGTGCGCCGCGTCATCCTCGCGTGATGTCGGAAACGCCAGCATCACCATGCCCGCGCTGACGCCCATCAACAGCAAAATGAGCATCATTTCCAGTAACGTGAAGCCGCGCTGTCGCACTATTTTTTCCCGATATTCCAGTTGCCAATATCGTCATTGGTATCCGGCATCCCGTCAGGGCCAACGCTAAACACGTCGATCTGACCGTGCTGGCCGGGGCTGAGCAGCTGATAGTCGTTGCCCCACGGATCCTGAGGCAGACGGCGGATATAGCCGCCCTCCGGGTAGTTACGCGCCTGCGGCTCGGCGCCAGGCCGGCTGACCAGCGCCTGGAGACCCTGCTCGCTATTGGGGTAGCGACTGTTGTCCAGTTTGTACATATCCAGCGCCCCCTCCAGCGCCACCAGATCGCTGACCACCTTCTGGCGATCCGCTTTTTCTTTGTTGCCCATTAAGTTGGGCACCACCAGGCTGGCGAGAATGCCGAGGATGACAATCACCACCATAATTTCCAGTAACGTGAAGCCGCGCTGCCGTTGCATATTTTTCTCCATTAAGACAATTACATACTCATAAGGGTGTTGAGTTGCAGGATCGGTTGCAGGATCGCCAGAACGATAAACAGCACCATTCCAGCCATTGCCACCACCAGCAAAGGTTCAAACAGGCTGAGCGCCATCTGAATTTGCGCGCTCAGTTCGCGGTCCTGGTTGTCGGCGGCACGTTCGAGCATGCCGTTGAGTTCTCCGCTCTGTTCGCCGCTGGCCACCATGTAGCGCATCATCGGCGGGAAGAGGGCGGTCATTTCCAGGGCGCGATGCAGGCTAATGCCTTCGTGTACCGACTCCGTGGCCGCCTCCAGCTGGCGGCGTGCCCACGCGTTGCTCAGCACTTCCGCGCTGATGCGCATCGACAGCAGCAGCGGAACGGCGCTGGCGTTCAGAATGCTTAAGGTTCGGGCATAGCGGGCGCTGTTGATGCTGCGGGCGACCCGACCGATCAGCGGCAGGCGCAGCAGCTGTTTGTGCCACAGCAGGCGTCGCGCGGGCTGACGTAAGGCGTAGTGCAGCAGCAGGCCTCCGCCGATCAGCGCCAGCAACAGCCAGGGGCCGGCGGTGCGGACCAGATCGCTGAGGGCCATCAACAGGCGGGTTGAGAACGGCAGCGCCTGCTTCATATGGACAAACTGATCGACGACTTTGGGCACCACCGTGGAGAGCAAAATGGCGATCACGCTGATGGCGACCAGCGTCAGGACGATAGGGTAGATCATCGCCTGCAGCAGACGGGCGCGCAGCTGCTGGCGCTGTTCGGTATAGTCCGCCAGTCGGTTCAGGACGCTGTCAAGATGACCGGAAGTTTCCCCGGCGGCCACCATGGCGCAGTACAGCTGATCAAAACAGCCCGGATAACCGCGCATGGATTCCGCCAGCGAATGGCCTTCAAGCACCTTGCCGCGCACGCCCGCCATCAGGGTCCTGAGAGGGGCTTTTTCGCACTGCTGCGCCACGGCATCCAGCGCTTTCTCGAGCGGGATGGCGGCCGCCACCAGCGTGGCCAGCTGGCGGGTCAGCAAGGCCAGATCGCTGGCACTGGTGCGCCGCGTCAGCAGCGATCGAGGGGAGCCCGGCGTTGCCTGCGCGACGGCGTGAATCTCAAGGAGCAGCCAGCCTTTTTCCCGCAGCAGCTGGCGGGCGTGACGGGCGGAATCGGCCTGCTGCACGCCGCGCTGGGTTTTGCCATGCTCATCGAGCGCCTGATAGCGAAAGATAGCCATTTTAGTCTGCTTCTCCCGTGCGCTGTTCGGTCACTCTGACCACCTCTTCCCAACTGGTGATTCCGGCCAGCACCTTGTCCCGCCCGGCATCCCGCAGAGTGGTGTAGTCCGCCCCCAGCTGCTGAATCAGCGTTAATTCATTTTCTCCCCGGTGGATGGCCATGCGCACCCGATCGTCAACCCGCAGCAGTTCATGGATCCCGGTGCGTCCGCGATAGCCGGTAAAACTACACTCCGCGCAGCCGACCGCCCGCCACAGCGGCGTTCCGCGGGCGATGGCCATTTGGCCGGCGGTTTGCGCATCGGCCGGCTGCGACTGGCGGCAGTGCGGGCAAAGGCGGCGCACCAGACGCTGCGACATGACGGCCAGCAGCGACGTGGAGAGCAAAAACGGCTCGACGCCCATATCCTGCAGACGCGAAATGGCCCCCAGCGCGCTGTTGGTATGGAGCGTGGAGAGCACCAGATGTCCGGTCAACGAGGCCTGCACGGCGATCTGCGCCGTCTCGCCATCGCGAATTTCCCCCACCAGCACCACGTCCGGGTCCTGGCGCAAAATCGCGCGCAGCCCGCGGGCAAAGGTCATCTCCACTTTGGTGTTGACCTGAGTCTGGCCGATACCCTCCAGCTCATATTCGACCGGATCCTCAATGGTCATGATATTGCGCTCCCGGGCGTCGAGCCGGCTGAGGGCGGCGTACAGGGTGGTGCTTTTGCCTGAACCGGTGGGGCCGGTAACCAGAATGATGCCGTGCGGGCGAGCCATCAGATCGTCGACCTGCTGCAACAGCGCGGGAGGCATCCCCAGGGTGAGCAGATCGAGGTTGACGCTGTTTTTGTCCAGCAGACGCAAAACCACGCGCTCGCCGTAACTGGAAGGCAACGTTGAGACGCGAACATCAACGGCGCGCCCGCCAATGCGCAACGCCATGCGCCCGTCCTGCGGAATGCGTTTCTCCGCGATGTCGAGGCTTGCCATGACCTTAATGCGGGAGATCAGCAGGGCGGCGAGGCGGCGCTGCGGGCGCAGGATTTCGCGCAGGACGCCATCCACCCGAAAGCGAATTTGCAGATGACGTTCGTAGGTTTCGATATGAATATCCGAGGCTTTTTCTTTGATGGCCTCGGTGAGCATGGCGTTAATCAGGCGAATGATCGGCGCATCGTCCTCGCTGTCCAGCAGGTCGTCGGTATCCGGCAGCTCTTCGGCCAGGGTGTATAAATCCAGCTCGTTACCGATATCGGCCATCATGCGCCGGGCTTCCGCGGAGTCCCGCTGGTAGCTCAGCACCAACAGCTTTTCAAACTCTTCAGCGGAGAGATGTTCAACGGCGATCGGCCCATCCGCGACCCGCCGCGCCTCCAGCAACGCCTGAGCGGGCGTGCTGCGCAGGCAGTGGACCCGAGAGGCCGCGCCATCGCTGAGCAGCACGATATTGTGGGCGCGGGCGTAGACGAAGGGCAGCAGCGGGCGGGACTCGGTTGCTGGCGTCATGGCTTGCCTCCCAGGTTGAAGGCATCGATGGCGGCGCTTATCTGGCGAAAAGCAACGGTGTCCTTCTGCGGGTAGATATGCAGCCGATCGTCACTCAGCAACGCCTCGTTGTTCTCTTTGCCGCGCTGTTTAGTCTGGGCTTCGTTAAAAGCGTTGTACTGGCCCGAAGAGGCCTGACGGTAGCTATCGCGATCGCGAATGATCGTCGGGCGGATAAACAGCATCAGGTTCCGTTTGGAGACTTTCTTGCTGCTGGAGCGGAAAAGGGCGCCGATAACCGGAATATCCCCGAGCAGAGGGACTTTATCCGCCGTATCGGTGACGCTTTTGTCCAGCAGTCCGCCGACCACCACCGTTTCGCCGCTGCCCACCAGTACCGCATTATTCACCGTCCGGGTGTTGAAGGTGGCCCCTAGATCGGAGCTGGTGCTGGAGGCGGAGTCGGCGACGCTGGAGACCTCCTGTTCGATCTCCAGCAGCACCGAATCGCCTTCGTTGATCTGCGGTTTGACCTTGAGCTTGATACCGACGGTTTTACGTTCAACGGTGTTGAAGATGTTATCCCCGGAGGTGGTTTGCGAGCCGCTGAGCACCGGGACTTCCTGGCCGACGTTAAAGGTGGCTTCCATGTTGTCGAGAGTGACAATGCTGGGGGTCGCGAGAATATCGTTTTTGCTGCTGCTGGAGAGCGCGGTCAGCAGCATCGCCCAGTTGCCTTGGTAAAACCCGGCGGCGATGCCGTTAAACGAGCTTAACGCGCTGGCAAGCGAAGTGGTGACCGTGCCGTCTTTGTTGTATTGATTGGCGCCGGCAATCACCGTCGACATCGGCAGACCGCTGTTGTTGAACTGGGTCATCCCGGCATTTTTGTTGGCCCACTGGACGCCGAGATTGAGGCCGTCGGCGTCCTGGACTTCGGCAATAATCGCTTCCACCAGCACCTGCGGACGACGAATATCCAGCTGGGCGATCACCCGCTCAAGATCGTTCATCACGTCCGGCGCGGCGGTGACAATCAGGGCGTTGGTCTGACCGTGGGCCTTGATAATGATATTTTTATCCAGCGCGGCCACCGGTTTCGCGCTCTGTTTGTCGCTCTGCAGAGTGCTGCTGATGCCGGTTAACACTTCCACCAGATCGGCGGCTTTGGCGTATTTGAGGTAGATGACTTTGGTATTGCCCTGGACCGCCTGCTGGCGGTCGAGCTGTTTAATCATGGTGATGATGCGCTGCCGCGAATTCGGCTCGCCGCTCACCAGTACCGAATTGGTGCGCTCGTCAGCGACTACGTTCGCCACCATCGAACCGGGAAGCGCGGATTTACTGGTGTCTTTGTTTAGCTCGGTGACCAGTTTGACTACGTCGGCGGCGGAGGCCCAGGATAGCGGGACCGTCACTACGCTGCGATCGCCCGCGTTATCGACGCGTTCGACAATGGTCAGCAGGCGTTTGATCACCGCGGCGCGTCCGGTCATCAGCAGGACGTTAGAGGGTTCGTAGTGCACCACGCTGCCCGCGCCGGCGTTATCGTTGAGCTGGCGCAGCAGCGGTGCCAGATCGCGGGCAGCCACGTTGGTCAGCGGAACCACGCGGGTCACGACTTCATCCCCTTCACCGGGGGCGGCATCGCTGGCGACCGGGACCGCGGCGGTTTTGGCATCTTTCGAACGTACCACTTTAAGCACGCCGTTATTCATATTGATAACGGCAAATCCATAGACATCCAGTACGCTGAGGAAAAACTGATAATATTGCTCTTCGTTGAGCATATCGTAACTACGGACGGTAATGGTGCCGCGTACGCTGGGATCAATGATGACCGTTTTATTCAGGTTCTTGCTGACGGTATTAATAAATTCCTGAATATCGGTGCCCTTAAAGCTGGCGGAGAATTCTTCCGCGTGCAGCGGCCTGAATAGCAGCGAACTGAATATCATCAGAGTGGTGAAAATCAGGCGGAAAATCGTTGTCTTTGCCAATTATTCATCCCTCAATGCTAAATAGATATCTTGTCGCTGGCCTTCGCGTTCGACGGTTAGCGTTATTTCACTGAGCTCCGGGAGCTGTTTTAATGCCTGCTGAGCCTGTTGCCGATCGCGAAGATCAAGCCCGTTCAAGGCGACCGCCAGATCGTTTTCATGTAAACCCGATTCACGGAAAAGCGTGGGGTCTTTGCCGGGATTAAGTCGATATCCGCTGAGCTGCTCGTTAACCATGACCGGGGAAATATTGAGGTAATTAAGGATATTTTGCGGCTGCTGGCGAATCTTGCTGAGTGGTGAATTAAGCGCGGTGTCAGGGGCGCCTGCGGCTTTCATCGAGCCGTCATCCGCGAGTAAAATCGCTTCATTTCTGCCCCGGTAGTTGACAATAATGCGATCGCGCAGAATCGCGATAATCCGGGCTTCATTACCCGGTGTGCTGTCGCCGGTCATCAGGCTAACTTGTTGATTTCCTTTTGCCATGATGACAATCGAACGAGCCGCGTCGCTGCTGGCGAGCAGGCCGGTAATCCGCAGTTTAAGGGACGAGAGCGGGGCCTGGTCAAGGCTCTCGTCATGGGCCGATGATTGCGGTTTTTTTTCTGCGCGACCGAATAGCGTGAATACCGGTAATTCCGTTTTTGGCGCCGGGATGAGCGGGGAGATCTCCGGCGCGTCATTCACCTCAATAGCCGGAGAGTATGCAGGGAGTATCATTCGCCAGCTTAATTTTGCCAGCTGTTGGCCAATCAGTAATAAGGTGACGAGCATGGCAATATGCGGTGCGTAATGCATGTATTTTTTATTTATTAGTGTTAACTGCATCACAGAAATATATCTTTTTATTCCGTTGCTCATTTTATTTCCCTCGAGGCGATACAGTACCCCTACCTATATTGGTGGGTGGTTTTTTTATATTGCGAGCTTTTATTGCGAGAAAGCGGATTTGTCGTCGTGAATCATAATGAGTTTCGCTATCCGGGTCGTCATTCCCTTTTTATTTTTACTCCCCCGGCCACCTACGCCCCCCCATTAATTGTTAATGGATGATTGAACCGGAGAAAACAAAAATATCTAATTGCGATGCTTTACAGATAAACATCTTTTCTTACCTTTCATAAATTATTAAGCATATTAGGGACTATCGAATGCTCAGATATACCTGTAATGCCCTATTCCTTGGCTCGTTGATTTTACTTAGCGGCTGCGATAATAGTTCTTCATCTTCTTCCTCTGGTTCACCTGATAACCCTGGCAATCCTGATAACCAGGATGTCGTTGTTCGTTTACCCGATGTGGCGGTTCCTGGCGAAGCCGTGATGGCGACGGCGAATCAGGCCGTTATCCATCTGGTCGATATTGCCGGGATCACCGGTACCAGCCCGGCGGATTACAGCAGTAAGAACCTGTATCTCTGGAATAATGAAACCTGCGATGCATTAAGCGCGCCGGTAGCCGACTGGAATGACGTCAGCACTACGCCGGCCGGTAGCGATAAATACGGCCCGTACTGGGTCATTCCGCTGAATAAAGAGAGCGGTTGTATCAACGTCATCGTCAGAGATGGCACCAACAAGTTGATCGACAGCGACCTGCGCGTGTCGTTTGGCGA
Organism: Klebsiella sp. YJ; assembly: GCF_002108615.1. NCBI lineage: Bacteria > Pseudomonadati > Pseudomonadota > Gammaproteobacteria > Enterobacterales > Enterobacteriaceae > Klebsiella > Klebsiella sp. YJ. The sequence goes on from NZ_MTEG01000013.1 coordinate 156,054, forward strand.
CTTCACGGATCGCACGGTATCGGTGATCGCGGGTAACAGCGCGATCTATGACTCTCGTGCTGATGCCTTCCGCGCCGCTTTCGGCGTGGCGCTTGCCGAAGCTCACTGGGTTGATAAAACGACGCTGCTGTGGCCGGCTGGCGAAGACCAGCCAATCGTACGGTTGTACTATAGCCACAGCAGCAAAGTGGCGGCCGATAGCGAAGGAAAATTTACCGACCGTTACCTGAAGCTGACGCCAACCACCATCAGCCAGCAGGTCAGCATGCGTTTCCCGCAGCTTTCAGGCTATGCGGCGTTTAAACTGCCGGATGACGCCAAAACGGATGAGTTGCTGCAGGGGGAAACGGTAGCCATTGCCGCCGCCGAGGACGGGATCCTGATTTCCGCCACCCAGGTGCAGACGGCGGGCGTACTGGATGACACCTATGCGCCGGCGGCGGAAGCGCTGAACTACGGTGCGCAGGTGAGCGACGGCGGAGTCAATTTCCGCCTGTGGGCGCCCACCGCGCAGCAGGTCGATCTGGTGCTCTACAGCGCGGATAAAAAAGTGCTGGCCAGCCATCCGATGACCCGTGACAGCACATCGGGTTCCTGGACGTGGCAGGGCGGTAGCGACCTGAAAGGGGCGTTCTATCGCTATGCGCTGACGGTTTACCATCCGCAGTCGCGCCAGGTTGAACAGTATGAAGTGACCGACCCCTACTCCCATAGCTTATCCACTAACTCGGAATACAGTCAGGTCGTTGACCTCAACGACAGCGATCTTAAGCCAGAAGGCTGGGATAGTCTGACGATGCCGCATGCCCAGAAAACCAAAGCCGATCTGGCGAAAATGACGATTCATGAATCGCACATTCGCGATCTCTCCGCCTGGGATCAAACCGTTCCGGCTGAACTGCGCGGTAAATACCTTGCGCTGACCGCCGGCGACAGCAATATGGTGCAGCATCTGAAGAAGCTCTCCGCTTCAGGCGTCACGCACGTTGAGCTGCTGCCGGTCTTCGATCTGGCGACGGTCAACGAGTTCAGCGATAAAGTTGCCGATATCCAGCAGTCGTTCAGCCACCTGTGCGAAGTTAATAGCGCGGTGAAGAGCAGCGAGTTTGCCGGGTATTGCACCAGCGGCTCCACCGTTGAAGAGGTGCTCAATCAGCTGAAGCAGAGCGATAGTCAGGACAATCCGCAGGTTCAGGCGCTGAACACCCTGGTGGCGCAGACCGACTCCTTTAACTGGGGTTACGATCCGTTCCACTATACGGTGCCGGAAGGTTCGTACGCGACCAACCCGGAAGGCACGACGCGCATCAAAGAGTTTCGCACCATGATTCAGGCGATCAAGCAGGATCTGGGCATGAACGTCATTATGGATGTCGTGTACAACCATACCAATGCCGCGGGACCGACTGACCGTACGTCAGTGCTGGATAAGATAGTCCCCTGGTACTATCAGCGTCTGAATGAAAGCACCGGCAGCGTTGAGTCGGCCACCTGTTGTTCGGATTCGGCGCCTGAGCATCGTATGTTTGCGAAGCTGATTGCCGATTCGCTGGCGGTGTGGACCACGGATTATAAAATCGATGGTTTCCGCTTCGACCTGATGGGCTATCACCCGAAAGCGCAAATTCTCTCGGCGTGGGATCGCATTAAGGCCCTGAACCCGGATATCTACTTCTTCGGCGAAGGCTGGGACTCTAACCAGAGCGATCGCTTTGAAATCGCCTCGCAGATCAACCTGAAAGGCACCGGCATCGGTACGTTCTCCGATCGTCTGCGTGACGCCGTGCGCGGCGGCGGCCCGTTCGATTCCGGCGATGCGCTGCGTGAAAACCAGGGGGTTGGCAGCGGCGCGGGCGTGTTGCCAAACGAGCTGACCACCCTGAACGACGACCAGGTTCATCACCTGGCCGATCTGACTCGTCTGGGGATGGCCGGTAACCTTGCCGACTTTATCTTGATCGATAAAGACGGTGCGGTGAAGAAAGGCAGCGAAATTGACTATAACGGCGCGCCTGGCGGCTATGCCGCTGACCCGACGGAAGTCGTCAACTATGTTTCGAAGCACGACAACCAGACGCTGTGGGACATGATTACCTACAAGGCCGCGCAGCAGGCTGACCTGAATACGCGCGTGCGGATGCAGGCAGTATCGCTGGCGACGGTGATGCTGGGGCAGGGGATTGCTTTCGACCAGCAGGGTTCTGAACTGCTGCGCTCGAAATCCTTTACCCGCGACTCCTACGATTCCGGCGACTGGTTTAACCGCGTGGATTATGCCATGCAGGACAATAACTTTAATGTCGGGATGCCGCGCATCAGCGATGACGGCAGCAACTATGACGTGATTTCTCGCGTTAAAGAGATGGTTGCCACGCCTGGCGAAGCGGAGCTGAAGCAGATGACCGCGTTCTACCGGGAGCTGACCGGGCTGCGTAAATCCTCCCCGCTGTTCACCTTAGGTGACGGCAGTGCGGTGATGAAGCGCGTGGATTTCCGTAATACCGGGCCGGATCAGCAGGCTGGTCTGCTGATCATGACTATCGATGATGGCGTGCAGGCAGGGGCGAGTCTCGATAGCCGGGTTGATGGACTGGTGGTAGCGATCAACGCCGCATCCGAGAGCCGGACTCTCAATGACTTCACCGGCGACAATCTGCAGCTGAGCACAATCCAGCAGGCAGCCGGTGACGGATCGTTGGCGAGCGGCGTGGAGATTGCGGCCAATGGCGCGATTACCCTGCCAGCCTGGTCCGTGGCGGTACTGGAAAAACCTCAGGGCGATGTCCAGGGGACAGGGCTGCCGGTGAGCAGTAAGTAACGCCGGGGCTTGTGCCGCTCTCTGCGAAGGGAGCCTGATAGCCCGGCAGACGTTGCCGGGCTATTGTTTTATGGGGAAAGGAGAGAGCGTGATCGTTTCTGATGACAAAGCGTGCCGTTTGCCCGCGTCCATTGCGCATGAGGGCGAACCGCCGGTGGTGATCGGACGCATGGTGCAGGTGCCGTATCCGATCGTGCCAGTCTATGCCGCACTGCTGATTGCCCTCGGCTGGTTTGCTGGCGAGCAGTGGCGCAATCCCCCTGTCACGTCAGCGTTGGTTGTGCCGGTGGCGCATGCGGCACTGGTGCCAATGGCTTCCTCAGCGCAAAAAGAGGCGAAGCCGGTAGCCGCTGCGGAACCTGAGAAAGTGAAAGCGAAGCCCGAGGCTATCGTTGATGAAGATAATCTGCCCGCGCTGCGCTATAGCGCGCATGTTTACGCGTCGTCGGCGGAGAAACGCAGCATCGTTTTAAATGGTCAGTCCTGGAAAGAGGGGGAGTCGCCGCTGCCGAATCTGGTGATTGAGCAAATTCAGCAGGATGTCACGCTGTTCAGTTTTAACGGTAAGACATTTACCCTTGCCGCTCTCGACGACTGGCCGGGAGGCATTATTGAAGATAGCCCTCAAGGGGAATAAAGCGGTATGAAATAAAAAACAGTAGGGCTATTTCGTCATTTTATTGACTGCGTAAGCTATCAATAAATGGCGCCAGCTGGCGATTAAACTGGCTGCATTTTGTGGTTTCCGGCGTACTGTCCTGCTGCAGTTGCTGATACATTTGCGTGCTGCGCTGGCTGAGCGTGGCGTAATCAATATTACCCCATCCTCTCTTTTTACCGACATTCCATGCCGCGCGGTCGATAGCATCATCGGAAGGAAGATCGCTACGGCTGCATTTGTTTTTCAGATAACGCGCGCCGGCGGCGACGGAAGAGAGCTGTTCCAGCTGCGCTTCGTTGCTGATAGTGGGGCTGAGCGTAGACGAACGGTTCTGCTGGCAACCCGCGAGAACGGCAATCATGAGCAGCGGAAATATAATGGAAGTTCGCATAATATATTAAACAGATCGGGTTAACTGGAGGACAGTTTAACAAATATTTCCATGCTGTCATCAGGAAATATTATTATAGATATTTGTTAAGGCGCTCCCGTTTTTATCGTCAAATGGCTTAATGTTTCTCTTTACTTCTTACCAGAATATTTGTTGTCACACTCACAATATAATATTCAACCAGCGCTGAGGTTTTTGTTTTTTATCGCTGCAGAGGTCCTCAGGCAGACCGCTGCGACGATGAACGGCGAAGGATATTTTTTATGTTATTAAAAAACATAATATTTTCGCTTTTGTTACGTCGTGAGGGAGTAAAATGCTGGTTAAGCCTGTCCCGGTTTAGTGCTATCCTGTGTCACCTGGACTATTTGTGCTATGTCCCAAAATTCTCGTCAGGCGATGTGTGTAACATGATGATTTATATTATGAATTCTCCAGGAGTGCATAAGCATACATCATGACCGCGCCCTGTGACGCGAAGCGCTGTGATACCGAGGTAGTGGCCTGCGGGTTGAGACCTCCGGGCGTGAATTTGAGAGATATCTTCTTCCTCTTTCAAGAGGAAGTATTGAGAATCAGGCTTTTACGCCTGAAAGTTGCGGAGAAAAAGCATGGCGGGAGATGACCGCGAGCCTATCGGACGTAAGGGAAAGCCCTCGCGTCCGGCAAAACAAAAAGTGACTCGTCGTCGGGTCCGGGATGAGGACTACGACGATGATTACGACGATGATGATTATGATTATGAGGATGAAGAGCCGATGCCGAAGAAAGCAAAAGGCAAAGGTAACAAGCCTCGGCGTAAACGTACCTGGCTATGGCTACTGTTCAAGCTAGGGATCGTGGTCGCGGTGCTGGTTGCCGCTTACGGTGTCTACCTCGATCAGAAAATCCGTAGCCGTATCGACGGCAAAGTTTGGGAGCTTCCGGCGGCGGTCTATGGCCGTATGGTGAACCTCGAACCGGATATGCAGATCAGCAAAAATGAAATGGTTCGTCTGCTGAATGCCACGCAGTACCGCCAGGTCAGCGCAATGACGCGCCCGGGCGAGTACACCGTGCAGGCCAACAGCATTGAGATGATCCGTCGTCCGTTTGATTTCCCTGATAGTAAAGAAGGGCAGGTGCGCGCGCGTCTGACCTTTGACGGCGATCATCTGGAAACGATTGAGAATATGGAGAACAACCGTCAGTTCGGCTTCTTCCGTCTCGATCCGCGGCTGATCACCATGCTGCAGTCGGCAAATGGCGAACAGCGTCTGTTTGTGAAGCGCAGCGGTTTCCCGGATCTGCTGGTGGATACGCTGCTGGCGACCGAAGACCGTCACTTCTATGAACACGACGGGATCAGCCTGTACTCGATTGGTCGTGCGGTGCTGGCGAACCTGACGGCCGGGCGCACGGTGCAGGGGGCCAGTACTCTGACCCAGCAACTGGTGAAAAACCTGTTCCTTTCCAGCGAGCGTTCTTACTGGCGTAAAGCGAACGAAGCCTATATGGCGCTGATCGTTGATGCGCGTTACAGCAAGGATCGTATCCTTGAACTGTATATGAACGAGGTATACCTCGGTCAGAGCGGCGACAACGAAATTCGCGGCTTCCCGCTGGCGAGCCTCTATTACTTTGGCCGCCCGGTGGAAGAACTCAGCCTCGATCAGCAGGCGCTGCTGGTCGGGATGGTGAAAGGCGCATCGATTTACAACCCATGGCGTAATCCGAAGCTGGCGCTGGAACGACGCAACCTGGTACTGCGTCTGCTGCAGCAGCAGAACGTGATCGATCAGGAGCTGTATGACATGCTGAGCGCGCGTCCGCTGGGCGTGCAGCCGCGCGGCGGCGTGATCTCTCCACAGCCGGCATTTATGCAGATGGTTCGTCAGGAGCTGCAGGCGAAACTGGGCGATAAGGTGAAAGATCTCTCCGGCGTGAAGATCTTTACTACCTTTGACTCCGTTGCGCAGGATGCGGCAGAGAAAGCGGCGACCGACGGCATTCCGGCCCTGAAGAAACAGCGTAAGCTACCGGATCTGGAAACCGCGATGGTGGTGGTTGACCGCTTTACGGGTGAAGTGCGGGCGATGGTCGGCGGTGCGGAGCCGCAGTTTGCCGGTTACAACCGCGCGATGCAGGCCCGCCGTTCAATCGGTTCTCTGGCCAAGCCGGCGACCTATCTGACGGCGCTAAGCTTGCCGAACCAGTATCGCCTGAATACTTCGATTGCCGATGCCCCGATCACCATCCGTCTGCCAAACGGTCAGACCTGGTCTCCGCAGAACGACGATCGTCGCTTTAGCGGTCAGGTGATGCTGGTGGATGCGTTGACGCGCTCGATGAACGTGCCGACCGTTAACCTCGGGATGGCGCTGGGCCTGCCGGCGATAACCGACACCTGGGTCAAACTGGGGGCGCCGAAAGATCAGCTGCACCCGGTACCGGCGATGATTCTCGGGGCGCTGAACCTGACGCCGATCGAAGTCGCGCAGGCGTTCCAGACCATCGCCAGCGGCGGTAACCGCGCGACGCTTTCGGCGCTGCGTTCGGTCATCGCCGAAGATGGTACCGTGCTGTATCAGAGCTATCCGCAGGCAGAGCGTGCGGTGCCGGCGCAGGCGGCGTACATGACGCTGTGGACCATGCAGCAGGTTGTGCAGCGTGGTACCGGTCGTCAGCTTGGCGCGAAGTATCCGGGCCTGCATCTGGCAGGGAAAACCGGGACCACCAACAATAACGTCGACACCTGGTTTGCCGGTATTGACGGCGGTCAGGTGACCATTACCTGGGTGGGTCGCGATAACAACCAGCCGACGAAACTCTACGGTGCCAGCGGCGCCATGTCTATTTACCAGCGCTATCTGGCTAACCAGACGCCGACGCCGCTGGTGTTGACGGCACCGGAAGACGTGGTGGATATGGGCGTGGACAGCAATGGCAACTTTGTATGTAGCGGGGGGATGCGTTCGCTTCCGGTCTGGACAACCACGCCGGATGCGCTGTGTCGCCAGGGCGAGCAGATGCAACAGCAGCAGCTGGAGCAGCAACAGCAGAACAATCCGTTCAATCAGTCCGGGCAGCAGCAGCCGGCGCAGCAGCAACAGCAGCAGCAACAGCCCGCGAAGCAGGAAAAGAGCGATGGCGTAGCAGGCTGGATTAAGGATATGTTCGGCGGTAACTGATCGTCGTCACCAGGCCCCCTGATACAGATGTATCAGGGGGCTTTTTTATTTCTGCACATTACTTAACAGTCACTTAACCCCACAATAACTGCCTGGTTATTATTTCGTCCTTCAGTCTCCAGCGCGGGGCATACCACTTGCCTTGTATTCTGCGTTTCGCCTATTATGCAACGGTCATAATAATAATTCTCGTTTACGTTATCATTCACTTTCATCAGAGATATACCCATGGCGCGTCCAAAAACTGCTCAGCCAAATCACTCGCTGCGTAAAATCGCAGTCGTAGTAGCCACGGCGGTTAGCGGCATGTCTGTCTATGCGCAGGCAGCAGTTGAACCGAAAAAAGAAGAAACCATCACCGTTATCGCGGCACCGGCCACCCAAGAGAGTGCCTGGGGGCCGGCGCCCACGATCGCTGCGAAACATTCGGCAACGGCGACCAAAACCGATACTCCGATTGAAAAAACACCACAGTCTGTCTCCGTCGTCACCCGCGCCGAGATGGACATGAAGCAGCCGACGACGGTAAAAGAGGCGCTGTCCTATACGCCGAGCGTCTTCTCCACCCGCGGCAGCTCTACCACCTATGACGTGGTGACCATTCGCGGCTTCACGACCTCCACAACGGTCAATACCAACCAGTATCTGGACGGCATGAAGCTGCAGGGGAATAACTATTCAGAAGTGTCGATGGACCCTTACTTCCTTGAGCGCGTGGAAGTGATGCGTGGACCAACATCGGTGCTGTACGGCAACAGCAACCCTGGCGGTATCGTCAGCATGGTGAGCAAGCGTCCGACGACCGAACCGCTGAAAGAAATTCAGTTCAAAATGGGTACCGATAATCTGTGGCAGACCGGTTTTGACTTCAGTGATGCCATCGATGATAACGGCGTGTGGTCATATCGACTGACCGGTTTAGGCCGCAGTCAGGATGCGCAGCAGCAGATGGCGAAATCAACTCGCTACGCGGTCGCGCCCTCCTTCAGCTGGCGTCCGGATGATAAAACCGACTTCACTTTCCTCAGTAACTTCCAGAACGATCCGTATGCCGGTTACTACGGTTGGCTGCCTCGCGAAGGGACCGTGGTGCCGTATTACGACGCCAACGGCAACGCCCATAAGCTGCCGACTGATTACAACGAAGGCGAGCCGGATAACAAGATGTCCCGCCGTCAGCAGATGGTCGGCTACAGCTTCTCGCATCAGTTCGATGACACCTTCACCGTGCGCCAGAACCTGCGCTATGCCGACGTGAAGACGCTGTATCGCTCCGTTTACGGTAACGGCTATTCGGCTCCGGGCCAAATCAACCGCGCCTATGTGCGTTCTGATGAACATCTCAATACGTTCACCGTTGATACGCAGCTGCAGTCTGACTTTGCCACCGGCGCGGTCAACCATACGTTGCTGACCGGCGTTGATTATTCGCGCATGCGTAACGATGTGAATGCTGAATACGGTTCTGCCGATTCAATCAGCATGAGCAACCCGCAATACGGTGATGCGAACGTCAACGTGAACTTCCCCTACGCGGTGCTGAACCGCATGGAGCAGACCGGCCTGTATGCTCAGGACCAGATGGAGTGGGACAAATGGGTGATGACGCTGGGCGGCCGCTATGATTACGCCATGGCTTCAACCCTGACGCGCTCTTCTAACGATCTCGCGGAAAACCACGATCAGCAGTTTACCTGGCGTGGCGGTATTAACTATCTGTTCGATAACGGAATTTCTCCGTACTTCAGCTATAGCCAGTCCTTCGAACCGGTTTCCGGCTCTTCCCGCGAAGGCAAGCCGTTCGATCCTTCCCGCGGCGAGCAGTATGAAGCGGGCGTGAAATACGTCCCGAAAGATATGCCGGTGGTGGTGACCGCGGCAGTCTATCAGCTGACCAAAGACAAAAACCTGACCGCGGATCCCAACGATCCGTACGGAATTTATAGCGTTCAAACAGGTGAAATTCGCTCGCGCGGTTTTGAGCTGGAAGCAAAAGCGGCGGTCAATGCCAATATCAACCTGACGGCGGCCTATAGCTATACCGATGCGGAGTACACCGAAGACACCGTATTCAAAGGCAAACGTCCGGCGGAAGTTCCGCGCAACATGGCGTCGCTGTGGGCGGATTATACCTTCCACGAGAGCGCGCTGAGCGGTCTGACGGTTGGGGCCGGGGCGCGTTATATCGGCTCGACGGTGAGCTACTACAAAAATGATACGGACACCGGGAAGAAAAACGACTCCTTCAACGTGGCTGGCTATGCCTTGATGGATGCCACGGTGAAATACGATCTGGCGCGTTTTGGTCTGCCAGGATCGTCTGTGGGGATCAACGTGAACAACCTGTTCGATCGTGAGTACGTATCCAGCTGCTACAGCGAATACGCGTGCTACTGGGGCGCAGGACGTCAGGTTATTGCGACCGGAACCTTCCGCTTCTAATCACTTACCGGGCGCGGTTCGCCGCGCCGTTCACCAGGTCGCCGCTATGCAGGAAAACTCTCCGCACTCTGATACCACGTTTTCGTTGAATCGCGTTACCTTCCGCGTACCTGGCCGTACGCTGCTGCATCCTCTCTCCTTAACTTTCCCGGCGGGACAAGTGACGGGGCTGATTGGCCATAATGGCTCCGGCAAATCCACACTGCTGAAAATGCTCGGCCGTCATCAGCCGCCGTCGGAAGGCGATGTGCTGCTGGACGGGCAGCCGCTGGACAGCTGGAGCAGCAAAGCCTTTGCCCGTAAAGTGGCCTACCTGCCGCAGCAGTTACCGCCGGCGGAAGGGATGACGGTGCGTGAGCTGGTGGCAATCGGCCGCTATCCGTGGCACGGCGCGCTGGGGCGTTTTGGCGCCGCCGACCGCGAGAAAGTGGAAGAGGCGATTGCGCTGGTCGGTCTTAAGCCGCTGGCGCACCGGCTGGTTGACAGCCTGTCCGGCGGTGAACGGCAGCGGGCGTGGATTGCCATGCTGGTGGCGCAGGACAGCCGCTGTTTATTGCTGGATGAACCCACCTCGGCGCTGGATATCGCCCATCAGGTTGATGTCCTGGCACTGGTGCATCGTTTGAGTCAACAGCGCGGGTTAACGGTGATCGCCGTCCTGCACGATATCAACATGGCTGCCCGTTACTGTGATTATCTGGTCGCGTTACGCGGTGGTGAGATGATTGCTCAGGGAACGCCCGCGCAGCTGATGCGCAGCGAAACGCTGGAGCAAATTTACGGTATTCCGATGGGTATTCTGCCGCATCCGGCGGGTAGCGCGCCGGTAAGCTTTGTCTATTGATGGAAAAGACGCCTTTAATAACCCGTCGCCGTCTGCTGGCGGCGATGGCCCTGTCACCCCTGCTGTGGCAGATGCGCGGCGCCCAGGCCGCAACCCTCGATCCGCAGCGTATTGTGGCGCTGGAGTGGCTGCCGGCAGAACTCCTGCTGGCGCTTGGCGTGACGCCCTACGGCGTGGCCGATATCCCGAACTATAACCTGTGGGTGAATGAACCGGCGCTGCCCTCCTCGGTGATTGATGTCGGGCTGCGTACGGAGCCGAATCTCGAGCTGCTGACGCAGATGAAACCGTCGTTTATCGTCTGGTCGGCCGGATACGGGCCGTCGCCAGAGAAACTGGCGCGTATTGCCCCGGGGCGGGGATTCACCTTCAGCGACGGTAAACGACCGCTGCTGATGGCGCAGCAGTCACTCAACGAGATGGCCGAGCTGATTGGCCGCCAGCAGGCGGCGAAGCGCCATCTGGCGGAATTTGATGCGCTGATGGAGAACCTGCGCCCGCGTTTCGCCCGTCGAGGCGATCGTCCGCTGCTGATGATCACCTTGCTCGATCCCCGCCATGTCCTGGTTTTCGGCAATAATTGCCTGTTCCAGGAGGTGCTCGATCGCCTGGGGATTAAAAATGCCTGGCGCGGTGAAACCGCCTTCTGGGGCAGCGTCAGCGTCGGTATCGATCGGCTGGCCGCCTACAAAGAGACCGATGTTATCTGCTTTGATCATGGTAATCATGCCGAAATGAGCCAACTGATGAGTACGCCGCTCTGGCAGGCGATGCCGTTTGTCCGCGAAGGGCGCTTCCAGCGCGTGCCGGCGGTCTGGTTCTACGGCGCGACGCTGTCGGCGATGCATTTTGCCCGCGTACTGGCGGATGCTCAGGGAGGTGAGGCATGAGATCGCGACTGTCTCCTCTGGCGGCTCTGCTGCTGACGGTGCTGGCGATTGCCGCGTTTGCGCTCAGCTTCTTCAATCTCCAGGCGGCGCTGCCGCAGCACGAGTGGCGTCAGGCGCTGTGGCAGCCGGATATCGACAATATCGCGCAGATGTTGTTCCACTACAGCCTGCTGCCGAGACTGGCGGTGTCGCTGCTGGTTGGCGCGGGGCTCGGACTGGTGGGCGTGCTGTTCCAGCAGGTGCTGCGCAACCCGCTGGCGGAACCGACCACCCTCGGGGTCGCGACCGGCGCTCAGCTGGGGATGACGGTGACGACGCTGTGGGCGATTCCCGGCGTTCTGGCTTCGCAGTTCGCCGCGCTGGCGGGGGCCTGTCTTGTCGGGGCGTTGGTTTTCGGCGTCTCGTGGGGAAAACGGCTGTCGCCGGTAACCCTGATTCTGGCCGGTCTGGTGGTCAGTCTGTACTGCGGGGCGCTGAACCAGCTAATGGTCATTTTCCATCACGATCAGCTGCAAAGTATGTTCCTGTGGAGCACCGGTACGCTGACGCAAACCGACTGGAGCGTGGTGCAACGGCTGTGGCCGCAGCTGCTCGGTGGCCTCATTTTAACGCTGCTGCTGCTGCGCCCCCTCACGCTGATGGGGCTGGATGATGGCGTGGCGCGTAATCTCGGACTGGCGCTCTCTCTGGCGCGCCTGGCCACGCTGACGCTGGCTATCGTGATCAGCGCGATGCTGGTGAATGCGGTGGGGATTATCGGTTTTATCGGCCTGTTTTCGCCGCTGCTGGCGAAAATGCTCGGCGCGCGTCGTCTGCTGTCGCGACTGCTGCTGGCGGCGGTGATTGGCGCGCTCATTCTCTGGCTGTCTGACCAAATTATTCTGTGGCTGACCCGGGTGTGGCGGGAAGTGTCCACTGGTTCCGTAACGGCGCTGATCGGCGCGCCGCTGCTGCTGTGGCTGCTGCCGCGCTTGCGCAGCATCAGTGCGCCGGTGATGAATGCCGGCGATAAAGTGCTGGTGGAACGGCAAAACGTACGGGGATTTGCGTTTGGCGGCTTGCTGATTCTGCTGCTGGCGCTCCTCGTGGCGCTGGCCTTTGGCCGAGATGCCCAGAGCTGGCACTGGGCGAGCGGCACGCTGCTGGATCAACTGATGCCGTGGCGCTGGCCGCGGGTGCTCGCCGCGCTGTTTGCCGGGGTGATGCTGGCGGTCGCGGGTTGTATTATCCAGCGTCTGACCGGTAACCCGATGGCCAGCCCGGAAGTGCTGGGCATCAGCTCCGGCGCGGCTTTTGGTATTGTCCTGATGCTGTTTTTCGTTCCCGGCAACGCTTTCGGCTGGCTGCTGCCTGCCGGTAGCCTGGGGGCGGCGGCGACGCTGCTGGTTATCCTGGTTGCTGCCGGGCGCGGCGGTTTCTCACCGCACCGGATGCTGCTGGCGGGGATGGCGCTCAGCACCGCCTTCACTATGCTGTTGATGATGCTGCAGGCCAGCGGCGATCCGCGAATGGCGCAGATTCTGACGTGGATTTCCGGCTCGACCTACAGCGCCACGCCGGAGATGGTGGTGCGCAGCGGGATTGCGATGGTGCTGTTGCTGATTCTGGTGCCGCTGTGTCGGCGCTGGCTGATGATTCTGCCGCTGGGGGGGGAAGCCGCTCGCGCGGTAGGCATGGCGCTGACGCCGTCGCGGGTCGCTCTGCTGCTGCTGGCCGCCGGCCTGACGGCAGCCGCCACGCTGACTATTGGCCCGCTGAGTTTTGTTGGCCTGATGGCGCCGCATATTGCGCGCATGATGGGATTCCGCCGGACGATGCCGCAGATGGTGATGGCCGGGCTGATTGGTGGGTTGCTGCTGGTCTTTGCCGACTGGTGCGGGCGAATGATGATGTTTCCGTATCAGATCCCCGCAGGTCTGCTGTCGACCTTTATCGGCGCGCCGTACTTTATTTATCTGCTGAGGAAACAGAGCCGATAATTTTCCCCGCTGGCGTTTCGCTTAGCGGGGCGACACAAACACAGGCCGGGCAAGCTTGCGCCGCCCGGCATTGCATTACAGCTTCGCAAACGCCTTACGGGCGGCGGCGATGGTATCGTTGATATCATCAGGGGTGTGGGCTATCGACATAAAGCCGGCCTCAAACGCCGATGGCGCCAGATAGACGCCTTCTTCCAGCATCAGATGGAAGAAACGCTTAAAGCGTTCAACGTCGCACTTCAGCACATCCTGATAGCAGGTGACCGTCTCGGCATCGGTAAAGAAGAGGCCGAACATGCCGCCCACATTATTCACCACCAGCGGAATGCCCGCTTCGCGTGCGGCATCCAGCAGCCCTTGAGAGAGCTGATTGGTTAAATCCGTTAGCGTTTCGTGGACGCCCGGCTGCGCGACTTCGGTCAGGCAGGCAAAACCGGCCGCCATGGCTATCGGGTTACCAGACAAGGTTCCGGCCTGATACACCGGGCCGGTCGGGGCCAGGGCATCCATCACCTCGCGACGACCGCCAAATGCGCCGACCGGCATGCCGCCCCCGATGATTTTGCCCAGACAGGTCAGATCCGGGACTACGTCGTAGTATGACTGCGCGCCCGCCAGCGCCACCCGGAAGCCGGTCATCACTTCATCGATAATCAGCAGCGCGCCAAATTCGTCGCACAGCGCCCGCAGGCCCGGCAGGAACTCCGGCAGCGGTGGGATGCAGTTCATGTTGCCGGCTACCGGCTCGACGATGATGCAGGCAATCTCTTGCGGATACTGCTCAAACGCGGCGCGAACGGAAGTCAGATCGTTATAGGTACAGGTCAGGGTATGTTTAGCAAAATCAGCCGGTACGCCCGGTGAGTTCGGCTGGCCCAGCGTCAGCGCGCCGGAGCCCGCTTTCACCAGCAGACAGTCGGCATGGCCGTGATAGCACCCTTCAAACTTGATGATTTTGTCACGGCCGGTAAAGCCACGGGCCAGGCGAATGGCGCTCATGGTTGCTTCGGTACCGGAGTTCACCATCCGCACCATATCCATCGTGGGGACCAGTTCGGTCACCAGCTCCGCCATTTTGACTTCCATTTCCGTCGGCGCGCCAAAGCTCAGGCCGCGTTCCGCGGCTTCAATCACCGCGTTGCGAATGGCCGGATGGTTATGGCCCAGCACCATAGGTCCCCAGGAGCCGACATAATCGATATACGCTTTACCGTCGACATCGTACAGTCTGGCGCCGTCGGCGCGTTCGATAAACAGCGGTGTACCGCCCACGCCGCTAAAGGCACGGACCGGCGAGTTCACGCCGCCGGGGATGAGTTCACGTGCGGCGCTATAGAGTGTTTCAGATTTGCTCATTGCCATGATCCTGGTTCGTGATAAATGTTTTGCTGGTTATTCTAAGTTATTCCAGGATAGTTATGAAAGTTTTGCCCAATTGAAACAAAGCGCAGCCGGTGCATTTTTCCCGCGACGTAGGACGTTCAGAAGGCTAAAATGTCCCCTTCGTATTTGTATGACTATTGACGATAAGAGTATGAAAACAGAAGCCTCTACTTTTGAAGCAAAACAAATCGTGCGCTTGCGTCGTGGCGATGTGGTACGTCGATTAGTTCAACGTGACAAAACGCCGCTGGCGGTGCTGCTGATGGCCGCCGTGGTCGGCACGCTGGCCGGGCTGGTGGGGGTCGCCTTTGAAAAGAGCGTCAACTGGGTGCAGAACATGCGCATCGGTTCGCTGGTGCAGGTGGCGGATCACGGGTTCCTGATTTGGCCGCTGGCCTTTATTTTATCTGCGTTGCTGGCGATGGTGGGCTATTTTCTGGTGCGCCGTTTCGCGCCGGAGGCGGGGGGATCCGGCATACCGGAGATCGAAGGGGCGCTGGAAGAGCTGCGTCCGGTTCGCTGGTGGCGAGTGCTGCCGGTGAAATTTATCGGCGGGATGGGGACGCTGGGCGCCGGCATGGTGCTCGGTCGCGAAGGGCCAACGGTACAGCTGGGCGGCAACGTCGGGCGAATGGTGCTGGATATTTTCCGCATGCGCAGCCCCGAAGCGCGCCACACGTTGCTGGCCACCGGGGCTGCGGCGGGGCTCTCTGCGGCATTTAACGCGCCGCTGGCGGGGATTTTATTCATTATCGAAGAGATGCGCCCGCAGTTTCGCTACAACCTGATTTCGATTAAAGCCGTCTTTACCGGCGTGATCATGTCGAGCATTGTGTTCCGTATCTTTAATGGCGAATCGGCGATTATTGAGGTCGGCAAGCTGAGCGATGCGCCGGTGAATACGCTGTGGCTGTACCTGATCCTGGGGATGATTTTTGGCTGCGTTGGCCCGCTGTTTAATAGCCTGGTGCTGCGCACCCAGGATATGTTCCAGCGTATTCATGGCGGCAATACGAAGAAGTGGGTGCTAATCGGCGGGTTAATCGGCGGGATGTGCGGCGTTCTCGGGCTGATTCAACCGGCGGCGGCGGGGGGCGGCTTTAACCTGATTCCGATTGCTGCGGCGGGCAACTTTTCCGTGGGACTGCTGCTGTTTATCTTTATCGCCCGCGTGATAACCACATTACTCTGTTTCTCCTCCGGGGCTCCCGGCGGCATTTTTGCGCCGATGCTGGCGCTGGGAACCTTGCTGGGAACCGCCTTCGGGATGGCGGTCACGCCGATGTTGCCGGCCTATCATCTGGATGCCGGGACCTTTGCGATTGCCGGAATGGGGGCCCTGCTGGCGGCGTCAATCCGCGCTCCGCTGACCGGGATTGTGCTGGTGCTGGAGATGACCGATAACTATCAGCTCATTTTGCCAATGATTATTACCTGTCTTGGCGCAACACTACTGGCGCAATTCCTTGGCGGTAAGCCTTTGTATTCCACGATCCTGGAGCGCACGCTGGCGAAGCAGGCCGCAGAACAGGCGGCAAAAGCGCAGCAGGTTGCCGGGGAGAATACTTGAACGATTTACCAGGGTATTAGATAATGGCTCATAAGGTCGGGTTATTCTTTAACCGGTCAGAAGTATCAATGGGAGCATAAAATGAGTGATGACGTAGCGTTGCCGCTGGAGTTTACTGAAGCTGCAGCCAAAAAAGTAAAATTCCTGATTGCAGATGAAGACAATCCAAACCTGAAACTGCGTGTGTATATCACCGGTGGTGGTTGCAGTGGTTTTCAGTACGGCTTCACCTTTGACGATCAGGTTAACGAAGGCGATATGACCATCGAAAAACAGGGTGTAGGCCTGGTGGTCGATCCGATGAGCCTGCAGTATCTGGTCGGCGGTGCCGTCGACTACACTGAAGGCCTGGAAGGCTCGCGTTTTATCGTGACCAACCCGAATGCGAAAAGCACCTGCGGCTGCGGGTCTTCATTCAGCGTCTGATTCCCGCACTGGATTCTCGCCCCGGTAGCTCTTCTCCGCCGGGGCAATTTCCCCGTTTAGCGCCCGTTATCGTCGAGAGCAAAAGTCGGCAGCTTCAGATGCCAACGGATAGCCGCAAGGCGAATCATCAGCGTGACGACCATCCCCATCATCGCCGAATTTTGCAGCGAAACATGAAAAGTGTCATAGGCCGTGGCGTGCACGATACCGCCGACAATACAGGCCGTGGCATAGATTTCCGTGCGCAAAATCATCGGAATTTCGCGCGCCAGTACGTCGCGAATGATCCCGCCGCCGACGCCGGTGACGACACCCATACAGATAGCGACCAGCGGGCCGCTGTGGGCCAGAAACGCTTTATTCACCCCGATGCCGACAAATACCGCCAGACCAACGGCATCAAGCACCGGCAATATCCATTTCGGCAGCCGGCGTGGCTGGCGCACCAGCAGAATGGTCATCATGCTGGTGACCATCGCCACCACCAGGTCGGTGGGGTCTTTTACCCAGAACACCGGGCCGTTGGCGAGCGCCATATCGCGAATGGTCCCACCGCCCACGGCGGTGACAACGCCGAGCACCAGCACGCCAAAGGGGTCCATCCGGAGTTTACCGGCCAGCAATACGCCCGAGATAGCAAATACGGCGGTGCCAATAATATCCAGCCAATAGACAAGCATCGTCAGTTCTCGTTAAGCGCCCGGTTCCTCAGGCTATTTTTACTCACCAAATTGCATCCGCACAGCCTCCGCCAACCGGACGTATATCGGTTACACTGGCGTTCTCTGTAGCGGATGTCGTTATTGCCCTGCGCAAGCGGTGCTATTTGACCTGCCCGAGCGCCTCGCAGAGCTGTTTTGCGGCGAGGATAATACGCGGGCTTGCGCGTTCAAACCAGTCGCCATCTACTGCAATCAGGGAAATTTTTAACTGCTGATGCCAGTAGCGTTCAACTGCAGGGAGTCTGCTGACATCGCCAGGGATAACAATCGCCTGAGGCTGCCTCGCCAGGACCTGTTCACGACTCACCTGGGGCCAGGGAACCGGGCTGGAGGCAAAAATGTTGTCGCCGCCGCACAACGTCAGTACCTGGTCCTGAATCGATCCCCGACTGCTGGTAAAAAGAGGATTGGCGCCAAACTGCAGAAAGACGCGTTTTTTCGGCGTATGTGCGTAGCGGGCTTTGAGGGCATCATAGTCGTCCTGCATTCGCTGCGCGGATGCGCGAGCCTTTTCCGGCTGCGGACTCCACTGCGCCAGCTGTCGCAGCGTCGAAATGATCTCTTCAATCGTCGCGGTATTGACCCAGAGTACCTTGATCCCCAGCGCGCTCAGTTGATTAACCTGCCGTTCGGCATTGCCGCCGCGCCATGCCAGAATCAGATCCGGCTTCAGCGCGACGATGCGTTCCAGGTTCATCCCTTGCCAGCTGGCGACCTGTTCGATACCGGCCGCTTCCGGTGGATAATCGGAATGGCTGCTGACGCCAACCGGCGTAATGCCGGCGGCAAAGGCCAGTTCGGTATTGGATGGTGACAGCGTGATAACCCGTGGCGCGGCGAAGAGCCACGCCGGGGTGAGCAGCAGCAGGGCGGCAAGCGCCCGTTTTAGCAACTTAGCCACGCGCCAGCGTCTGCACCAGCTTTTCCACCATCAGCGTGGACTGTTTGGCAGCAACGGCGAGGAACTCATCAAAGCTCAGATGAGACTGCTGATCCGCAACGTCGGAAATCGCGCGTACGACCACGAACGGCACGCCGAAGTTATGGCAAACATGGGCAATCGCCGTTGCTTCCATTTCAACCGCTACGGCCTGCGGGAAGTTGTGGCGGATTTTCGCCAGCCCGACCGACCCGTTGATGAAGGCGTCACCGCTGACGATCAGGCCGCGCACCGCGTGCAGATTCAGCGCTTCGATACAGCTTTGCGCAGCGGCAATCAGCTTATCGTCGGCTTTGAAGCCTGCCGGGCAGCCTGGCAGCTGGCCATACTCATAACCAAAGGCGGTGACATCGGCATCGTGGTAGCGTGTCTCGTCGGAGATGACGATGTCGCCGACTTTCAGCGTCGACGCCAGTCCACCTGCGGAGCCGGTGTTGATAATCACGTCCGGCTTGCAAATCTCCAGCAGCAGGGTTGCGCCCATCGCGGCCGCCACTTTGCCAATACCCGATTTCAGCAGAGCGACCTCGGTGCCGTTCAGCTGGCCGGTATAAATTTCGCTTCCGCCAAGGGTCAACGTCTTACGGTTTTCGATTTTGTCGCGCAGAAGGGTAACTTCTTCTTCCATAGCGCCAATAATGCCGATTTTCATAGATTTACTCGCGATGTGTCAGGTTTAGTTGCATAGTCTATCATGCACTCAAAGGGAAACGTTATTGCTCGCGCGGGAGAGGCCATGGCAAAGATTGATTTTCGCAACAAGATTAACTGGCGTCGGCGCTACCGCTCGCCGCAGGGGGTCGAAACGGAACGTGAGATCCTGCGTATTTTTGAAAGCGACCGCGGGCGAATTATCAACTCGCCGGCAATCCGCCGTTTACAGCAAAAAACCCAGGTCTTCCCGCTGGAACGTAATGCCGCGGTGCGTACGCGTTTAACCCACTCCCTTGAAGTTCAGCAGGTGGGGCGCTATATCGCCAAAGAGATCCTCAGCCGCCTGAAAGAGCAGCGTCTGCTGGAAGCCTACGGGCTGGATGAGCTCAGCGGGCCGTTTGAGAGCGTGGTGGAGATGGCCTGTCTGATGCATGACATCGGCAATCCGCCGTTCGGCCATTTTGGCGAGGCGGCGATTAATGACTGGTTCCGTCAGCGGCTCGCGCCTGACGATGCGGCCGGTGCGCCGTTAGCGCAGGATAGCTGCACGGTGGCGGCGCTCCGTTTGCAGGAGGGCGCTGACGAACTTAATGGGCTGCGGAGCAAAGTTCGTCAGGATCTGTGCTGGTTTGAAGGCAACGCGCAGGGTATTCGCTTAGTGCATACCCTGATGCGGATGAACCTGACCTGGGCGCAGGTTGGCTGCATTCTAAAATATACGCGCCCGGCGTGGTGGCGGGGAGAACTTCCCTCCAGCCACAGTTATTTGATGAAGAAGCCTGGTTATTATTTAGCCGAAGAGGGCTATATTGCGAGGTTGCGTAAAGAACTGGATCTGGCTCCTTACAATCGTTTTCCTTTGACCTGGATTATGGAGGCGGCGGACGATATCTCATATTGTGTGGCCGATCTTGAGGATGCGGTAGAAAAACGTATTTTCAGCGTAGAGCAACTTTATCAGCTGCTTCACGAGGCGTGGGGGCAGCATGAAAAAGGATCTTTATTTTCGCAGGTGGTAGAAAATGCCTGGGATAAATCGCGCGCGAATTCTCTGAGTCGAAGTACGGAAGATCAGTTCTTTATGTATTTACGAGTCAATACGCTGAATAAACTGGTGCCGTATGCAGCACGCCGGTTTATCGATAATTTGCCGAAGATCTTTGCCGGTGATTTTAATCATGCGCTGCTTGAGGATGATAGCGACTGCAGTCAGCTGCTGGAGCTATATAAAAACGTCGCGATAAAACATGTGTTTAGTCATCCGGACGTGGAACAGCTGGAATTGCAGGGCTATCGGGTGATTAGCGGTCTTCTGGATATCTATGAGCCGCTGTTAAAATTATCGCTGGAGGAGTTCAGCTTATTAGTGGAGAAAGAGCGGGTGAGGAGCTTACCTATCGCCTCACGCTTGTTCCAGAAACTTTCGACGCGTCATCGGCTGGCCTATGTTGAAGCGGTAAATAAGATTTCGCGCGATGATGAAGAATTTCCTGTGATGGAATATTATTATCGCTGCCGTCTGATACAGGACTATATCAGTGGGATGACGGATTTGTATGCATGGGATGAATATCGGCGCTTGATGGCGGTGGAATAAGTACAGGTTTTGTAAAGACGGACAATAAATTTTTACTTTTTCCAGATGCTTAATTCCGGAACTTAGCGCGATAAAATGACTCTGATAGTCACATACATAGCAATTTGCGTTATCTAAAATCGAGATATGAGACATATGAAAAAAACCACGTTAGCAATGAGTGCACTGGCTCTGAGTTTAGGTCTGGCGTTATCCCCGCTCTCTGCGAGCGCGGCAGAAACGTCCTCTTCGGCCTCAAGTACACAGCAAATGCCAAGCCTGGCTCCAATGCTGGAAAAAGTGATGCCGTCGGTTGTCAGCATTAATGTTGAGGGTAGCACGACGGTCAACACGCCGCGGATGCCGCGTAACTTCCAGCAGTTCTTTGGTGATAATTCGCCGTTCTGCCAGGATGGTTCGCCGTTCCAGAGTTCTCCGTTCTGTCAGGGCGGTGGACAGGGCGGCGGGGCGCCGGGTGATGGCGGCCAGCAGCAGAAATTTATGGCGCTGGGCTCCGGGGTCATTATCGATGCGGCTAAAGGCTATGTCGTGACCAATAACCACGTTGTGGATAATGCGACCACGATTAAAGTACAGCTGAGCGACGGACGTAAGTTTGATGCCAAAGTTGTTGGCAAAGATCCGCGTTCCGACATTGCGCTAATCCAGATTCAGGATCCGAAAAACCTGACGGCGATTAAGCTGGCAGATTCCGATGCGCTGCGCGTCGGCGACTATACCGTGGCGATCGGTAACCCGTTTGGTCTGGGTGAAACCGTCACTTCGGGTATTGTCTCCGCGCTTGGCCGTAGCGGCCTGAACGTAGAAAACTACGAAAACTTTATCCAGACCGATGCGGCGATCAACCGCGGTAACTCCGGCGGTGCGCTGGTTAACCTGAACGGCGAACTGATCGGGATTAATACCGCGATCCTGGCGCCGGACGGCGGCAATATCGGTATCGGTTTTGCCATCCCGAGCAACATGGTCAAAAACCTGACCGAGCAGATGGTCAAGTATGGCCAGGTGAAACGCGGCGAGCTGGGTATTATGGGGACCGAGCTGAACTCTGAACTGGCGAAAGCCATGAAGGTCGATGCGCAGCGCGGTGCCTTCGTCAGCCAGGTGATGCCGGGTTCTGCGGCGGCGAAAGCAGGGATCAAAGCCGGTGACGTGATTACCTCGCTGAACGGTAAGCCTATCAGCAGCTTCGCCGCGCTGCGTGCGCAGGTGGGTACGATGCCTATCGGTAGCAAAGTCCAGCTGGGACTGGTACGCGACGGCAAAGCGGTCAATGCGACCGTCGAACTGCAGCAGAGCAACCAGACTCAGGTTGACTCCAGCACCATCTTCAATGGTATTGAAGGTGCGGAAATGAGCAACAAAGGTCAGGACAAAGGTGTGGTGGTCAATAATGTGAAAGCGGGGACTCCGGCGGCACAAATTGGCCTCAAGAAAGGCGACATCATCGTCGGCGCTAACCAGCAGCCGGTGAAAAATATCGCCGATCTGCGCAAAATCTTTGATGCCAAACCTTCGGTGCTGGCGTTGAACATCCAGCGTGGCGATAGCACTATCTATCTGCTGATGCAGTAATCGCTAACGGCTAAACCCGCCCCTTCTCCTCGCCGAGGGAAGGGGCTTTTTTTTTGCCCCGCTCTCCTTTCTGTGACTCCACCCGCAACTCCATACTTCTGTGCTTTGCTTTATGCATATGCACAATGCGACGTTCGGTTAACTCTTTTATGCTGACCCCCTGTTGACGGGAGGGTTACATGGCTGGCTGGCATCTTGATACCAACATGGCGCAGGATATCGTGGCGCGTACGATGCGCATCATTGATACCAATATCAATGTAATGGACGCCCGTGGGCGCATTATCGGTAGCGGCGATCGCGAGCGAATTGGGGAATTGCACGAAGGGGCGCTGCTGGTGCTTTCTCAGGGGCGGGTCGTGGATATTGACGATGCGGTTGCTCGTCATCTACACGGCGTGCGTCAGGGGATTAACCTGCCTTTGCGTCTGGAGGGGGAGATCGTCGGTGTGATTGGCCTCACCGGCGAACCCGAAACGCTGCGCAAATATGGCGAGCTGGTGTGCATGACCGCCGAGATGATGCTGGAGCAGTCGCGGTTGATGCATCTTCTGGCCCAGGATAGCCGCCTGCGTGAAGAGCTGGTGATGAACCTGATTCAGGCAGAAGAGAATACGCCCGCGTTAACCGAATGGGCGCAACGGCTGGGTATCGATCTGAACCAGCCCCGCGTGGTTGCTATGATTGAAGTGGATAGCGGCCAGCTTGGCGTGGACAGCGCCATGGCCGAGCTACAGCAGCTGCAGACCGCCCTGACCACGCCGGATCGCAATAATCTGGTGGCGATTGTCTCCCTGACCGAGATGGTGGTCCTCAAGCCCGCGCTGAATGCGTTTGGCCGCTGGGACGCGGAGGATCACTGCAAACGAATCGATCAGCTGATCGCCCGAATGAAAGAAAACGGCCAGCTGCGCTTTCGTGTGGCGCTGGGTAACTTTTTTACCGGCCCCGGCAGCATCGCCCGTTCGTACCGCACCGCGCGCACCACGATGATGGTCGGTAAGCAGCGGATGCCCGAGAGCCGCAGCTTTTTTTATCAGGATTTGATGCTGCCGGTGCTGCTCGATAGCCTGCGCGGCGGCTGGCAGGCCAATGAGCTCGCCCGTCCGCTGGTCCGGCTGAAGGCGATGGATAATAACGGTCTGCTGCGACGTACTCTACAAGCCTGGTTTCGCCATAACGTGCAGCCGCTGGCGACGTCAAAGGCGCTGTTTATTCATCGTAATACGCTGGAGTATCGCCTGAATCGTATCGCAGAACTGACGGGGCTGGACCTGGGGAATTTTGACGATCGTCTGCTGCTTTATATTGCGCTGCAGCTGGATGAACAGCGCTAGAAGAGAGCCCGGATAGCGACACAATGCCTTATCCGGGTTGTTGTTGGTCTCTCCCCGGAAAGCATCGCCGGCCAGGGAGCGAAAACCCACTTATTTATTGCGCGTCAGTTTTTCCAGATCGGCTTCAATTTCACTGATCTTATGAGTGACGACGCTTTCCAGATGACGCAGATCGTCAAGGATCTTACGTTTGAGGTCGACTTCGGTACGATCGCGCTGGCAGATCTGATCCAGCTCATCGATAACGTAGCGCAGATTCGGGCTAATTTCCTGAACCTCTTTATACCCCTGGCCTACGCCATCTGCGACAACGGTCTTACGCTGACGCGGGTATTTAAACTTGACGCTTTTGGCGAAGAACTCGCCTTTGTCTTTCTGAAAATAGATTTTCAGAATGTCGTTGTTGGCTTCCTGCCGCAGGCTATAGCGATCGATCTCATCAGGATTGGTAATGCCAAGACTTTTCAGATTATCGTACATAACGGTACCTTTGATATCATCATAACCTTTGAATAATTAACGAAAAGATCCATCTCCGCCAGCTTCAAATATAAAAAAAGCGGGATATCTCCCGCTTTTTATTCTGCTTAGTCGATGGTACGCAGCAGTTCGTTAATGCCGACCTTGCCGCGAGTTTTCGCATCCACTTTCTTCACGATAACGGCGCAGTACAGGCTGTACTTGCCATCTTTTGACGGCAGGTTGCCGGAAACCACCACTGAGCCCGCCGGAACGCGGCCGTAATGGACTTCGCCGGTTTCGCGATCGTAAATTTTGGTGCTCTGACCCAGGTACACGCCCATGGAGATCACGGAACCTTCTTCAACGATCACGCCTTCAACCACTTCAGAGCGTGCGCCGATGAAGCAGTTGTCTTCGATGATGGTTGGGTTAGCCTGCAGCGGCTCCAGGACGCCACCGATGCCGACGCCGCCGGACAGATGCACGTTTTTACCGATCTGCGCGCAGGAACCCACGGTGGCCCAGGTATCGACCATGGAGCCTTCATCAACGTAGGCGCCAATGTTGACGTAGGACGGCATCAGCACGGTGTTGCGGGCAATAAATGCGCCCTGACGAACCGCCGCCGGCGGAACCACGCGGAAGCCTTCTTTCTGGAAACGCGCTTCATCATAGTCAGCGAATTTCATCGGCACTTTATCGAAGTAGCGGCTTTCCGCACCGTCGATAACCTGGTTATCGTTAATACGGAAAGAGAGCAGAACCGCCTTCTTCAGCCATTGATGGGTGACCCACCGGCCATCGATCTTTTCAGCGACACGCAGCGCGCCGGAATCAAGCAGAGAAATCACCTGGTTAACCGCTTCGCGGGTTACGGTATCCACATTTGCCGGCGTGATGTCGGCGCGACGCTCAAAAGCGGACTCAATAACATTCTGTAATTGCTGCATTGTTTTACTCTTTCTCTTTACACATTAAAAGTTCGTCACCCTTTATCGTTTGGATTGAGGGCCTCTGTCAACCGTTGTTGTACTTCTTGTTGTAGCGCATTATTAAGCCCACGCCGGTCCGCCGTCGCGATTATAAATAAATCTTCTACTCGCTCACCAATTGTCGTAATTCTCGCCCCGTGAAGCGAAATATTGAGGTCGGCGAACACCTGACCCACGCGAGCCAGCAGACCCGGCTGATCGAGTGCAATCAGCTCAAGAAACGATTTTCTGTCGGTGTGCGTCGGCAGGAAATTGACTTCGGTAACGACGGAGAAATGGCGAAGTTTCGCCGCCTGACGGCGCGGGGCCGGAGGCTGCCAGCTACGTTGGGTGATGGTCTGTTCCAGACCGTGACGGATCATTTCATGGCGATCGGCGGAAAGCGGACTGCCGTCCGGCTCCAGCACAATAAAGGTGTCCATCGCCATGCCGTCGCGGGTGGTAAAAATCTGGGCATCGTGGACGCTGAGGTTGCGGCGATCCAGTTCACCACAGACGGCGGCAAACAGATACGGGCGGTCCGGGCTCCAGATAAAAATTTCGGTCCCACCGCGCGTGGCCTGCGAGCTAAGCAGGATCATCGGTTTGCTCAGGTCATGTTTGAGCAAATTGCGGGCGTGCCAGGCGAGCTGGTTAGGCGTATGGCGCACGAAGTAGTTGGCGCGGCAGCGGTTCCAGATTTGATGCAGCGCCTCTTCATTAATATTTTCCATCCGCAGCAGCGCCAGCGCCTGCAGCTGATGATGGCGTACTCGTTCGCGCATATCCGGCGTACTTTGCATCCCGCGACGCAGCTGTTTTTCGGTGGCGAAATAGAGCTCGCGCAGCAGGCTCTGCTTCCAGCTGTTCCACAAGGTTTCGTTGGTCGCACAGATATCGGCGACGGTCAGGCACACCAGGTAGCGCAGGCGGTTTTCGGTCTGCACCTCTTCGGCAAACTGCTTGATGACTTCCGGATCCTGGATATCACGGCGCTGAGCGGTGACTGACATCAACAGATGATGGCGCACCAGCCAGGCCACCAGCTGGGTTTCCCGTGAGTTAAGTCCGTGCAGCTCGGCGAATTTCAGCACATCCTGGGCGCCGAGGACCGAATGATCGCCGCCGCGACCTTTGGCAATATCATGGAACAGGGCGGCAATCAGAATCAGCTCCGGGTGGGTCAGGCGAGGCCACAGTTCCACGCACAGCGGGTGGCGGCTGCGGGTCTCTTCTTTGGCGAAGCTTTCCAGCTTCAGCAGCACGCGGATCGTATGTTCATCGACCGTATAGGCATGAAAGAGGTCAAACTGCATCTGGCCCACAATATGCGACCACTGCGGCATATAGGCCCACAGTACGCTGTGACGGTGCATCGGCAACAGCCCCCGGCTGACCGCCCCCTGGTGGCGCAACATGCTGAGGAAAATCGCGCGCGCTTCCGGGATATAGCACAGCGGCTGCGTCAGGTGGCGCCGCGCGTGGCGCAGGTGGCGAAGGGTCGTCGAGTAGATGCCGGTGATGTTGCTGTTACGCACCATAATATAGAACATGCGCAGGATTGCCTGCGGCTCGCGGATAAACAGCGTGTCGTCGCGCAGGTCAATCAGCGTGCCGCGCAGCTGAAAATCATCATCGATGGGCCGCGGCTTTTCATCTTCGGTGAGAGCGAGGATTGCTTCATCAAACAGCTGGAGCAGCATGTGATTCAGTTCGCTGACCCGCCGGGTGACGCGGAAGAAATCCTTCATCATGTATTCGATAGGCTGATTACCTTCGCCTTCGTAGCGCAGCCGGCGGGCGACGCTGAGCTGGCGGTCGAATAACAGGCGGTTGTCGTAACGGTTTAACTCGAGGTGCAGCGCAAAGCGAATCCGCCACAGCTGGTGCAGACATTCGTTAAGCTCGTTACGTTCGGCTTCGGTAAGAAAGCCGAAGCCAACCATTTCATCCAGCGAGGTGGCGCCGAAGTGACGGCGGGCGACCCACTGTAGGGTGTGGATATCGCGCAGGCCGCCGGGGCTGCTTTTCACGTCCGGCTCGAGGTTATAGCTGGTGCCGTGGTAGCGCTGGTGGCGGATGTTCTGCTCTTCGACCTTGGCGGCAAAAAACTTCTCTGAGGGCCAGAAACCATCGCTGAAGATATGTTTCTGCAGTTCAAGAAACAGGGCCACATCGCCAATCAGCAGGCGAGATTCAATCAGGTTGGTCGCGACGCTAAGATCGGACAGTCCTTCCAGCAGGCACTCTTCCAGCGTGCGCACGCTGTGGCCAACCTCGAGCTTGATGTCCCACAGCAGGGTCAGCAGTTCGCCGACTTTCTGCGCCTGCTCGTCGGAGAGCTTCTTGCGGCTGAGAATCAGCAGGTCGACGTCGGAGAGCGGGTGCAGCTCGCCGCGGCCATATCCGCCGACCGCGACCAGCGCCAGGTCGCTGACCGGACCAAAGCCGTAATCAATCCACAGACGCTGGAGCAGCTGGTCGATAAATTCGGTTCGCGCTTCGATTAGCTGCCCGGCGGCGATACCGCTATCAAACGCTTCGCCCAGCCAGCGCTGGAAAATATCGAGATGTGCCTTGATGGCGGCACAGTTCAAATCACCTTGCGGCCAGCTACCCGGATTCTCAGGCTGACCGGAGAGGGTAGGGGAGACAGTGTCAGGTAAAGAGTTGCTCATCGCGTCACCATAAGAAAAAACTATCGCCCATAAAAAAGCCGGCGGGCGCCGGCTTTTCGTTATGCGTCGTGCGAGATTATCGCCGGGATGGTGTCATCCTTGCGTAATGTCAGAATCTCACAGCCGTTCTCTGTCACCACAATAGTATGCTCGTACTGCGCAGACAAGCTCCGGTCTTTGGTTTTCACCGTCCAGCCGTCTTTCATACTGCGGATCTCTTTCTTGCCGGCATTAACCATCGGTTCGATGGTAAAGGTCATGCCCGGCTTGAGCACCACATTGGTCTCAGGAGAGTCGTAATGCAGCACCTGCGGTTCTTCATGGAAACCGCGGCCGATACCGTGACCGCAATATTCACGCACCACCGAGAAACCTTCCGCTTCGACGAATTTCTGGATGGCTGCGCCGATCGCGCGCAGGTTGATTCCTGGCTTAACCATCTTCAGCGCCAGATACAGGCTTTCCTGGGTGATGCGGCACAGGCGCTCGCCGAGAATCGTCGGTTTGCCGACGATGAACATCTTAGAGGTGTCGCCGTGGAAATCATCCTTAATTACCGTGACATCAATGTTGACGATGTCGCCGTCTTTCAACAGTTTTTCGTCGTCAGGAATCCCGTGACAGACGACTTCGTTAATAGAGATGCACACGGATTTTGGGTAACCGTGGTAGCCGAGGCAGGCGGAGATCGCTTTCTGTTCGTTAACAATATAATCGTTACAGATGCGGTCCAGTTCGCCGGTGCTGACGCCCGGTTTAACGTAGGGTTCGATCATTTCCAGCACTTCAGCGGCCAGGCGGCCGGCGACGCGCATTTTTTCGATGTCTTCAGATGTTTTGATAGATATAGCCATGGATTGTGTCCAGCTGTGTCGGTTTTTTCGACAATAATAGAGTTATTCCTGTCAATGTTAACAGTCCGGGTGTCCTGGTGCCAAATTGAGAATCATTAACAGCACTCAGCGTCAACAACAGTTGGTTTCCGATCGGGTTTTGTGGTATAAAGCGCGCCGGACTTCCGTTCCATTTCGTACTACACAGGATGGACTGAAGCGACAAATCTCACTTTGTGTAAATAACACACACGTATCGACACATATTCCGGGGTGCCCTTTAGGGTCGGTAATATGGGATACGTGGAGGCATAACCCCAACTTTATCTATAGAGGTTTTAAACATGGCAACTGTTTCCATGCGCGACATGCTCAAGGCTGGTGTTCACTTTGGTCACCAGACCCGTTACTGGAACCCGAAAATGAAGCCTTTCATCTTCGGCGCGCGTAACAAAGTTCACATCATCAACCTTGAGAAAACTGTACCGATGTTCAACGAAGCTCTGGCTGAACTGAACAAGATCTCTGCTCGTAAAGGCAAGATTCTGATCGTTGGTACTAAACGCGCTGCAAGCGAAGCGGTAAAAGAAGCTGCTAACAGCTGCGACCAGTTCTTCGTGAACCATCGCTGGTTGGGCGGCATGCTGACTAACTGGAAAACCGTTCGTCAGTCCATCAAACGTCTGAAAGACCTGGAAACTCAGTCCCAGGACGGTACTTTCGAGAAGCTGACCAAGAAAGAAGCGCTGATGCGCACTCGTGAGCTGGACAAGCTGGAAAACAGCCTGGGCGGTATCAAAGACATGGGCGGCCTGCCGGACGCACTGTTTGTTATCGACGCTGACCACGAGCACATCGCTATCAAAGAAGCAAACAACCTGGGTATCCCGGTATTTGCTATCGTTGATACTAACTCCGATCCGGACGGCGTAGACTTCGTTATCCCGGGTAACGACGACGCAATCCGCGCTGTTAGCCTGTACCTGGGCGCTGTAGCTGCAACCGTGCGTGAAGGTCGTTCTCAGGATCTGGCTTCTCAGGCGGAAGAAAGCTTCGTAGAAGCTGAATAATAAGGTTTCACCCCTTATTAGTACCGTGTATGAATAGGGGCCCATTTTCGGCCCCTTTTTTCAATTTATACTGTTTGGCCCCCGGCCGGGCAGTTCACATCTCCCGAGGATTTAAGAATGGCTGAAATTACCGCATCCCTGGTAAAAGAGCTGCGTGAGCGTACTGGCGCAGGCATGATGGATTGCAAAAAAGCGCTGACCGAAGCAAACGGCGACATCGAGCTGGCAATCGAAAACATGCGTAAATCTGGCGCAATCAAAGCGGCGAAAAAAGCAGGTAACGTTGCTGCTGACGGCGTGATCATCACTAAGATCGACGGTACCTACGGCATCATTCTGGAAGTTAACTGCCAGACTGACTTCGTTGCTAAAGATGGTGGTTTCCAGGCATTTGCTAATAAAGTACTGGACGCTGCAGTCGCTGGCAAAATCACTGACGTTGAAGTTCTGAAAGCACAGTTCGAAGAAGAGCGTGTTGCGCTGGTTGCTAAAATCGGTGAGAACATCAATATCCGTCGCGTGGCTTCCCTGGAAGGCGACGTTCTGGGTTCATACCAGCACGGCGCACGTATCGGTGTTCTGGTTGCGGCTAAAGGCGCTGACCAGGAGCTGGTTAAACAGCTGGCAATGCACATCGCAGCAAGCAAGCCGGAATTCGTTAAGCCGGAAGACGTTTCTGCTGAAGTGGTTGAGAAAGAGTACCAGGTTCAGCTGGACATCGCGATGCAGTCTGGTAAGCCGAAAGAAATCGCAGAGAAAATGGTTGAAGGCCGCATGAAGAAATTCACCGGCGAAGTTTCTCTGACCGGCCAGCCTTTCGTTATGGATCCGAGCAAATCTGTTGCTCAGCTGCTGAAAGAGCACAATGCCGACGTTACTGGCTTCATCCGCTTTGAAGTGGGCGAAGGCATCGAGAAAGTTGAGACTGACTTTGCAGCAGAAGTTGCTGCGATGTCCAAGCAGTCTTAATTTTCAAAAGGAGCCGCCTGAGGGCGGCTTCTTTTTGTGCCCGTTTTGTAAATTCAGCGCATCGCTTATAGTGGCTGTGCTGAAAAGCGGCATACAATGTCGCCAGAATTAACTCATCTCACTCGTTGACAGTCTCAGGAAAGAAACATGGCTACCAATGCAAAACCCGTCTACAAACGTATTCTGCTTAAGTTAAGTGGCGAAGCTCTGCAGGGTTCGGAAGGCTTCGGTATTGATGCAAGCATACTTGACCGTATGGCTCAGGAAATCAAAGAACTGGTTGAACTGGGTATTCAGGTTGGCGTAGTGATTGGTGGCGGTAACCTGTTCCGTGGTGCTGGGCTGGCGAAAGCGGGGATGAACCGCGTTGTGGGCGACCACATGGGCATGCTGGCAACGGTGATGAACGGCCTTGCAATGCGTGACTCACTGCATCGCGCCTATGTGAACGCTCGCCTGATGTCAGCGATTCCGCTGAATGGCGTGTGTGATAACTACAGCTGGGCGGAAGCCATCAGCCTGCTGCGTAACAATCGCGTAGTGATTCTTTCTGCAGGTACCGGTAACCCGTTCTTCACCACCGACTCCGCTGCCTGCCTGCGTGGTATTGAAATCGAAGCCGATGTGGTACTGAAAGCCACCAAAGTCGACGGCGTGTTTACCGCTGACCCGGCCAAAGACCCGTCTGCCACCATGTACGATCAGCTGACTTACAGCGAAGTGCTCGATAAAGAACTGAAAGTCATGGATTTAGCCGCCTTTACCCTGGCGCGTGACCATAAATTGCCGATTCGCGTCTTCAACATGAATAAACCAGGCGCACTGCGTCGCGTGGTGATGGGCGAAAAAGAAGGCACATTGATTACGGAATAATTCCCGTCAGCGCCAAATCCGGGTAATATTCCGCCTTACTTTCGCGGGCTTATTGCCCGGTGATTTGCATTAAACCTGACTATACTTAGCTCACTTTTACGGTGAGCGACCGTCTGGTCTGTCTGAGACAAGTTTTCAAGGATTCGTAACGTGATTAGCGATATCAGAAAAGATGCTGAAGTACGCATGGAAAAATGCGTCGAAGCGTTCAAAACCCAAATCAGCAAAATACGCACGGGTCGTGCTTCTCCCAGCCTGCTGGATGGCATTGTCGTGGAATATTACGGCACGCCGACGCCTCTGCGTCAGCTGGCAAGCGTCACGGTAGAAGACTCCCGTACTCTGAAAATCAACGTATTCGATCGCTCGATGAGCCCGGCCGTTGAGAAAGCGATCATGGCTTCCGATCTCGGTCTGAACCCAAGCTCTGCGGGTACCGACATCCGCGTTCCGCTGCCGCCGCTGACCGAAGAACGTCGTAAAGATCTGACTAAGATCGTGCGTGCCGAAGCCGAACAGGCTCGCGTGTCTGTCCGTAACGTGCGTCGTGATGCTAACGACAAAGTTAAAGCGCTGCTGAAAGACAAAGAGATCAGCGAAGATGACGATCGCCGTTCTCAGGACGACGTGCAGAAAATGACTGACGCCGCCATTAAGAAAGTGGATGCGGCGCTGGCCGATAAAGAAGCGGAACTGATGCAGTTCTGATTCTCTGCCGATACGCTCGCCGCCCACTATTATTGATGGGCTGCGGGCGTTAAGTCTGAAACGCCGTACAGAAGACCGAACGCTCAATTCCTGGGATTGTGTTAAAACGGTCGGCCCTGTAGCCTTTGGCACGCTTGCTGAAGGTGATAGACCGCCGACCTGCTCCCGGGTAATTGTGGCGTAAGGGCTTACTGGCGGCGTTTTTCTTTTTATCCTGTCTCAATTCTTCTGGACATCTCATGAAGCAATTAACCGTTCTCGGTTCGACCGGTTCAATTGGCTGCAGCACGCTGGATGTGGTGCGCCATAACCCCGATCGCTTTTCCATCGCTGCGCTGGTCGCAGGGAAAAATGTCGACCGCATGGTTGAACAATGTCTGGAATTTTCTCCCCGCTACGCGGTTATGGACGATGTACAAAGCGCCGACGCGCTGCGCATCCGCCTGCGTGAAAGCGGTAGCCGCACTGAGGTATTAAGCGGCCAGCAGGCTGCCGCTGAAGTGGCTGCGCTGGACGACGTTGACCAGGTGATGGCGGCGATTGTGGGTGCTGCGGGACTGGTACCTACGCTGGCCGCCATCCGTGCCGGCAAAACGGTTCTGCTGGCGAATAAAGAGTCGCTGGTCACCTGCGGACGCCTGTTTATGGATGCGGTACAGCAGTATGGTGCGCACCTGCTGCCCGTGGACAGCGAACATAACGCGATTTTTCAGAGTATGCCTGTAACCGTACAGCATAATCTTGGATACGCTGACTTAACGCAGAACGGCGTATCGTCGATTCTGCTGACCGGTTCCGGTGGTCCTTTCCGGGAAACGGCGATAGCGGAGCTGGCGGCGATGACGCCGGATCAGGCCTGCCGTCACCCCAACTGGTCAATGGGACGCAAAATCTCTGTCGATTCCGCCACGATGATGAACAAAGGGCTGGAATATATCGAAGCCCGCTGGCTGTTCAACGCTTCAGCCCGGCAGATGGAAGTGCTGATCCATCCGCAGTCCGTCATTCACTCGATGGTGCGTTATCTTGACGGCAGCGTCATTGCACAGCTCGGTGAACCGGATATGCGCACGCCTATCGCCCATACGATGGGCTGGCCAGACCGCCTGAATTCTGGCGTGCCGGCATTAGACTTCTGCCAGTTGAGCCAGCTGAGCTTTTCCGCGCCGGACTACGGACGCTATCCGTGCCTCAAGCTGGCGATGGACGCATTTGACCAAGGTCAGGCGGCTACAACGGCATTGAATGCGGCAAACGAAATCTCAGTGGCAGCCTTCCTGGCCGGAGAGATTCGCTTTACCGATATTGCGGGAGTCAACCTGGCGGTGCTGGATCAACTGACGCTGGATGAGCCGCAAAGCATTGATGAAGTGCTGGTTATTGACGCTCAGGCCAGGGTCGTTGCGCAGAAGCAGATAAAACATCTGACAACGCGGGGCTGAACCTCACGACACGTTGTGATATTTGTGGGCGCTGGGCTTCGGTGATATAGTCTGCGCCACCCAATCGTTGCATTTTGTTGTAAAAGATTGTGGTGGCCGTGGAAAAACACGGCTTTTTTGCGTAAAGCTTTGGGTTGTTCTCTGCGATTAGCTGTAGCTTCGGCACTGGATAAAAATGCGTATACAGCGCTGACCGGTTGCTCGCGTTTAGTGGCTTGGCTAATCCTTATTATGGACTTAAAACGCGTTATGTTGTCTGCTAATCACACTGTCAGCGAAATATCGCCTGCGCATGGCTGTCGTCATGTCGCCATTATCATGGACGGCAACGGTCGTTGGGCGAAACAGCAAGGAAAAATTCGCGCATTCGGCCATAAAGCCGGGGCGAAGTCGGTTCGTCGCGCGGTCTCCTTCGCGGCGAACAATGGTATTGAAGCGTTGACGCTATATGCATTCAGCAGCGAGAACTGGAACCGCCCGGAGCAGGAAGTCAGTGCTCTGATGGAGCTGTTCGTTTGGGCGCTGGATAGCGAAGTGAAAAGCTTGCATCGGCATAACGTCCGCCTGCGGATCATCGGCGAGACGACGCGTTTTAATGCGCGCCTGCAGGAGCGTATCCGCAAAGCGGAAGCGCTGACGGAGAACAACACCGGCTTAACGCTGAATATTGCGGCGAACTACGGTGGGCGCTGGGATATTATTCAGGGTGTCCGCAATCTGGCCGAACAGGTTCAGAACGGGTTACTTCGGCCCGAACAGATCACGGAAGACATGCTGAGTCAGCAGGTCTGTATGCATGAACTGGCACCTGTAGATTTAGTTATTAGGACCGGGGGAGAGCATCGCATCAGTAATTTTTTGATTTGGCAAATTGCGTATGCCGAACTTTACTTTACCGATGTTCTTTGGCCCGATTTTGCAGAACAGGACTTTGAAGGTGCACTCCATGCCTTTGTTAATCGAGAGCGTCGTTTCGGCGGCACTGAGCCGGGTGGCAATCATGCCTGATGGGGGTCACTTTTGCTGAAGTATCGCCTGATATCGGCTTTCGTTTTAATCCCCGTAGTCATTGCGGCGCTTTTTCTGTTGCCGCCTGCGGGTTTTGCCATCGTCACGCTCGTGGTGTGTATGCTCGCTGCGTGGGAGTGGGGGCAATTTAGCGGTTTCACTTCAACTTCACAACGCATCTGGCTGGCGCTGCTGTGTGGCCTGTTACTGGCGTTGATGCTTTTCCTGATGCCGGAATATCACTACGACGTTCATCAACCGTTGGTTGAAGGATCGCTCTGGGCGTCGTTTGGTTGGTGGATTGTGGCGCTGCTGCTGGTGCTTTCTTACCCGGCGTCCGCGGCTTTCTGGCGCAACTCGAAGGTGCTGCGGCTGATCTTTGGTATTCTGACTATCGTCCCGTTCTTCTGGGGCATGCTGGCGCTGCGTGCCTGGCATTATGCGGATAACCATTACAGCGGCGCGCTGTGGCTGCTGTACGTGATGATTCTGGTCTGGGGCGCGGATTCTGGCGCCTATATGTTTGGCAAGATGTTCGGCAAGCATAAGCTGGCACCGAAAGTGTCTCCGGGTAAAACCTGGCAGGGGTTCTTCGGCGGTCTGGTGACGGCGGCGGTCATCTCCTGGGCCTACGGCCAGTGGGCAAATCTGGATGTTACCCCAACGGTATTGCTGGTGTGCTCCGTTGTTGCGGCACTGGCATCGGTGCTGGGCGATCTGACAGAGAGTATGTTTAAGCGAGAGGCCGGCATTAAGGATAGCGGTCATCTGATTCCCGGACACGGTGGAATACTGGATCGTATCGATAGCCTGACGGCGGCGGTACCGGTGTTTGCTTGTCTGCTATTGTTGGTCTTCAGGACGATTTGACGGAAGGTTTTATGCTAAGCGTTCTCTGGAATTTGGCTGCCTTTATCATTGCGCTGGGCGTATTGATCACCGTGCATGAGTTTGGCCATTTCTGGGTGGCTCGTCGCTGCGGCGTTCGCGTTGAACGCTTTTCCATCGGCTTTGGTAAAGCGTTATGGCGACGTTTTGACAAGCAGGGAACGGAATTCGTCATCGCTCTTATTCCACTCGGCGGCTATGTCAAAATGCTCGACGAACGCGTCGAGCCGGTGGCGCCAGAGATGCGCCACTACGCTTTCAATAACAAAACCGTTGGCCAGCGTGCGGCCGTCATTGCCGCAGGCCCTGTCGCCAACTTCATTTTTGCCATCTTTGCCTACTGGCTGGTGTTTATCATCGGTGTTCCTGGCGTCCGTCCGGTTGTTGGTGAAATAGTACCCGACTCGATTGCCGCACACGCACAAATTGCAAAAGGAACGGAACTTAAAGCGATAGATGGCATCGAAACGCCTGATTGGGATGCAGTGCGTATGGCGCTGGTCTCGAAGATTGGCGACGAGCAAACAATAGTTACGGTCGCCCCTTTCGGGAGCAGTCAGCGCCAGGATAAAATCCTCGATCTGCGGCACTGGGCGTTTGAGCCGGATAAACAAGATCCGGTGACCTCGCTGGGTATTCAGCCTCGCAGCGCGCAGATTGATACGGTGCTGGCTGAAGTACAATCTGGCTCGGCGGCGCAGAAGGCCGGTTTGCAAGCGGGCGACAGGATCGTTAAAGTCGATGGTCAACCGTTAACGCAGTGGATGACGTTTGTAAATCTGGTGCGTGATAATCCGGGTAAGGCGCTGATTCTGGACATCGAGCGACAGGGGAGTCCCTTGTCTGTTACGCTGACGCCAGATAGCCGAGCCGCAAAAGGTAAAGCCGAAGGGTTTGCAGGGGTAGTGCCTAAGGTCATCCCGCTGCCTGATGAATATAAGACAGTGCGTCAGTACGGGCCGTTTGCCGCCATTGCTGAAGCCACGGATAAAACCTGGCAACTGATGTCATTAACCGTCAGGATGCTGGGTAAATTGATAACCGGTGATGTCAAACTGAACAACCTCAGCGGGCCGATTTCTATCGCCCAGGGGGCTGGAATGTCAGCGGAGTTTGGATTGATTTACTATCTGATGTTCCTTGCGTTGATTAGCGTGAACCTCGGAATAATCAATCTGTTCCCGCTTCCCGTCCTGGACGGGGGGCACCTGCTATTTTTGGCGATTGAAAAGCTGAAGGGCGGGCCGGTATCCGAGCGAGTTCAAGACTTTAGTTATCGCATTGGCTCAATACTGCTGGTGTTGTTAATGGGGCTTGCACTTTTCAATGATTTCTCTCGGTTATAAGAGAGTTTGTTAGGAAGAACGCATAATAACGATGGCGATGAAAAAGTTGCTCATAGCGTCGCTGCTGTTTAGCAGCGCAACCGTATACGGTGCTGAAGGGTTCGTGGTGAAGGACATTCATTTCGAAGGCTTGCAGCGTGTCGCTGTTGGTGCGGCCCTCCTCAGTATGCCCGTGCGTCCTGGCGATACGGTGACCGATGATGATATCAGTAACACCATTCGTGCTTTGTTTGCCACTGGCAACTTTGAGGACGTCCGCGTCCTGCGCGATGGTGATACCCTGTTGGTGCAGGTGAAAGAGCGCCCAACGATTGCCAGCATCACTTTCTCCGGTAACAAATCGGTGAAGGATGACATGCTCAAGCAAAACCTTGAGGCATCCGGCGTTCGCGTTGGGGAGTCCCTTGACCGCACGACCCTCGCTGATATCGAGAAAGGGCTGGAAGATTTCTACTATAGCGTCGGTAAGTACAGCGCCAGCGTAAAAGCTGTCGTGACCCCGCTGCCGCGTAACCGCGTCGACCTGAAACTGGTATTCCAGGAAGGCGTCTCGGCGAAAATCCAGCAGATTAACATTGTCGGTAACCATGCGTTCAGTACCGATGAACTGATCTCAACATTCCAGCTGCGCGATGAAGTGCCGTGGTGGAACGTGGTCGGCGATCGTAAATACCAGAAGCAGAAGCTGGCCGGGGATCTCGAAACCCTGCGCAGTTACTATCTGGATCGCGGTTACGCACGTTTCAACATCGACTCCACCCAGGTGAGCCTGACGCCGGATAAAAAAGGCATCTACATCACCGTAAACATCACCGAAGGCGATCAGTACAAGCTGTCCGGTGTGCAGGTGACGGGCGATCTGGCGGGGCATTCGGCAGAAATCGAAGCGTTGACCAAAGTGGAGCCGGGCGAGTTGTATAACGGCGCCAAAGTGACCAAAATGGAGAATGATATTAAGAAACTCCTCGGTCGCTATGGCTACGCTTATCCGCGCGTCCAGTCTCAGCCGGAAATTAACGATAGCGATAAGACCGTGAAGCTGCACGTCAACGTCGATGCGGGCAACCGTTACTACGTACGTAAAATTCGCTTCGAGGGCAACGATACCTCCAAAGACTCCGTTCTGCGTCGCGAAATGCGTCAGATGGAAGGGGCATGGCTGGGTAGCGACCTGGTCGATCAGGGTAAGGATCGTCTGAATCGTCTCGGCTATTTCGAAACGGTTGATACCGATACGCAGCGCGTACCGGGCAGCCCGGATCAGGTCGACGTGGTCTATAAGGTCAAAGAACGTAACACCGGTAGCTTCAACTTTGGTATCGGCTACGGTACGGAAAGCGGTGTGAGCTTCCAGGCCGGCGTTCAGCAGGACAACTGGCTGGGTACCGGCTATTCCGTCGGAATTAACGGCACCAAAAACGATTACCAGACCTATACTGAACTGTCGGTCACTAACCCGTATTTCACCGTTGATGGCGTGAGTCTCGGTGGTCGTATTTTCTATAACGACTTCGACGCGAACGACGCGGATCTGTCTGACTATACCAACAAAAGCTATGGTACGGACGTTACGCTGGGCTTCCCGATCAACGAATACAATACGCTGCGCGCGGGCTTAGGGTATGTCCATAACTCCCTGTCCAATATGCAGCCGCAGGTGTCGATGTGGCGTTATCTGAACTCGATGGGTCAATATCCGGAAAACACCGATGATAAAAACTCATTCAGCGCCAACGACTTCACCTTCAACTACGGTTGGACCTATAACAAGCTCGACCGCGGCTTCTTCCCGACGGAAGGTTCGCGTGTCAACCTGAATGGTAAAGTGACCATTCCAGGTTCGGATAACGAATACTACAAAGCTACGCTGGATACGGCGACCTATGTACCGATCGACAACGATCATAAATGGGTGGTTCTCGGACGTACTCGCTTCGGCTATGGCGACGGTATTGGCAGCAAAGAGATGCCGTTCTACGAGAACTTCTACGCCGGTGGTTCAAGCACCGTGCGCGGGTTCCAGTCGAACACCATTGGTCCGAAAGCGGTTTATTTCCCGGCCAGCAATCGCCACGATGGCGATGATAACTATGACAGTAACTGTAAGAGCACTGAGTCTGCGCCGTGTAAATCGGATGATGCAGTCGGCGGTAACGCCATGGCCGTTGCCAGCCTGGAGCTGATTACACCGACGCCGTTTATCAGCGATAAATATGCTAACTCGGTCCGTACCTCCTTCTTCTGGGATATGGGTACCGTGTGGGATACTCACTGGGATTCGAGCGCTTATGCGGGTTATCCGGATTACGGTGATCCGAGCAACATCCGTATGTCCGCTGGTATTGCGGTGCAGTGGATGTCGCCGTTGGGGCCGTTGGTATTCTCCTACGCCCAACCGTTTAAAAAGTACGAGGGAGACAAGGCCGAGCAGTTCCAGTTTAACATTGGTAAAACCTGGTAATTGCGGGCAGCAATGGAATGTAAGTGCAGTATAGCGCTGACTTTAGGTGATAATCACGGTTATCGCCTGGCCACGCAAATAACGGTACCCCTGGGTACTCATGGGATGGTAAGGAGTTAATTGTGAAAAAGTGGTTATTAGCTGCAGGTCTGGGTTTAGCAATGGTAACTTCCGCTCAGGCGGCAGATAAAATTGCAATGGTTAACATGAACAGCCTGTTCCAACAGGTTGCCCAGAAAACAGGCGTTTCTAACACGCTGGAAAACGAGTTCAAAGGCCGCGCGAGCGAGCTGCAGCGTATGGAAGGCGATCTGCAGTCCAAAATGCAGCGTCTGCAGTCCATGAAACCGGGTGCCGATCGTACCAAGCTGGAAAAAGACGTCATGGCTCAGCGCCAGACCTTCTCTCAGAAGGCGCAGTCTTTTGAGCAGGATCGTGCACGTCGCTCCAACGAAGAGCGCGGCAAACTGGTTAACCGTATCCAGACTGCTGTGAAAAGCGTAGCGAGCAGCCAGAGCATCGACCTGGTTGTTGATTCTAATGCCGTTGCATACAACAGCAGCGATGTAAAAGACATCACCGCTGATGTGCTGAAACAGGTTAAATAAGTAATGCCTTCTATTCGACTGGCTGATCTAGCACAGCAGTTGGATGCAGAATTACACGGTGATGGCGATATCGTCATCACCGGCGTTGCGTCCATGCAGACTGCAAAAGCAGGTCATATTACGTTCATGGTCAACCCTAAGTACCGTGAACACCTGGCCGCTTGCCAGGCTTCTGCCGTTGTCATGACGCAGGATGATTTACCTTTTGCCCAAAGCGCCGCGCTGGTAGTGCGTAATCCCTACCTGACCTATGCGCGCATGGCTCAAATTCTGGATACCACGCCGCAGCCGGCGCAGGATATCGCCCCGAGTGCGGTGATTGATGCCACGGCGACGCTGGGTAAAAACGTCTCGATTGGCCCTAACGCCGTGATCGAATCTGATGTTGTGCTTGGTGACAATGTGGTGATTGGCGCCGGGTGCTTCGTTGGGAAAAAGACGAAAATTGGTGCTGGCTCCCGTTTGTGGGCCAACGTGACCGTTTACCACGAGATTGAGATCGGTGAGAATTGCCTGATTCAGTCCAGCACCGTTATCGGTGCCGATGGTTTCGGCTATGCCAACGATCGCGGCAACTGGGTGAAGATCCCGCAGCTGGGTCGCGTCATCATTGGCGATCGCGTGGAGATCGGCGCCTGTACGACCATTGACCGTGGTGCGCTGGATGATACCGTGATCGGCAATGGCGTTATCATTGATAACCAGTGTCAGATTGCGCATAACGTTGTGATTGGTGACAATACTGCCGTTGCAGGTGGCGTTATCATGGCCGGCAGCCTGAAAATTGGCCGTTACTGCATGATTGGCGGAGCCAGCGTGATTAACGGACATATGGAAATCTGCGACAAAGTCACCGTCACCGGGATGGGGATGGTCATGCGTCCTATCACCGAGCCTGGCGTCTATTCTTCAGGGATTCCGCTGCAACCGAATAAGGTGTGGCGTAAAACCGCGGCGCTGGTGATGAATATTGATGAGATAAACAAACGCCTCAAATCGATTGAGCGTAAGGTTAATCAGCAAGATTAGCGCATCCGTTGACACACAAAATCATGCAAAGCAGTATCCGGGCGGCAACCACCGCTGACCAGGATACTGCCTGAGAGATGTAGTGTAAAAATTTTCGGCCTGTTGCATTCATAAGATTGCCGCAGGCCGTGTTATTATTGCCTTTTAGTATATTTAGACAGGAAGAGTATTTTGACTACTGAAACTCATACTCTGCACATTGAAGAGATTCTGGAACTTCTCCCTCACCGCTACCCGTTCCTGCTGGTAGACCGTGTGCTGGATTTTGAAGAAGGTCGTTTTCTGCGCGCAGTAAAAAATGTTTCTGTTAACGAGCCGTTTTTCCAGGGGCACTTCCCTGGTAAACCGATTTTACCGGGCGTACTGATTCTGGAAGCGATGGCGCAGGCCACCGGCATTCTGGCATTCAAAAGCGTCGGCAAGCTCGAACCGGGTGAACTCTATTACTTCGCCGGGATTGATGAAGCGCGTTTCAAACGTCCGGTAGTACCAGGCGATCAGATGATTATGGAAGTCACTTTCGAGAAAACCCGTCGCGGCCTGACGCGTTTTAAAGGCGTCGCGCTGGTTGATGGTAAAGTGGTTTGCGAAGCAACGATGATGTGTGCGCGTAGCCGGGAGGCCTGATACGTGATTGATAAAACCGCCTTTGTTCATCCGACTGCCATCGTGGAAGAAGGCGCCGTTATCGGTGCTAACGCCCATATTGGCCCGTTTTGTATTGTTGGTGCTAACGTCGAAATTGGCGAAGGTACCGTACTGAAGTCTCATGTTGTTGTTAACGGCCATACCAAAATTGGTCGTGATAACGAGATCTATCAGTTCGCTTCCATCGGTGAAGTTAACCAGGACCTGAAATACGCTGGTGAACCGACGCGTGTGGAAATTGGCGACCGCAACCGCATCCGCGAAAGCGTCACCATCCATCGTGGCACAGTACAGGGTGGTGGATTAACGAAGGTGGGCAGCGATAACTTGCTGATGATCAACGCTCACGTCGCGCACGATTGTACGGTCGGGAACCGCTGTATTCTGGCCAACAATGCCACGCTCGCCGGCCATGTCTCGCTGGATGATTTCGTTATCATCGGCGGCATGACGGCAGTCCATCAGTTCTGCATCATCGGCGCACACGTCATGGTCGGCGGCTGCTCCGGCGTCGCGCAGGATGTCCCGCCGTTCGTGATTGCCCAGGGCAACCACGCAACGCCGTATGGCGTCAATATTGAAGGGCTGAAGCGCCGTGGCTTTAGCCGCGAAGCCATCACCGCGATTCGCAATGCGTACAAACTGCTGTACCGCAGCGGGAAAACGCTGGATGAAGCGAAGCCGGAAATCGCCGAACTGGCGACTCAGTATCCTGAAGTTCAGCCATTTGTCGATTTCTTCGCCCGCTCCACACGCGGTCTGATTCGTTAATGTCTGCACAGCGTCCCCTGACGATTGCCCTGGTCGCCGGAGAAACCTCCGGCGATATTCTTGGTGCAGGTCTCATCCGCGCCCTTAAAGCACGTATTCCCGATGCGCGCTTTGTCGGCGTGGCGGGGCCATTGATGCAGGCCGAAGGCTGTGAGGCCTGGTATGAGATGGAAGAGCTGGCGGTGATGGGCATTGTCGAAGTGCTTGGTCGCCTGCGTCGCCTGCTGCATATCCGCGCCGATCTCACCCGGCGATTTACCGAGCTTAAACCAGACGTATTCGTCGGTATTGATGCGCCTGACTTCAATATCACCCTCGAAGGTAATCTGAAGAAGCAGGGTATCAAAACTATCCATTACGTCAGCCCGTCGGTTTGGGCATGGCGGCAAAAACGCGTTTTCAAAATTGGCAGATCCACCGATCTGGTACTGGCATTTCTGCCTTTCGAAAAAGCGTTTTACGACAAATTTAACGTTCCCTGCCGCTTTATCGGCCATACCATGGCGGATGCCATGCCGTTGGATCCGGATAAAGACGCCGCGCGGGATCGCCTGGGCATTGCCCGGGATGCGCACTGCCTGGCGCTGCTGCCGGGGAGTCGCGGCGCTGAAGTAGAAATGCTCAGCGCAGACTTTCTGAAAACCGCGCAGATTCTGCGTAACGATTATCCCGACCTGCAGGTGCTGGTGCCGCTGGTGAATGCCAGAAGGCGGGAGCAGTTCGAACGTATTAAAGCGGAAACGGCGCCGGAGCTTACGGTGCATCTGCTGGATGGTCAGGCGCGCGATGCCATGATCGCCAGCGATGCGGCCCTGCTGGCTTCCGGAACCGCGGCGCTGGAGTGCATGCTGGCCAAGTGTCCGATGGTGGTTGGCTATCGTATGAAGCCGTTCACTTTCTGGCTGGCGAAACGTCTGGTGAAAACCG
The DNA here is from genome assembly GCF_002108615.1 of Klebsiella sp. YJ. Classification (NCBI taxonomy): domain Bacteria; kingdom Pseudomonadati; phylum Pseudomonadota; class Gammaproteobacteria; order Enterobacterales; family Enterobacteriaceae; genus Klebsiella; species Klebsiella sp. YJ. The sequence continues at coordinate 199,145 of NZ_MTEG01000013.1, forward strand.
ACTACGTTTCGTTGCCGAACCTGCTGGCCGGCCGCGAGCTGGTCAAAGAGCTGCTGCAGGATGAGTGCCAGCCTGCGTCGCTTGCGGATGCGCTGCGGCAGCTGCTGGCCGATGGTAAAACCAGCCATGAAATGCATGACACTTTCCGCGCGCTGCATCTACAGATTCGCTGCAATGCGGATGAGCAGGCGGCGGACGCCGTACTGGAGTTAGCAAAATGATTGAGTTTGTGTATCCGCATACTCACCTGGTCGCCGGCGTAGACGAAGTCGGTCGGGGACCTCTGGTCGGAGCGGTCGTGACCGCCGCGGTGATCCTTGACCCGGCACGGCCAATTGTCGGTCTGAATGACTCCAAAAAATTAAGCGAAAAGCGTCGTCTGGCGCTGTTCGATGAAATCAAAGAGAAAGCGTTAGCCTGGAGTTTCGGCCGTGCGGAACCGCACGAAATAGACGAGCTGAATATTCTGCATGCGACCATGCTGGCGATGCAGCGCGCCGTTGCTGCGCTGCCGGTTGTGCCGGAGTTTGTGCTGATTGATGGCAACCGCTGCCCGCCGCTACCTGTGCCTTCACTGGCGGTGGTCAAAGGCGATAGCCGGGTGGCAGAAATCAGCGCAGCGTCTATTCTGGCTAAAGTCGCGCGCGATGCGGAAATGGCTGAGCTGGACCTTGAATTTCCTCAATACGGCTTTGCGCAGCATAAAGGCTATCCTACCGCTTTCCATCTGGAAAAACTGATCGAACATGGCGCAACCGAGCATCATCGGCGTAGTTTTGGCCCGGTAAAACGCGCGCTGGGCCTTGCGTCCTGATTCTTGTGTCGAGAAATAAGTAAACCGGAATCTGAAGATGTCTGAACCACGTTTCGTCCACCTGCGGGTGCATAGCGACTATTCCATGATCGATGGGCTGGCAAAAACCGGGCCGCTGGTGAAAAAGGCGGCCTCGCTTGGCATGCCTGCGCTGGCGATCACCGATTTTACTAACCTGTGCGGACTGGTGAAGTTCTACGGAGCGGGACATGGCGCAGGTCTGAAGCCCATCGTCGGCGCGGATTTTCACGTCCAGAGCGAACTGATGGGCGATGAGTTCACCGAACTCACGGTTCTGGCGGCCAACAATGTGGGTTATCAAAACCTGACGCTGCTGATTTCACGTGCTTATCAACGCGGCTATGGCGCGCTGGGGCCGTGGATTGACCGGGACTGGCTGGCCGAACATCAGGAAGGACTGATCCTGCTTTCCGGCGCGCGTAAAGGCGATGTTGGCGTCAGCCTGACGCGTGGCAATATGGCGCTGGTCGATCAATGCCTCTCTTTCTACCAGGAGCATTTCCCGGATCGCTACTATCTGGAGCTGATCCGCACCGGTCGCGCCGATGAAGAGGCCTATTTACACGCCGCCGTGCAGCTGGCTGAAGAGCGCGGTATACCGGTCGTGGCGACTAACGATGTGCGTTTCCTGGAAACCGGTGATTTCGATGCGCATGAGATCCGCGTCGCGATTCATGACGGCTTTACCCTGGACGATCCGAAGCGCCCGCGCAAATACTCGCCGCAGCAATATATGCGCAGCGAAGATGAAATGTGCGAGCTGTTCTCCGATATTCCGGAAGCGCTGGAAAATACCGTCGAAATCGCCAAGCGCTGCAACGTTACCGTGCGTCTTGGCGAATACTTCCTGCCGCAGTTCCCGACCGGGGATATGACGACGGAAGATTATCTGGTTAAAAAATCAAAAGAGGGCCTGGAAGAGCGTCTGGCTTTCCTGTTCCCTGATCCTGAAGAGCGCGTTAAACGCCGACCTGAATACGATGAGCGACTGGATATCGAACTTCAGGTGATTAACCAGATGGGCTTCCCCGGTTACTTCCTGATCGTCATGGAGTTTATCCAGTGGTCCAAGGATAACGGCGTACCGGTAGGGCCGGGACGTGGTTCCGGCGCCGGGTCGTTAGTCGCCTACGCCTTAAAAATCACCGACCTGGATCCGCTGGAATTCGATCTGCTGTTCGAACGTTTCCTGAACCCTGAACGTGTATCGATGCCCGACTTTGACGTCGACTTCTGCATGGAGAAGCGCGATCAGGTTATCGAGCACGTGGCGGAGATGTACGGTCGCGATGCGGTATCGCAGATTATCACCTTCGGTACGATGGCGGCGAAAGCGGTTATTCGCGACGTGGGCCGCGTGCTTGGCCATCCGTACGGGTTCGTGGATCGGATCTCGAAACTGGTGCCGCCCGACCCGGGGATGACGCTGGCGAAAGCGTTTGAGGCCGAGCCGCAGCTGCCGGAGATCTACGAAGCTGACGAAGAGGTCAGAGCGCTGATCGACATGGCGCGTAAGCTGGAAGGCGTCACGCGTAACGCCGGTAAGCATGCGGGGGGCGTGGTTATCGCCCCGACCAAAATTACCGACTTCGCCCCGCTATATTGCGATGAAGCAGGTTTGCATCCGGTCACCCAGTTTGATAAGAACGACGTCGAATACGCCGGGCTGGTGAAGTTCGACTTCCTTGGCCTGCGTACGCTGACCATCATCAACTGGGCGCTGGAGATGATCAACAAGCGGCGGGCGAAGAACGGCGAGCCGCCGCTGGATATCGCGGCGATCCCGCTGGACGATAAGAAAAGCTTCGATATGCTGCAACGCTCTGAAACCACTGCGGTTTTCCAGCTTGAATCGCGCGGCATGAAAGACCTGATTAAACGCCTTCAGCCCGACTGCTTCGAAGATATGATCGCGCTGGTGGCCCTGTTCCGTCCGGGGCCGCTGCAATCGGGGATGGTAGATAACTTTATCGACCGTAAGCACGGCCGCGAAGAGATCTCTTACCCGGACGTACAGTGGCAGCATGAGTGTCTGAAACCGGTGCTTGAGCCGACGTATGGCATTATCCTGTATCAGGAACAGGTCATGCAGATTGCCCAGGAGCTCTCAGGCTATACCCTCGGCGGCGCGGATATGCTGCGTCGTGCGATGGGTAAGAAAAAGCCGGAAGAGATGGCCAAGCAGCGCGGCACCTTTGAAGAAGGGGCGAGGAAAAACGGCATTGACGGCGAGCTGGCGATCAAAATCTTTGACCTGGTGGAGAAATTCGCCGGTTACGGATTTAACAAATCGCACTCGGCGGCCTATGCGCTGGTCTCCTACCAGACGCTGTGGCTGAAAGCGCACTATCCGGCCGAGTTTATGGCGGCGGTGATGACCGCGGATATGGATAACACCGAGAAAGTGGTGGGGCTGGTCGATGAGTGCTGGCGGATGGGCCTGAAAATCCTGCCGCCGGATATTAACTCCGGTCTGTACCATTTCCACGTGAATGACGACGGTGAAATCGTCTACGGTATCGGCGCGATTAAAGGGGTCGGAGAAGGCCCGATCGAAGCCATTATTGAAGCGCGTAACAACGGCGGTTATTTCCGCGAGTTGTTCGATCTTTGCGCCCGCACCGATACCAAAAAGCTGAACCGTCGGGTGCTGGAAAAACTGATTATGTCCGGGGCGTTTGACCGCCTCGGGCCGCATCGCGCGGCATTAATGAATTCGCTGGGCGATGCGCTGAAGGCCGCCGATCAGCATGCGAAAGCCGAGGCGATTGGCCAGGCGGATATGTTCGGGGTGCTGGCGGAAGAGCCGGAGCAAATCGAGCAATCCTATGCCAACTGCCAGCCGTGGCCGGAGCAGGTGGTGCTGGATGGTGAAAGGGAGACCCTGGGGCTGTACCTGACGGGTCATCCTATCAACCAGTATTTGAAAGAGATTGAGCGCTATGTTGGCGGCGTGAGACTCAAAGACATGCATCCGACCGATCGTGGTAAAGTCACCACGGCGGCGGGGCTCGTTATTGCTGCGCGGGTAATGGTCACCAAGCGCGGCAATCGTATCGGTATCTGTACGTTGGATGACCGTTCCGGGCGTCTGGAGGTGATGTTATTTACCGACGCGCTGGATAAATATCAGCAATTGCTGGAAAAAGACCGCATACTTATCGTCAGCGGACAGGTCAGCTTTGATGACTTCAGCGGGGGGCTTAAAATGACCGCCCGTGAAGTCATGGACATTGACGAAGCCCGGGAAAAATATGCTCGCGGGCTTGCTATCTCGCTGACGGACAGGCAAATTGATGACCAGCTTTTAAACCGACTCCGTCAGTCTCTGGAACCCCACCGTTCGGGAACCATTCCAGTACACCTCTATTATCAGAGGGCGGATGCGCGCGCGCGGCTGCGTTTTGGCGCAACATGGCGCGTCTCTCCGAGCGATCGTTTACTCAACGATCTGCGTGGCCTTATCGGCTCGGAGCAGGTGGAACTGGAGTTTGACTAATACAGGAATACTATGAGTCTGAATTTCCTTGATTTTGAACAGCCGATTGCAGAGCTGGAAGCGAAAATCGATTCCCTGACTGCGGTAAGCCGTCAGGATGAGAAACTCGATATTAACATCGACGAAGAAGTGCATCGTCTGCGCGAAAAAAGCGTTGAACTGACGCGTAAAATCTTCGCCGATCTGGGGGCATGGCAGGTTGCTCAACTGGCACGCCACCCACGTCGCCCGTACACCCTGGATTATGTTCGCCTGGCATTCGACGAATTTGACGAACTGGCTGGCGACCGCGCTTACGCTGACGATAAAGCCATTGTTGGCGGTATTGCGCGTCTGGACGGGCGTCCGGTGATGATTATCGGCCACCAGAAAGGGCGCGAAACGAAAGAGAAGATTCGCCGCAACTTCGGGATGCCGGCGCCGGAAGGCTATCGTAAGGCGCTGCGCCTGATGGAGATGGCTGAGCGTTTCAAAATGCCGATCATCACCTTTATCGACACCCCGGGTGCGTACCCGGGCGTGGGTGCGGAAGAGCGCGGCCAGTCTGAGGCGATTGCCCGTAACCTGCGCGAAATGTCGCGTCTGAGCGTTCCGGTCATCTGTACCGTTATCGGGGAAGGTGGTTCCGGCGGCGCGCTGGCGATCGGCGTTGGCGATAAGGTCAACATGCTGCAGTACAGCACCTATTCGGTCATTTCACCGGAAGGCTGCGCCTCCATTCTGTGGAAAAGCGCGGATAAAGCCCCGCTGGCGGCCGAAGCGATGGGGATCATTGCTCCACGTCTGAAAGAGCTGAAGCTGATTGACTCAATTATCCCGGAACCTCTGGGCGGCGCTCATCGCAACCCGGAAGCCATTGCGGCAAGCCTGAAGGCGCAGCTGCTGGCGGATCTGGCTGACCTCGACACCCTGAGTGAAGAGGAGCTGTTAAATCGTCGCTACCAGCGTCTGATGAGCTACGGCTACGCCTGATTATTTCTCGCGTCAATATTGCCTGGGGCCGGATTTTCCGGCCCCTTTTTTATGTGCGATACGCCAGCGCGATTGCTATGATGCCTGACTCAGGTCAATTCCAGGAGGAAAGCGTGAATATCATCGCCATCATGGGGCCCCACGGCGTCTACCACAAAGACGAACCGATCAAAGAGCTGGAAGCGGCCCTGCAACGGCAAGGCTTTCAGACTATCTGGCCGCAAAACAGCGCCGACCTACTGCAGTTTATCGAACATAATCCGCGGATCTGCGGGGTCATCTTTGACTGGGATGAGTACAACGCCGATCTGTGCAGCGATATCAATCAGCTGAATGAGTATCTCCCGCTATACGCCTTTATCAACGCGCATTCGACGATGGATGTCAGCAGTCAGGATCTGCGTATGACGCTGTGGTTCTTTGAATACGCGCTTGGCCTGGCAGAAGAGATCGCCACCCGAATCGCCCAGTACACGCGTGAATACCTGGATAACATTACGCCGCCGTTTACCAAAGCCCTGTTCAACTATGTGCAGGAGGGAAAATATACCTTCTGTACGCCGGGGCATATGGGGGGCAGCGCGTACCAGAAAAGCCCGGTTGGCTGCCTGTTTTATGACTTTTTCGGGGGCAATACGCTAAAAGCCGACGTGTCGATTTCGGTCACCGAGCTGGGGTCGCTGCTCGATCATACCGGGCCGCACCTGGAGGCTGAAGAGTATATCGCCCGCGCCTTTGGTGCCGAGCAGAGCTACATGGTGACGAACGGCACCTCGACGTCGAACAAAATTGTCGGCATGTATTCGGCGCCGGCGGGCAGCACGCTGCTGATTGACCGTAACTGCCATAAGTCACTGGCGCACCTGCTGATGATGAGCGATGTCGTTCCACTGTGGCTGAAACCGACGCGTAACGCGCTGGGTATTCTGGGCGGTATACCGAAACGGGAATTCACCCGCGACAGCATTCAGCAGAAGGTCGATATCACGAGCGGAGCCGGGTGGCCGGTACATGCGGTGATTACCAACTCCACCTACGACGGGCTGCTGTATAACACCACCTGGATCAAAGAGACGCTCGATGTGCCCTCGATCCATTTTGATTCGGCCTGGGTGCCTTACACTCATTTCCATCCGATCTACCAGGGGAAAAGCGGGATGAGCGGCGATCGCATTCCGGGTAAGGTGGTCTTCGAAACACAATCAACGCACAAAATGCTGGCCGCGCTGTCGCAGGCCTCGCTGATCCACATTAAAGGCAGCTACGACGAAGAGACCTTTAATGAAGCGTTTATGATGCACACCTCGACGTCGCCGAGCTATCCGATCGTAGCTTCGATAGAAACCGCGGCGGCCATGCTGCGCGGCAATTCTGGCAAGCGTTTGATCCAACGCTCCATTGAGCGAGCGCTGGATTTCCGCAAAGAGGTCCAGCGTCTGCGTGAAGAGACTGACGGCTGGTTCTTTGATATCTGGCAGCCGGAGGATATTGAGCAGGTGCAGTGCTGGCCGGTGGCAGGGGGGGAGAACTGGCACGGTTTCAAAGACGCTGACGATAATCATATGTTCCTCGACCCGGTGAAGGTGACGATCCTGACGCCGGGAATGGATGAACAGGGCAATATGGACGGTGAGGGGATCCCGGCGGCGCTGGTGGCGAAATTCCTCGATGAGCGCGGCGTGGTCGTGGAAAAAACGGGTCCCTACAACCTGCTGTTTCTGTTCAGCATCGGCATCGATAAAACCCGGGCGATGGGGCTGCTGCGCGGCTTAACCGAGTTTAAGCGCGCCTACGATCTCAACCTGCGAGTGAAGAACATGCTGCCGGATCTCTACGCGGAAGATCCCGATTTTTATCGCAATATGCGTATTCAGGATCTGGCGCAGGGGATCCATCGCCTGATCCGTCAGCACCAGCTTTCACAGCTGATGCTGAGCGCGTTTGACGTGCTGCCGGAAATGAAAATGACGCCGCATCAGGCCTGGCAGCGGCAAATCAAAGGTGAAGTCGAAACCATTGAGCTGGAAAATCTGGTTGGGCGCATTTCGGCTAATATGATTCTGCCGTACCCGCCGGGCGTACCGCTGTTGATGCCCGGAGAGATGATTACCGAAGAGAGCCGGGCGGTGCTCGATTTCCTGCTGATGCTCTGCTCGATTGGCCGCCATTATCCGGGCTTTGAAACGGATATCCACGGGGCGAAGCGCGGGGACGACGGCGTCTACCGGGTACGAGTCTTAAAAAATGACTCACTGCTTGCACCGCGCTAAGCGGCGCGAGTAACCTGGATGGCATTAACTGGAGGAGTAGACATGCTGGGTTTAAAACGGGTTCACCATATTGCTATCATCGCGACCAATTATGCGCAGAGCAAAGCCTTTTACTGCGATATTCTGGGCTTTACGTTGCAGAGTGAGTTTTATCGTGAAGAGCGCGACTCGTGGAAGGGCGATCTGGCATTGAACGGCGAGTATGTTATTGAACTGTTCTCTTTCCCGTTCCCTCCAGCTCGTCCGAGCCGTCCGGAAGCCTGTGGGCTGCGTCATCTGGCCTTTAGCGTGGATGATATTGACGCGGCGGTGGCTCATCTGGAAAAGCATGGCGTGGCCTGTGAGGGAATTCGCATCGATCCTTTTACCGGCAAACGCTTCACCTTTTTTAACGATCCCGACGGCCTGCCGCTGGAGATTTATCAGCAGTAACCCTTGCCAGATCGCGCCCGGCCCGGTAACGTGCCGGGCTATCTCCCCAGCGACACTATCAAGATGATGACGCCCGATATTGCGCACACCCTACACCCCTATCGTCAGTTTTTGGTCGCCTTCAGCGGCGGTCTGGATTCGACGGTGCTTTTACATCAACTGGTCTGCTGGCGTGAACGGGACCCGACGCTGCAGCTGCGGGCCATCCATATTCACCATGGCCTGAGCGCGAATGCCGATAGCTGGGTTGCGCACTGCCAGCAGGTTTGTCAGCACTGGCAGGTTCCGCTGGTGGTCGAGCGCGTCACCCTGGCGGATGACGGCCTGGGCGTGGAGGCGCATGCGCGTCAGGCACGCTACCAGGCTTTCCGGGGGGCGCTGCGGCCGGGAGAAGCCCTGGTGACGGCTCAACACCTCGACGATCAGTGTGAAACCTTCCTGTTGGCGCTCAAACGCGGCAGCGGCCCAACCGGGCTGGCGGCGATGGCGGCGTCCTCCGGGTTTGCCGCTACCCGGCTGCTGCGTCCTCTGCTGAATACCCGTCGTGAGACGCTGCACCAGTGGGCGCTGGCTCATCAGCTCAGCTGGATTGAGGACGAGAGTAATCAGGATGATACCTACGATCGTAACTTCCTCCGCCTGCGCGTTGTCCCGCAGCTTAACGCGCGCTGGCCCCACTTTAGTGAAGCGGTCGCGCGTAGCGCCAGCCTGTGCGGTGAACAGGAGCAGCTGCTGGATGAACTGCTGGCGGAAGATTTGGCAAAACTGGTGGCGGATGACGGTTCGTTAGCTATCGACGCGCTGGCGTCCATGAGCGCGCCGCGCCGCGCCGCGCTGCTGCGGCGCTGGCTGGCCAGGCATTCTGCGCCGATGCCCTCGCGCGAGATGACGGAGCGAATCTGGCGCGAAGTCGCGCTGGCGCGGGAGGATGCCTTTCCCTGTCTGCGTCTTGGCGATTTTTCCGTGCGCCGTTATCAGCAGCGGCTGTGGTGGGTCAGGTATCAACCCGGCCAGACGAATGCGCTGCTACCGTGGCCGGACTACCGACAACCGCTACGGCTGCCTGAAGGTCTTGGCGAACTGGCGCTGCAACCAGGCGGACCGCTACGCGCCCCGCGTGGTGAAGAGCCGGTGACGGTGCGCTTTCGCGCCAGCGGGAATCTGCATATTGTCGGTCGTCACGGTGGCCGCAAGCTGAAGAAAATCTGGCAGGAGCTGGGCGTGGCCCCCTGGCGCCGCGATACCACACCGCTACTGTTCTACGGTGAGACGCTGATTGCGGCGGCGGATTCGCTGTTCGTAACCTGCGAAGGGGAAGCGCGGGAAGGCGAAGGGGTAGAGATGATATGGAGGAAAACGGGCGGCTGAGCCACCCGTTTTTATTCAGGACTCACTGACCACCACGGTACCGATTTCCGGGTGGCTGAAGCTGGCGATTTTATCCAGGCGTAGTTCGCGAATGTTTCCGCTCAGTTCCACCACCAGATACTCGATATTTTTGCGCGAGATAAGATCGCTTGCCTTCGCTTGCAGCTGCTCACCATCTTTGAGCGTCAGGACAAGCACCAGATGATGCTGGCAGGCAAGTTCGAGGTTGTCATAATCATCACAGTTGATGGGTTGATAAGTATCATTCATTGACATAATCGCTCACCAGTAAGTTTGCTGCCGCACAGGCGGCTTTTTCCCTGACTGACTCCGAAAGGGCCTCATCCGCCGCAATTTCATTCAATACTTTCAACACGCAACCCAGCGCATCTGGAATATACCCTAGGTCTCCGCTGGCTATTTCCGCATACCGCTTGCGTATTAACTCACAATATTGGTCCACATGCCCTCCTGTCAGTATTCTGACTCAACCGTGGGATGCAAGTTTAAGCCTACGAAGATACACTCTGTTTAGCAAGGTGACTATACCATAGTCATTTAAGCAATATCAGCAGGATGAAAAGAGAGCCGCCGATTGCCGGCAGCCTTTTGTCGCCCGTTTCGCTACAATGTACGCCATTTATTTCAGGAGAGTATTCATGGCGCTGAAAGCGACAATTTATAAGGCTACGGTGAACGTTGCCGATCTCGATCGCAACCAGTTTCTGGATGCCAGCCTGACGCTGGCTCAGCATCCGTCGGAAACCCAGGAGCGCATGATGCTACGCCTGCTGGCGTGGATCAAATACGCCGACGAACGTCTGCAGTTTACCCGCGGCCTCTCGTCAGAGGATGAGGCAGAACTCTGGCTACTCAACGATCATCTCGGTGTTGACCTGTGGATTGAGCTTGGTTTGCCGGATGAGCGGCGGATTAAAAAAGCGTGTTCACGGGCGCAGGAGGTGGTGTTGTTTGCCTACAATAGCCGGGCAGCGGAAATCTGGTGGCAGCAGAACAAGAGCAAAATGGCGCAGTTTAGCAAACTGACGGTCTGGTATCTGGATGATGCGCAGCTCGCCAGGCTCAGCGCTTTTGCCGATCGTTCAATGGTGCTACAGGCCACTTTACAGGACGGCGGCATCTGGCTATCTGACGCTAAGAATAATCTGGAAATTCATTTAACGGCGTGGCAGCCGTCGGCATGATTACGATTAGCCGCAGCGTGGTTATTCCGGATGAAGAGATAACCTTGTCCGGGATACGCGCGCAGGGCGCGGGCGGTCAGCACGTGAATAAAGCGTCTACCGCCATCCATCTGCGCTTTGACATAAAAGCATCCAGTCTGCCTGATTATTATAAAGAACGATTACTGGCCGCCAGTCACCACTTAATTTCTGCCGAGGGTGTGGTTATCATTAAGGCTCAGGAATATCGCAGCCAGGAAATGAATCGCGAAGCGGCCATTTCCCGTCTGGTTGCGTTAATAAAAGAATTAACCGCAGTGCAAAAAAGTCGCCGTGAGACCCGGCCGACCCGGGCGTCAAAAGAGCGTCGTCTTGCCTCGAAGGCGCAAAAGTCCTCTGTCAAAGCGCTGCGGGGGAAAGTTCGTCAGTAGGCGGCATGGCGAACGGGTGGAATGGATTATAAGGAATTAACAGTGAAGAAAATCGTACTCTCCGTTGCCGTAGCGTGTTCGCTCTTTGCGCTATTTGGCTGCAACCATCGTTCGGATGTCGAGATGTTACAGCCGGCGCCGATGGAAGAACTGAAGCCGATGCAGCAAAGCTGGCGTGGCATTTTGCCCTGCGCCGATTGTGAAGGGATTGAAACCTCGCTGTTCCTCGAAAAGGATGGCAGCTGGGTTATGAACGAACGTTACCAGGGCGTCAGCCGTGAACCGTCATCGTTCGCCTCGTACGGGACCTGGGCGCGGACCGCCGATAAGCTGGTCCTGACCGACAGCAAAGGGGAGAAGTCCTACTATCGCGCGAAGGGGGAAACCCTGGAAATGCTCGACCGGGAAGGTAACCCCATTGAGTCAACGCTCAACTACACCCTGAAATCGGTCAAAGCCAGTCTGCCGACTACGCCGATGACCATGCGCGGGATGTATTTCTATATGGCGGATGCGGCCACCTTCACCGACTGCGCGACCGGTAAGCGGATCGCGGTGGCTAACAATGCCCAGCTTGAGCGCGATTATGCCGCCGCTCGCGGGACGCAAACGCGCCCGGTGCTGCTGGTGGTAGAAGGGCACTTTACGCTGGAAGCCAACCCCGATAGCGGGGAGATGGTGAAAACGCTGATGGCGGATAAAAATAGTAAATTCGTGCCGGGCAAAGAGTGTAACCAGTAAGTCGTTTTCTCGCGAACGCGGCAAACAAACGCTGCGGAAAACCTCGTTGCCAACATAAAAAAGGCCCCGCATCTGCGGGGCCTTTTTACGTTTAGCGGTGGGCTCAGCCTTTAATAGCGTTAACCAGGTAATTCACAATATCGCCGGTTTTGATCAGCTGCTTCTCGCCGTTGCGACGATATTTATATTCGATATCGTCATTGTCGAGGTTGCGATCGCCGAGCACGATGGTATGCGGAATACCAATCAGCTCCATGTCGGCAAACATCACGCCCGGACGCTCTTTACGGTCGTCCATCAGCACTTCGATACCCTGTGCGCGCAGCTCGCTATACAGCTTCTCAGCCAGCTCCTGCACGCGGTAGGATTTGTGCATGTTCATCGGCAGGATAGCGACCTGGAAAGGGGCGATCGCATCTGGCCAGATAATACCGCGGTCGTCATGGTTCTGCTCAATGGCTGCAGCCACCACGCGGGTTACCCCGATACCGTAGCAGCCCATAGTCAGCACCTGGTTACGGCCGTCTTCACCCTGCACCGAGGCGTTCATTGCCTGTGAGTACTTGGTCCCCAGCTGGAAGATGTGACCCACTTCGATGCCACGTTTAATCAGCAGCGTACCCTGGCCATCCGGGCTCGGATCGCCGGCGACAACGTTACGGATATCGGCAACTTCCGGGGTCGCCACATCGCGATCCCAGTTAATGCCGAAGTAGTGTTTACCATCGATGTTGGCGCCGGCAGCGAAATCGCTCATTGCCGCCACGGTACGGTCGATAACCACCGGAATCGGCATATTCACCGGCCCCAGAGAACCTGGACCTGCGTTAACGATGGCGCGAATTTCTGCTTCAGTAGCAAAGGTCAGCGGGCTGGCAACCTGCGCCAGTTTTTCTGCTTTCACTTCGTTCAGCTCGTGGTCGCCGCGCACCAGCAGGGCAACCAGCGGGTAGCTGCTGCCTTCAACTGCTTTAACCAGCAGGGTTTTGACGGTCTTCTCAACCGGCAGGTTGAACTGCTCGACCAGCTCGGCGATAGTTTTCGCATTCGGCGTATCGACCAGCGTCATCTCCTGAGTTGCCGCCGCGCGCGGTGCTTTCGGCGCAACTGCTTCAGCAAACTCAATGTTGGCCGCGAAGTCAGAGCTGTCAGAGAAGATCACGTCATCTTCGCCGCTCTGCGCCAGAACCTGGAACTCATGAGACGCGCTACCGCCGATTGAGCCGGTGTCAGCCTGTACCGCGCGGAAATCAAGACCCATGCGAGTGAAGATTTTGCTGTAGGCAGCATACATCGCATCGTAGGTCTCTTGCAGCGATTCCTGAGAGGTATGGAAAGAGTAGGCATCTTTCATCAGGAACTCGCGAGAGCGCATTACGCCAAAGCGCGGGCGAACTTCGTCACGGAACTTGGTCTGAATCTGGAAGAAGTTCAGCGGCAGCTGCTTGTAAGAGTTCAGCTCGTTACGGATCAGGTCGGTAATGACCTCTTCATGCGTTGGACCGAGAACAAACGGACGCTCGCCGCGGTCAACGAAACGCAGCAGTTCCGGACCGTACTGCTCCCAGCGACCGCTCTCCTGCCACAGGTCCGCTGGCTGAACTACCGGCATGGACACCTCGATGGCACCGGCGTTGTTCATCTCTTCACGCACGATGTTTTCGACTTTTTTCAGGACGCGCAGGCCGGTCGGCAGCCAGGTATACAACCCGGAGGCCAGCTTGCGGATCATCCCGGCGCGCAGCATCAACTGATGGCTGATGACTTCGGCGTCGGCAGGTGTCTCCTTTTGAGTGGAGAGCAGGTATTGGCTAGTACGCATGTTGTTACGGTTCCATTTGGACGATCGGAACAGGCTGGGGGACCAGCCTGAAACAAAAAAAGTGGTTTAGTTTACCAGTGTGGCAAAGATGCCAAAAGAGAGGAAAATAAAATTAGCGCGGTTCAAGGGAAAAGACTTCAAAACCGGACGGAATCACGCGCCAGCGTACGTTAAAATCGAGCAGCCAGACGGCATAAGTTTTTCCCGCTTCTTCCTCTTTACGATAGGCCGGCCGCGGATCCTGCGCCAGCACCTCGCAGATGAACGCTGTAAGGTGCGGATAGCGCTGTTCCAGGGCGAGGAGCTGCGCCTGCGTTTCAGGGGTAAAGCTGACCGCCATCTCCGCCTGCGGCGCCTGCTGGGCGTAGCTGGCGTTGGCATCCGGCAGCGCTTCGGCAAACGGCAGGTAAGGTTTGATATCGACGACCGGCGTACCGTCTACCAAATCCAGACTGCCAAGTTGAAGGATGACCTGATCTTGATGACAGCGAACGCCTTTCAGTTCAACCAGCGACATCCCGATGGGATTCGGGCGAAACGTTGAACGCGTGGCGAACACGCCCATACGCGCATTGCCGCCGAGGCGGGGAGGGCGCACGGTGGGGCGCCAGCCGCCTTCCATCGTCTGATGGAAAACAAACAGCACCCACAGATGACTGAATGCTTCCAGGCCGCGGACGGCATCAGCCTGGTTATAAGGCGGCAGCAGATGCAATTCGCCGCCGCCATGTTTGACCAGGCCTGGCTGGCGCGGGACGGCAAATTTTTCTTTATATGGCGAGCGGATAACGCCTATCTGCGCAAACTGAAAAGCACTCATTGCGCCGAGACGTTAAGCGCTGAACCCAGGCAAACGGCCTGGCGATAGCATCCTGGTGTGCCGCTGGTGACTTCACAGCTGTGCAGAAGGACCGCGTTAGCTTTCATTTTAGCTGCGTTGATTTGCAGACGCTTGCGGGCGGTCGGGATATTGGGCGGCGAGTCCTGATTGCTGGCCTGGCATGATTCGCCGGTCACTTCACCGAGATCGCGGAATGGCTTCCCGACCAGTGCGGAGGCATCGGTATAAATTCTTACCGGCGCCGGACGTACTGCTTTCGGTTTGGCAGGCTCCGTTTTGGCCGGTGCGGTTGCGGTGCTTTGTACAGGTTCGACGGGAGATCTGCTTAGCATAGAACAGCCGCTTAACATGAGTGCTAACAAACAGACCGGTAAAGCACGCATAGTATTTCCTCAATAAATGATCAAACAGGGCGCTATTGAATCAGGTGCTTGCATAAATGACAAGACGGGCATAAAGCCCGTCCTGCATGATATTACGGTGAAAAGAGATTACCAGCCTTTCACTGCGCCGCCGTTAAAGATTTTGTTAGCGGCTTCGTAAACTTCATCGCTCTGGTAAGCCTGAACAAATTTCTTAACATTCTCCGCATCTTTATTGTCTTCGCGAGCAACAATCAGGTTCACGTACGGAGAGTCCTTACCTTCTACGAAAATACCATCTTTGGCCGGGGTCAGGCCGATCTGGCTGGCGTAGGTAGTGTTGATGACCGCCAGCGCAATCTGTGCATCGTCGAGGGAACGCGGCAGCTGCGGTGCTTCCAGCTCAACAATCTTCAGGTTTTTCGGGTTCTCAATGATATCCAGCGAGGTTGGCAGCAGACCAACGCCTTCTTTCAGTTTGATCAGGCCCACCTGTTGCAGCAGCAGCAGGGAACGACCGAGGTTGGTCGGATCGTTAGGAATGGCAATCTGCGAGCCCGGCTGCAGCTCATCCAGTGATTTGATTTTTTTGGAATAACCGGCAATCGGATAGACAAAGGAGTTACCCACGGCCACCAGTTTGTAGCCACGGTCTTTAATTTGCTGATCGAGGTACGGTTTGTGCTGGAAGGCGTTAACGTCGATATCGCCTTTGCTCAACGCTTCGTTCGGCAGAACATAATCGTTGAAAGTCACCAGCTCAACGTCGAGACCGTATTTCTCTTTCGCCACTTTTTGTGCCACTTCGGCAACCTGCTGCTCGGCACCAACGATGACGCCGACTTTAATATGGTTCGGATCTTTTTCATCCTGACCACAACCCACCAGAGCCAGAGAACCGATTAATGCGCCGACTGCCGCAAAGGTTTTGAAATTAAAGGCCATGTTATTTCCTTTCTGTAAGAGTCTGTGTGTACACGAGTCATTGGGCCGCGCGGAGACGACCCGAATGAGGGGGTGTAGATAATGTTATTTGTGAGTTACAGCCCGGACGATACGATCGCCAGAGAATTGGATTAAATAAACCAGAATAACCAGTAATACCAGCACGGTATTCATTACCGTAGCGTTGTAGCCGATATAGCCGTACTGATAGCCAATCTGCCCCAGACCGCCGGCACCCACCGCTCCGCCCATCGCGGAATAGCCGACCAGCGTAATGAGGGTGATGGTTGCGGCATTTACCAGACCCGGCAGCGCTTCTGGCAGTAGTACCTTACGCACGATCTGCATCGGCGTGGCGCCCATCGCGCGGGATGCCTCGATAAGCCCGGTCGGAATTTCCAGCAGCGCGTTCTCCACCATACGGGCGATAAACGGCGCCGCGCCAACCGTCAGCGGCACAATGGCGGCCTGCAGCCCGATGGACGTACCGACAATCACGCGGGTGAAAGGAATCATCCACACCAGCAGGATAATGAAAGGGATGGAACGGAAAATGTTAACCAGCGCGGACAGCGTCCGGTACAGTTTGGCGTTGGCAATAATCTGTCCCGGGCGGGTGACGTACAGCAGCACACCCACCGGCAGGCCGATGACAAAACCGAAAAAGCCGGAGACGAAGGTCATGGCCAGCGTTTCCCATACGCCGCGCAACAGCAGCCAAATCATTGCCTCAGACATATCCCAGTACCTCTACTTTTACATGGTGTTCCTGCAACCAGGCGATGGCCGCCTGGGTATCTTCCTGCGTGCCGTGCATCTCGGTCAGCATAATGCCGAACTTCACGCCGCCGGCGTAATCCATCTGCGCGCTAATAATGTTGTTATTCACATTAAAGCGGCGGGCGGTTTCAGAGAGCAGCGGAGCGTCGACGGAATGACCGGTGAACTCCATGCGCAGCATAGGGACGCTATCGGGTAGCGCGGTCGGCTTCAGGCGAGCCTGGTAGTCGTCCGGAATATCCAGATGCAGTGTGGATTGAATAAACTGTTGGGCCAGCGGAGTTTTCGGGTGAGAGAAGACTTCACTCACCGTATCCTGCTCGATCAACTGACCATTGCTGATTACCGCGACGCAATCGCAGATACGTTTGACGACATCCATCTCGTGGGTAATCAGCAGAATAGTCAGCCCCAGGCGACGGTTGATATCTTTCAGCAGTTCCAGAATGGAGCGCGTGGTTGCCGGGTCCAGGGCGCTGGTGGCTTCGTCACACAGCAGCACCTTCGGGTTGCTTGCCAGCGCGCGAGCAATAGCCACACGCTGTTTCTGACCGCCGGAAAGGTTTGCCGGGTAGCTATCATGCTTATCGGCAAGACCGACCAGATCCAGCAGTTCGGTCACGCGGCGCTTAATTTCCGCCTGCGGGGTATTATCCAGCTCCAGAGGGAGCGCCACGTTGCCGAAGACGGTGCGCGAGGCCAGCAGGTTAAAGTGCTGGAAAATCATGCCAATCTGGCGACGTGCGCGGGTCAGCGCTTTTTCAGACAGCGCGGTCAGCTCCTGACCGTCAACCTGGACACTGCCTTCGGTCGGACGTTCCAGTAGGTTAACGCAGCGAATCAGCGTACTTTTACCGGCGCCGGATGCGCCGATCACGCCATAAATTTGTCCGGCAGGGACATGCAGGCTGACGTTGTTCAGAGCCTGTATGGTGCGATTCCCCTGCAGGAACACTTTGGTGATATTCGAAAGTTTAATCATCAGTTATTTATTATCGTTTAGCCGTTTGCCGTGGCATTTTCTTCTGCCGTGTCCAGGCGATGCCTGTCAATGAAATGGATGTTAAGGCATCCAGACGTCTAAATCAATCTGCCTCTGTATAATGAGCACTTTCTTGCCTCCAGAAACATGCGATACTAATCAGACTAGCCTTTATCAGGAGCAAACCGGTGGCAAAGTCAGTACCCGCAATTTTTCTCGACCGTGACGGCACGATTAATGTCGATCATGGCTATGTCCACGAAATCGACAACTTTGAATTTATCGATGGCGTCATTGACGCGATGCGTCAGCTAAAGGAGATGGGATTCGCCCTGGTGGTGGTCACCAATCAATCCGGTATCGCGCGCGGTAAGTTCACGGAAGCGCAGTTTGAAACGCTGACCGAATGGATGGACTGGTCTCTGGCCGATCGCGGTATCGATCTGGACGGTATCTATTACTGTCCGCACCACCCGCAGGGGACGGTTGAAGAGTTTCGTCAAACCTGTGATTGCCGTAAGCCGCATCCGGGAATGCTGATCTCGGCACGCGACTATCTTCATATCGATATGGCTGCTTCTTATATGGTTGGCGATAAAGTGGAAGATATGCAGGCCGCCGCCGCCGCATCTATTGGGACTAAAGTCCTGGTTCGTACCGGCAAGCCGGTCACGCCGGAAGCGGAAAATGCCGCAGACTGGGTGCTGAATAGCCTGGCAGACCTGCCGGAAGCCATCAAAAAGCAGCAAAAATAGGCGTTAAGTACAAAAGATGAGCGGTTGAAATAAAAATGCATTTTTCCGCTTGTCATTCCCGTTCGGCTCCCTATAATGCGCCTCCATCGACACGGAACAACGGCAAACAAGCCGCCGGGTTGAAAGAGAAAACTTCTGAAATTCAGGGTTGACTCTGAAAGAGGAAAGCGTAA
>NZ_MTEG01000014.1:0-189670 GCF_002108615.1 Klebsiella sp. YJ
AGCGGTTCACCGCCAGACACCCGAGGCAGGAGCCCGGTGCGTAAATCGCGCACGCCGGGATCTGTGCGGGGGGTATCCGGTAACGGGTATCCCTACCGCGACATTTTCTCGACAAAATTGCGCTCGCCATCCATACTCTACTTTGGCAAAAACCGGGGTGAAAATTGCGTGAACGCCTGCGCGCGCGTATACTTTCAGCGTTGACGTAATACAGTGTACTTGCGGTTACCAGCCGTAAACATGCTGAGAAAAACCTCGCTCCGGCGGGGTTTTTTGTTTTTTTCGACCGGTAAGAAATTGTGATCCTTCACACAAATCCTCGTGGATGAAAATAAATCCGTTGTTTAATGGCGGCGGCTGTGTTTGTATAAATTCAGTTAAATTTTCGACACAACAGGTCCCTAATGAACGCTTCCATTCTGACTTCGACTCTACTAAAAACCGCGCCTGCCGCGGTGGTCGTCGTGCGTGTGGTGGTCGTCGTCGGCAATGCGCCGTAGGGTCCGGAACAACACGATTCCAAACCCCGCCGGCGCAAACCGAGCGGGGTTTTTTTTCGACACTCGCCCGGTAAGTCGGCTCAAAATAAAAGGACTGGAGCATGGCAAGTTCGGGCACAACATCAGAAAAAATGCGCTTTACCGGCGCACAGTTAGTTATTCATTTACTGGAACGCCAGGGGATCACGACCGTTGCGGGCATCCCGGGCGGCTCTATCCTTCCCATCTATGACGCATTAAGCCAAAGCACGCAGATTCGCCACGTTCTGGCGCGTCACGAGCAGGGCGCGGGCTTTATCGCTCAGGGGATGGCGCGTACCGAGGGCAAACCGGCGGTCTGTATGGCCTGTAGCGGCCCGGGCGCCACCAACCTGATCACCGCCATCGCCGATGCGCGTCTGGACTCGATTCCGCTGGTGTGCATTACCGGCCAGGTTCCGGCATCGATGATCGGGACCGATGCGTTCCAGGAAGTCGACACCTACGGTATCTCTATCCCCATCACCAAACATAACTACCTGGTCCGCGATATTGCTGAACTGCCGCAGGTGATGAGCGATGCTTTTCGTATCGCCCAGTCCGGCCGCCCGGGTCCGGTGTGGATAGATATTCCTAAGGATGTGCAGACGGCGACCATCGAGCTGGAGGCGTTACCGGAGCCGGGTGCGCGCACCACACCGCCGACATTTGACAGCGCCAGCGTCCACGACGCGGCCGCCATGATCAATGCGGCTAAGCGCCCGGTACTTTATCTGGGCGGCGGCGTGATTAACGCCCCTGAGCAGGTGCGTGCGCTGGCGGAAAAAGCGAACCTGCCTACCACCATGACCCTGATGGCGCTGGGGATGCTGCCGAAGGCGCATCCGCTGTCGCTGGGCATGCTGGGTATGCACGGCGCGCGCAGCACCAACTTTATTCTGCAAGAAGCGGATTTACTGGTTGTTTTAGGCGCGCGTTTTGATGACCGGGCGATTGGTAAAACCGAGCAGTTCTGCCCGAACGCGAAAATTATTCACGTTGATATCGACCGTTCCGAACTGGGTAAAATCAAGCAGCCGCACGTGGCGATTCAAGGGGATGTGGCCGACGTTCTGGCGCAGCTGACGCCGCAGGTCGCCGCCCAGCCGCGCGACGAGTGGCGCCAGATGGTGGCGGATCTGCAGCGTGAGTTTCCGTCCCCGATTCCGCAGGAGAGCGACCCGCTCACCCATTACGGCCTGATCAACGCCGTTGCCGCCTGCGTCAATGATGAGGCGATCGTCACCACCGATGTCGGTCAGCATCAGATGTGGGTCGCGCAGGCTTATCCGCTGAATCGCCCGCGTCAATGGCTGACTTCCGGCGGGCTGGGAACCATGGGATTCGGTCTGCCGGCAGCGGTCGGAGCGGCGCTGGCTAATCCACAGCGCAAAGTCATCTGCTTCTCCGGTGACGGCAGCCTGATGATGAACATTCAGGAGATGGCCACCGCGGCAGAAAACCAGCTGGATGTGAAAATCATCCTGATGAATAACGAAGCGTTGGGGCTGGTCTATCAGCAACAGAGCCTGTTCTATCAGCAGGGGGTATTTGCTGCCACCTATCCCGGAATGATTAACTTTATGCAGATCGCCGCCGGATTTGGTCTGCAAACCTGCGATTTAAATCACGAAGCCGACCCGCAGGCGGCGCTGCAGGCGATCATCGATCGTCCCGGTCCGGCGCTGATTCATGTGCGTATTGATGCGGAAGAAAAAGTCTATCCGATGGTTCCGCCGGGAGCGGCAAATACAGAAATGGTGGGGGAATAAACCATGCAACAGCAGACTCATGACAACGTTATTCTGGAACTCACCGTGCGCAACCATCCGGGAGTGATGACCCACGTTTGTGGCCTGTTTGCCCGCCGCGCGTTCAACGTGGAAGGCATTCTCTGTTTGCCGATTCAGAACAGCAACCACAGCCGCATCTGGCTGCTGGTGAACGATGACCAGCGGCTGGGGCAGATGATCAGTCAGATTGAAAAACTGGAAGATGTGGAGAAGGTGGCGCGTAATCAGTCCGATCCTTCCATGTTTAATAAAATTGCCGTCTTCTTTGAGTAAGAGCCTGCCCCATCAGGCTATTTTATTTGCCATTTTGGCCATGGGCAGTGCACGTACTGCGTGTACGCTCTGGTTTTTCCGCGCTGCCCGCGTCCAGACTGGCTGCAACAATCTACGCCTGGTGGGATGACGCTCAGTTATTCGCTTTCAGAGTCCGGCGTGATGACTTTTACCGACCCGTTCCGGCAGTGCGTGGCATAGTCTGCCGGTAACGGGCGATCGCTGATCAGCACATCAAATGCCGGCAGCGGCGCTATACTGGCAGGCGCAACATCGTCGAACAGCGCGTAGCGCGCGAGCAGGATTTTCCGCAGGCCGCGATCCATCGCTTTACGTTTCGTGGCGAGGTCGTCGGGGTTAAACCAGCTGACGCCAAAATGTTCGTGAACGCCGCTGGCGGAGATAAACACTTTACGCGGATTGAGTGAATCCAGCGCCGAAGGGTTGCCGTTATCGTAGAAGGCATCGCTCTTCGCCCGATAGGTGCCACCGCATAAAATGGCGGTGGCATTGGGCTTTTCATTTAAGGCCATAAACACCCGATGTGAATAGCAAATACCGGTAAAGGTAATGTCATCGGGGATCATATTGATGACCAGCGGCATTTCGCTGCCGTTATCAAAAAAGACCAGGTCGTTTTCGCTGACCAGGCCGGCGGCGAGGATGGCAATGGGCAGTTCGTCGCGATGATGGGCCGGTTTTGTCGCCAGCGCTGGCGTGACGGAAGGCGATGAGGGTTTGTTGACCATCACCACGTAGCCGCCTAATAGCGTGAGCGGCAGCGGTTCGTCGTTTTCCTGGCTGAGATCCCGACGAATCGTCATCACAGAGACCTCCAGCATACGCGCGGCGTCTTTAAGATGGATTCGGTCGGTTTTCTTCAGCAGTTCCATCAGACGACGTATACGTTCTTTTTGCTTGGTCTCCATTCACACTCTCCGCAATTCATTTGGCAAATGTTCCTTTGGTAACATTTTTGTCCCTGCTGAAACATTATGCATTCACATTACTATACTGCGGCCCCTTGAGAATTAAAAGTCTGACCGATCTCGTTTTTATTAATATAATTTCTTTATTTTCAGTTTCTTATCTTGTTGTCTTTGATTTTTATTTTTCTTTCCCTCTCGATTTCCCACATTTTCCTGGATGATAAATAAACAAGAAATGATACTGCAATCGCGATCATGGTCACAAATGGTACTAAAGTAACATGATAATGTTACGATAATATCATTGTTGTGTGATTGTTTCTGAGAGGTAGTAAAATGGATATCGCGGTTATTGGCTCCAACATGGTGGACCTCATCACCTACACCAACCAGATGCCGAAAGAGGGGGAAACCCTTGAGGCGCCGGCGTTCAAAATTGGCTGCGGCGGGAAAGGGGCCAACCAGGCCGTTGCCGCCGCTAAGCTTAATTCGAAAGTGCTGATGTTGACCAAGGTGGGAGATGACATCTTTGCGGATAACACGATTCGCAATCTTGAGTCCTGGGGCATCAATACCACTTATGTTGAGAAAGTCCCTTGTACCAGCAGCGGCGTGGCGCCGATCTTTGTGAATGCCAACTCCAGCAACAGCATTCTTATTATTAAAGGCGCCAACAAGTTCCTCTCTCCTGAAGATATCGATCGCGCCGCCGAGGATTTAAAAAAATGCCAGCTGATTGTGTTGCAGCTTGAGGTTCAACTGGAAACGGTTTACCACGCTATCGAATTTGGTAAAAAGCACGGCATTGAAGTGTTATTAAATCCGGCGCCCGCGTTGCGCGAATTAGATATGTCTTATGCCTGTAAATGTGATTTCTTTGTTCCCAATGAGACCGAGCTGGAAATATTAACCGGCCTGCCTGTTGATACTTACGACAATATTCGTGCCGCCGCCCGCAGCCTCGTTGAAAAAGGCCTCAACAATATTATTGTGACCATGGGTGAGAAGGGCGCGCTGTGGATGACGCGCACTCAGGAAGTGCATGTCCCGGCATTTAAAGTCAGCGCGGTAGATACCAGCGGCGCAGGCGATGCCTTTATCGGTTGTTTTGCTCACTATTACGTCCAGAGCGGAGATGTTGAATCCGCCATGAAAAAAGCCGCTCTCTTTGCCGCCTTTAGCGTCACGGGGAAAGGCACGCAATCGTCTTATCCCAGTATCGAGCAGTTTAATGAATATCTGTCGTTAAACGAATAATCACTCTGCACTGTAAAAGGTAGCACTATGAACGATAAAAACATCATTCAGATGCCTGACGGCTATCTGAACAAAACACCTCTGTTCCAGTTTATTTTGTTATCCTGCTTATTCCCTTTATGGGGATGTGCTGCGGCCTTAAATGATATTTTAATTACGCAGTTTAAAAGCGTGTTTGCATTAAGTAACTTTGCCTCCGCGCTGGTCCAGAGCGCATTTTATGGCGGTTATTTTTTAATTGCGATCCCGGCGTCGTTAGTGATTAAAAATACCAGCTATAAGGTCGCTATTCTCACCGGACTGACGCTGTATATCGTCGGCTGCACGCTCTTTTTCCCGGCTTCGCACATGGCAACCTACACCATGTTCCTGGCCGCGATTTTCGCGATTGCCATCGGCCTGAGCTTTCTTGAGACGGCAGCGAACACCTACAGTTCGATGATCGGCCCGAAAAGCCATGCCACGCTGCGCCTGAACATCAGCCAGACCTTTTATCCGATTGGCGCGGCAGCCGGTATTTTGCTGGGTAAATATCTGGTCTTTTCCGATGGCGAAAGTCTGGAAAAACAGATGGCTGGCATGAATGCCGAGCAGATCCATAACTTTAAAGTCCTGATGCTGGAAAACACCCTTGAGCCTTACAAGTACATGATCATGGTGCTGGTGGTGGTCATGGTGCTGTTCCTGCTGACGCGCTTCCCGACCTGTAAAGTTGCGCAGACGGCGAACCATAAACGCCCGTCGGCGGCCGACACGCTGCGCTACCTGGCTACCAACGCACGTTTTCGTCGCGGAATTGCCGCCCAGTTCCTGTATGTCGGTATGCAGGTTACCGTCTGGTCGTTCACCATTCGCCTTGCGCTGGAGTTGGGTGATATCAACGAGCGTGATGCCTCAACGTTTATGGTCTACAGCTTTGCCTGCTTCTTTATTGGCAAGTTTATCGCCAACATTTTAATGACCCGCTTCACGCCGGAAAAGGTGCTGATTCTCTACTCGGTTATCGGCGCACTGTTCCTTGCGTATGTGGCGCTGGCGCCGAGCTTTAGCGCGGTCTACGTGGCGGTGCTGGTGAGCGTGCTGTTCGGACCGTGCTGGGCAACCATCTATGCCGGTACGCTCGATACGGTGGATAACGAACACACTGAAATGGCCGGTGCGGTCATTGTGATGGCGATTATTGGCGCCGCCGTCGTCCCTGCGATTCAGGGCTTTGTCGCCGATATGTTCCACTCGCTGCAGGTCTCTTTCCTGGTACCGATGCTGTGCTTCATCTATGTCGGCATCTATTTCTGGCGCGAATGCAAAGTTCGCCGGGCGCTGACTGAAGCGACGGCATCCTGAGGAGAACGATCATGACGACACGCTTACCTTTATGGCGCCAGCTCTTTAGCGAGCAACCGCGCACGCTGCTGGCGAATGATGACTTCACGGTGACGGCTTTCCGCTATGCCAGCGGCGTAGAGGGGCTGCGGGTGGAAAACGCGCGCGGTTATCTGGTGATTTTGCCCTGGCTGGGGCAAATGATCTGGGATGCTGAGTTTGATGGCCGCGATCTGACCATGCGCAATATGTTCAGCGAGCCGAAGCCGGCAGCGGAGGTGGTGGCCACCTATGGCTGTTTCGCTTTCCACTCAGGGCTGTTGGCGAACGGCTGTCCGTCGCCGCAGGATACTCACCCGCTGCATGGTGAAATGGCCTGTGCGGCCATGGATGAAGCCTGGCTTGAACTGGAGGCAGACTGCCTGCGCGTGGCGGGGCGCTATGAATACGTGATGGGCTTTGGTCATCACTATGAGGCGCGGCCGACGGTGGCCTTACGGCGAGCCAGCGCGCTGTTTGATATCCAGATGGCGGTGACCAATCTTGCCTCTGTCGCCATGCCGCTGCAGTACATGTGCCATATGAACTATGCCTATGTGGCGCAGGCGACCTTCAGCCAGAATATCCCTGACGAAGCGCTCTCGCTGCGCGAATCGGTACCTGCCCACGTGCAGCCGACGGAATCGTGGCTGGCGTTCAATCAGCGTCTCCTGCAAGGCGAAGCCTCGCTGACCGCGTTGTGCGAGCCTCAATATTACGACCCGGAAATCGTCTTTTTTGCCGATCAGCTGGATCGCTACACCGATAGCCCGGAATTTCGCATGATAGCGCCGGATGGCACCACGTTTGTCACGCGGTTCTCCAGCACCGAGTTCAATTATGTTACCCGCTGGATCCTCTATAACGGCGATCAGCAGGTTGCTGCTTTCGCGCTGCCCGCCACCTGTCGGCCCGAGGGATTCCTGGCGGCTCAGCGTAATGGCAGCCTGATTTCACTGGCGCCGCAGCAAACCCGGACCTTCACGGTGACCACCGGTATCGCCTGAGGCGGATAATCCTGCTCAAGGATTGAACAACAACGCGCGATAAACAAAATCATTCAAGTGGCATCAAGGCGGCAAGTCTGAGAATCCCCGGTTACTGACTTAAGTCAGTGGCTGGGGGAAGCAGATGTCACCAGCGCAGACGCCGCTTGAAGGATGCCGTTTATATCGTTAAGGTAAGCGCGTTTTTTAACCCGCCAGGAAACGCCATGACCACCATTGCCCTTATCGACGATCATCTTATCGTCCGCTCCGGTTTTGCGCAGCTGCTGGGGCTGGAAGCCGACTTTCAGGTGGTTGCCGAATTTGGTTCCGCCCGCGAAGCGCTGGCGGGGCTGCCCGGGCGCGGCGTACAGGTCTGTATTTGTGATATTTCGATGCCGGATATGTCAGGACTTGAGCTGCTCAGCCAGTTGCCTAAAGGCATGGCGACCATCATGCTCTCTGTTCACGACAGTCCGGCGCTGGTGGAACAGGCGCTGAATGCCGGCGCCCGCGGTTTTCTCTCCAAACGCTGTAGCCCGGATGAGCTGATCGCCGCGGTCAGAACGGTGGCGGCCGGCGGTTGTTACCTGACGCCGGACATCGCCATGAAGCTGGCGGCAGGCCGCCAGGATCCGCTCACCCGCCGCGAGCGGCAGGTCGCAGAAAAGCTGGCGCAGGGGATGGCGGTGAAAGAGATCGCCGCTGAGCTGGCATTGTCGCCAAAAACCGTACACGTGCATCGCGCCAATCTGCTGGAAAAGCTGGGCGTCAGCAACGATGTTGAGCTGGCGCGGCGTATGTTCGATAGCTGGCAATGAGACCGTTCCTCTCCCGGCTGCTTTCGGTGGCTGGCTGCTTCTGTATTTTCTCCGCCGCGTGGTTCTGCCTGTGGAGCATCAGCCTGCACCTGGTCGAACGACCGGATCTTGCCGTCCTGCTGTTCCCCTTTGGCCTGCGGCTGGGTTTGATGCTGCAGTGTCCGCGCGGCTACTGGCCGGTGTTACTGGGCGCTGAATGGCTGCTGATCTTCTGGCTGGCGCAGGAAGTGGCGCTGGCGCATCCGATAATATTGATGATCGGTAGCGTGCTGGCGCTGCTGCCGGTGGCGCTCATTTCACGCTATCGTCACCAGCGCGACTGGCTCACATTGCTGCGTCAGGGCGGGGCGCTGATTGCCGCCGCGCTGCTGCAATCACTGCCGTGGATGAGCGAAGGGAGCGACGGACTGAACGCGCTGCTGTTGACGTTAACCGGCGGCCTGACGCTGGCCCCGACCTGCCTGGTTATCTGGCACTATCTCACCAGCACCGTCTGGCGACCGCTGGGGCCATCGCTGGTTTCACAGCCGGTCAACTGGCGAGGGCGGCATCTTATCTGGTATCTGCTGCTGTTTACCGTCAGCCTCTGGCTACAGCTGGGACTGCCCGCCGAGCTCTCGCGTTTTACCCCTTTCTGCCTGGCGCTGCCGATCATCGCTTTAGCCTGGCATTACGGCTGGCAGGGGGCGCTGATCGCCGCGCTGATGAACGCTATCGCGTTAATCGCCAGCCAGACCTGGCACGATCATCCGGTGGATTTGCTGCTCTCACTGCTGGCGCAGAGCCTGACCGGGCTGCTGCTGGGCGCCGGAATTCAGCGTCTGCGCGAGCTGAACCAGTCGCTGCAAAGCGAGCTGGCGCGTAACCGGCGGCTGGCGGAGCGGCTGCTGGAAACGGAAGAGAGCGTGCGCCGGGACGTGGCGCGCGAGCTGCATGATGATATTGGCCAGACCATCACCGCGATTCGCACCCAGGCCGGGATTGTGCAGCGTCTGGCGCCGGAAAACGGCGGCGTGAAACAGAGCGGTCAGCTGATTGAGCAGCTTTCGCTAGGGGTTTACGACTCGGTTCGTCGGCTGCTGGGTCGTCTGCGCCCGCGTCAGCTCGACGATCTGACCCTTGAACAGGCGGTACGTTCGCTGATGCGCGAAATGGAGCTGGAAGATCGTGGGATGATCAGCCATCTCGACTGGCGCATTGATGAGGCCGCCTTGAGCGAAAACCAGCGCGTGACGCTGTTCCGCGTCTGTCAGGAAGGGCTGAATAATATCGTCAAACATGCCAGCGCCAGCGCGGTGACGCTGCAGGGCTGGCAGCAGGATCAACGGCTGATGCTGGTACTTGAGGATGATGGCTGCGGGCTGCCGCCGGGTACCGGGCAGCAGGGCTTTGGCCTGACCGGTATGCGCGAACGCGTGACGGCGCTGGGCGGTACGCTCACTATCTCCTGCACGCACGGCACCCGTGTCTGCGTCAGCCTGCCGCGCCGTTATGTTTGAGGAGTCATGATGCTGAGCTTTCTGAAATCCCCGCCCGATGCCGCGCCGGTTACCGATAAGCAGGCGCTGGATGAGCGTTATCGCTACTGGCGGCGTCATATTCTGCTGACCATCTGGCTGGGCTATGCCCTGTTTTATTTCACGCGCAAAAGCTTTAACGCCGCGGTGCCGGAAATTCTCGCCAGCAACGTCCTGACCCGCAGCGATATTGGCCTGCTGGCGACGCTGTTTTACATCACCTACGGGCTATCGAAGTTTTTCTCCGGCATCGTCAGCGACCGTTCCAACGCCCGTTATTTTATGGGGCTGGGCCTTATCGCCACCGGCGTGGTCAATATTCTGTTTGGCTTCTCCACCTCGCTATGGGCGTTCGCCCTGCTGTGGGCGCTGAACGCTTTTTTCCAGGGCTGGGGGTCGCCGGTGTGCGCCCGTCTGCTGACGGCCTGGTATTCGCGAACCGAGCGCGGCGGCTGGTGGGCATTGTGGAATACCGCGCATAACGTCGGCGGGGCGCTGATTCCGATGGTGGTCGGCGCGGCGGCGCTACGCTACGGCTGGCGTACCGGGATGATGATTGCCGGGATGCTGGCGATTCTCGCCGGGCTGTTCCTCTGCTGGCGACTGCGCGACCGGCCGCAGGTCGTCGGGCTGCCTGCGGTGGGCGACTGGCGGCATGACGAGCTGGAGATTGCCCAGCAGCAGGAGGGGGCGGGTCTGACGCGCAAAGAGATTCTTACCAAATACGTACTGCTCAATCCCTATATCTGGCTGCTGTCGCTGTGCTACGTGCTGGTATACGTGGTGCGGGCGGCGATTAACGACTGGGGCAACCTGTATATGTCGGAGACGCTGGGCGTCGATCTGGTGACCGCTAATTCGGCGGTAACGATGTTCGAACTGGGCGGTTTTATTGGCGCGCTGGTGGCGGGATGGGGCTCGGATAAGCTGTTTAACGGCAACCGTGGACCGATGAACCTGATTTTCGCCGCCGGTATTTTGCTCTCGGTCGGTGGTTTGTGGCTGATGCCTTTCGCCAGCTATGTGATGCAGGCGGCCTGCTTCTTTACCACCGGTTTCTTTGTGTTTGGCCCCCAGATGCTGATTGGCATGGCGGCGGCGGAGTGTTCCCATAAAGAAGCGGCGGGCGCGGCAACCGGGTTTGTCGGGCTGTTTGCCTATCTCGGGGCGTCGCTGTCCGGCTGGCCGCTGGCGCAGATTATGGAAATCTGGCACTGGAGCGGTTTTTTCGTAGTCATCGCTATTGCCGCCGGCATTTCCGCGCTGCTGCTGCTGCCATTTTTAAACGCTCAGGCACCCAGAACCGCCAGCGAAGCGTGACCTGTCTCTCCTTTTTACCCCGAGTGAGGCAAAACTAAGAAATTTTCCCGGTTCCGCCTGGACACTGTCTCAGGCCAGTCGCAGCGCGGCTTTTTACAATGCCTGCCATTCGCAGGTATAAAAATTAGCCCGGAGTGTCCTATGCTGGCCTTTCTAAACCAGGTGCGCAAGCCGACCCTGGATCTGCCGCTCGATGTGCGGCGTAAAATGTGGTTCAAACCGTTCATGCAGTCCTATCTGGTGGTCTTTATTGGCTACCTGACGATGTATCTGATCCGCAAAAACTTTAACATTGCCCAGAACGATATGATCTCCACCTACGGGTTGAGCATGACCCAGCTGGGGATGATTGGCCTTGGCTTCTCGATCACCTACGGCGTGGGTAAAACGCTGGTGTCTTACTACGCAGACGGTAAAAACACCAAGCAGTTCCTGCCGTTTATGCTGATCCTCTCCGCCATCTGTATGCTCGGCTTTAGCGCCAGTATGGGGGCCGGTTCAACCAGTCTGTTCCTGATGATCGCCTTCTATGCGCTGAGCGGTTTCTTCCAGAGCACCGGCGGTTCGTGTAGCTATTCGACCATTACCAAATGGACGCCACGTCGTAAGCGCGGCACCTTCCTCGGCTTCTGGAATATCTCTCACAACCTCGGCGGCGCGGGCGCTGCGGGCGTGGCGCTGTTTGGCGCGAACTATTTGTTCGACGGCCACGTCATCGGCATGTTCATCTTCCCGTCGATTATTGCGCTGATTGTCGGCTTTATCGGTCTGCGTTTTGGTAGCGACTCTCCGGAATCTTACGGCCTCGGTAACGCGGAAGAGCTGTTTGGCGAAGAGATCAGCGAAGAGGATAAAGAGACGGAAGAGAACGCCATGACCAAATGGCAGATTTTCGTCGAGTATGTCCTGAAAAACAAAGTCATCTGGCTGCTGTGCTTCTCCAACATCTTCCTCTATGTGGTGCGCATCGGTATCGATCAGTGGTCGACGGTCTATGCCTTCCAGGAGCTGAAGCTTTCCAAAGAGGTGGCGATTCAGGGCTTTACCCTGTTTGAAGTCGGGGCGCTGGTCGGCACGCTGCTGTGGGGTTGGCTGTCGGATCTGGCGAACGGCCGTCGTGCGCTGGTGGCCTGTATCGCGCTGGCGTTAATCATCGCCACCCTGGGTGTTTACCAGCATGCCAGCAACCAGTATGTCTATCTGATGTCGCTGTTTGCCTTAGGCTTCCTGGTCTTTGGCCCGCAGCTGCTGATCGGCGTTGCGGCGGTGGGCTTCGTCCCGAAAAAAGCCATCGGTGCGGCGGACGGTATCAAAGGCACCTTCGCTTATCTGATAGGCGACAGCTTTGCCAAACTGGGACTGGGGATGATTGCCGACGGCACGCCGGTCTTTGGCCTGACTGGCTGGGCGGGTACCTTTGCGGCGCTGGATGCGGCAGCTATCGGCTGTATCTGCCTGATGGCCATCGTCGCGGTCTTTGAAGAACGTAAAATTCGTCGCGAGAAAAAGAAACCCATCCTGCAGAATGCCTGAGTGATGAGTATAGGTAACGTTGCCCGGCATTTATGCCGGGCTTTTTTATTACACCATCAGTGAATGACTCAAATGGGCGACGACATCGTTGAGTGAAATTTGTACCCAATCATGATTTTCTTCGTCGTAAAATGTTACCTCGGTCTCATTGCCATCAATAAGTAAAATAAAGCGAGCGCCCTGGCGCTGGGCATTTTTTTGTCTGGTCGCGAGACGTAAAGAAGAACAATCATTCAGAATGCTTAAATGTGGAAAACTGCGGCGTAAGCGCCGGCTCAGGGTCAATGCCACGCTGCGGGCTCTTTCCTGACATGGAATAATCACCAGATCAATATGCTTGCCGGGTAAGTTAACTTTTTTGGTACTGCTGAGCAGATGCATGATAGGTTCCAGCATAAAAGCAAACCCGCAGGCGGACACAGGGTGGCCAATCAGCCGGCTGGCAGTATGATCATAGCGTCCTCCCCGGCATAACAATTGATGGCGATACGGGGCGTCAGAGTGCCACTCAAAAATAAGATCATTGTAGTTATTCACGGGGAAAAGTTTGCGGTCGTGAGTAAACGGGATATGCAAGGCCGTCAGGGTGTCACAGAGCCGGGTGAATCGCTGACGTGAGCGGGGTGATATCCATGACTCTAATTGAGGAGCCGGTTCCGCAAGACGCTGCATTAAACTGTCTTTATCCGTTAATAAACGTTCCGGGCGGATGTTGAGCCAGTTAAGTTGTTGGGCGTTCAACAGTGCGGCGAAAGGACGATAGTATTGTTGTAGGGCATGACGAAAATGCGCAAACTCTTCCTGATTTCCGGTAGTGTTAACTTTGAGGTCGATGAACGGTAATAACTGAAGAGATTTAAAAAAATCGTACTGTAGGGAAATAAGTTCGATTTCAATGCCAATATCGGAATAGCCGAAGGTCTCAACACCCAGCTGGTGAAACTGGCTGATATTTTGCTGATGCTGACGACGAAACATTGTCCCCTGATACCAGACCCTTGTTTCAGTTTGCAAATTTCGATGCTGTGAAAGTAGCCGTAAGCACCCCATGGTGCCATCACCGCGAAGTAATGCCTGATGATTTAATAAAAGCTCGCCGGAGTCAGAGCAAAAAGACTGAGTTAAATCTTCCTCAAGTTTTTCCAGCAACGGAGTTCGTATTTCGTGATAACAATACTGGCGCAACAGGTATTCTGCTTTTTTTTCTAGCCACTCCCAGGTTGCCGCGGGATTGTGGTCATGTTTCCTGGGACGGCCTATTTTCCGTGGGCGTAAATTCCGTTGGAATTTTTCCTCAAGTGATTTAGAGTATGCAGTGGTAGCCAGCAGGCAATTTTGGGTTAATGCAGATTCAATTCGCGTTATTATTGCCGGACTCATGCTGCTGAGGCAAAAATGTTGATAAATATTTCGACGTTGTAATGAGTTTTCCCCCAGGCGTAAATACTCGTCGTGAGGTGTAATTCTTTCCTCTGGCGCATCGGCAGAGCTGTGATGAGTAAATTCATCGGTGCAGTGGCATTCAATATATTTTTTAACGAGTAAAAAATACGCATTGGGTTCGACTGGGCTGCAATCGTAACGGCTATCCCACAGCGTGCCATGCCGCTGATGTCGGTGGTTGAAATCATGCGCGTAACCTTTTCCAAGGTGCTGCATGAAACGTCCCAGACTTTCTTTATCTGGGGCTGAAAGGAGCAATGTTATTTTTTGCAAAGACAATGAATATGCATGTAATTTTATATTGTAAATAACTAATGCATTATCAACACAATGATAAAAATTGCTAATGTCTTCGTCATCCTTAAATATAACCTCATCATTATGTCCTGACAGTTTTACAAGATGAGGGATGCCATCAATGAATAATCTTTTTTTTCGCGGCATAGTTAAATCACTTAATTTATTGAGTGATAATATAAGGAGGGAAGTGTGATGGTTGTTTTATTATAATTATCATGGCGTTAATCATACTCACTCCCATTTTTGAATATCTTACAGGAGCTACCAAAAAACGACAAGGGTAGTTTGATAGCTCAGTTTTTTATTTGTGACTAATTTCTGAAATTTGTAGTTTTACTTGCTCTATACTCATAGATTCTTGCTGATTATTTCGCAAACTCCATAGCCGAAGCTTCTCATCGTAATTAATAGTAAGGATGTATTGGCAACCACTTTTAAGCGCATTTTGATGTTGTCGCTTTAATTTCGCCCCGCTGCAATCAGTCAATACGTTTAAACCAGGTAGGTCTCTGCGTAACTGACAAGCGAGCATCTGCGCGCGAACACCACCATCATTTAGCTCGCTGGTAATAGCAATATCAGGTGCCGACTGCCATTGTGGGTTCTGGCCGTCAGAAACGGTTTGTAGCAGCAAGAGTAAGCGTTCGATACCGATGGCAAAACCACATGCGGGAAGTTTCTTGCCGCTAAACAGTTCTGCGAGGCCATCGTAGCGCCCACCACCACAAACGGTACCCTGAGATCCTAAATCATCAGTAACCCATTCGAAGACGGTCCGAGAGTAATAATCTAAGCCGCGTACCAGGCGGGGGTTAATTTGATAGGTAATTCCTGCATTATCCAAAATCGTCCGTAGGGTATCAAAATGCTGGCGAGACTCTTCACCTAAAAAATCAAGTAGACGTGGAGCATGTTCAATAACGCTCTGAAGGTCAGGATTTTTACTGTCGAGAATACGTAATGGGTTAATGGCAAGACGTTTCACGCTATCTTCGTCGAGCACAGCAGCATGCTGAGTGAACCATTTGACCAGCTCTTCGCGATGCGCCTGCCGTTCTGCGGAGGTACCGAGTGAGTTTATTTCGAGGCGGACGTTCTGAGTAATATTTAAATCTTCAAAGAGATCCCGAATCATAAAAATGAGTTCTGCATCCACGTCGGCGCCGGACATTCCGAATGCTTCGATGCCAAATTGGGTAAACTGGCGCAAGCGGCCTTTTTGCGGGCGCTCATAGCGAAACATCGGTCCTTGATACCACAAGCGCTGTGACTTGTTGTAACACATATTGTTTTCCAGCACGGCGCGCATACAGCCGCTGGTTCCTTCAGGTCTAAGAGTGATATGTTCACCACTTTTATCTGTGAAATCATACATTTCTTTTGAGACGATATCGGTCGCTTCACCCACAGCTCGTTCGAACAGCGTCACCGGTTCGAGCAGTGGCAGCCGCATCTCCTGATACCCGTAACGAAATGCCATATGGTGGAGTTTTCTTTCCAGCCACTGCCACATGGGGGTTTCATCGGGAAGAACATCTCTCATACCTCGTATAGCCTGGATCTTGTTCATGACAACTCCTTACTTAAATTAGAAAAAGATGGTTTTGTTGGGCGTATTTCTGAGACGTCATTTTTTTGACGATGACGCCTGGCAATGTAGAAAAGATAAAGAGGGAGAGTGGCCAGCTGTAAAACGATTCCCCACACCACCGTTGCCGAACTTTCTGTCATAAGGGCTAATGTGATGAAACAAAGTGCAATGAAGCTGAGGCAGCAGTAGCAATAGAAGTTTGTATGTTTCTTCTGGCGATTGATGACCATCATTACCGGGAGTGAGATGGCAGCGAAAGCGTAGGGTAAAAGGCTGGCAGAGATGGCCAGGGTAATAATAGTTTTGAACTGGCTTTGTAAATCGGGTGACAGCGTTAGCAGCAGGAGCAGGGTCATCAAAGATGCAGTGAAAACGAGCCCTGCCCACGGAACACCATGGCGATTTATTCGGGCAAAAAAATCCGGTAAAAGTCCATCCTCTGCGGCGGCTCTGGGGACTTCTGTCTGGAGAATTTGCCAGCCAGGCATCGCGCCAAGACAGGCGATAACCACCATAGCGGAAATCAGAGAGCCGGCGACTTTCCCCCACATCGCGGCAGCGCTGTCGGCAAAGGGGGAAGATGAATTCACCAGAACATCATGTGGCAGTATGCCCATCATGACATTGGTGGATGTGGCATAGCATAACCCCGCAATGGCTAAGCCCAGTAAGGTCGCCAGAGGGACGGTACGACGGGGATTTTTTACCTGCCCAAAAGAGACTGATGCCGATTCAATACCGAGGAATCCCCATAACGATATCATTGCGGCGTTGATAATGGCCTTCAGGTCGCTATGGTTACTGACATTCCAGCTCATCTGATAACGCCCGGCATCAAAATGCCACCAGCCCAGCATACCGATGCTCAGGATGACCACCACCATGCACCCACCGGTAAACAGCTGAGCGTATCCCACCAGCTTTGCACCTCTTAATCCCCATAGGACAGAGAGCCACAACAAGATAATACAAGCGCTGGTACCGTAGAGGGGGTTATGCAGTGCGGGGAAGAAATAGGAGAGATAACCCACGCCGGCAAGTAGCAAGGCACAATTGCCAATCCACGTTGAAAGCCAGTAAAACAGGGTCATTTGCAGGCCAACGAAAGGGCCAAAACTCGCCGTTATACTGGCAATAATTCCCCCATTTCGGGGAAATAACTCACTCATTTTGCAAAAGATGAGTGCCAGTGCAGTAATGGCTAAAAAAGCGACCCCCCATCCCCACACGGAAATCGCACCGATACGTGCGAGTGTGGCGGGCAGCATAAAGACCCCGCTTCCCATCATATTTGATGCTGTCATCACGGTCAGGGCAAGCAGGCCCATCTGATTGGTTCTCGCGCAGCATTTACTCATGCCAGTCCCCATTAGGTGGATGATGAAAAACAGTCGCAGCGGAGTCTGATGTCTCCCCGGCGAATGTCTCAGGCACAATTTTGTCGTTACAACATATCGACAAAGCGGTAATCTGAATTAAGGCTCCGTAGAAACAGAGCCTGAAGGACGCACCGATATTGATTGGTCTCGGCATCGGTGACGTCTGTCCTGGAGGGCAGTGAGTGATTATCACTGCCCTTTTACTATGCGGCCTGTTTTTTCAGGTCGGCGATCACGTCATCAATCAGTGCATCAATTTTGCTGGAATCAAGGTGGTGCGCGGTGGCGATGAGGTGGGCAATATCGCCAGATGTAGCAAGACAGTGTTTCTTCCAGACGGCCTCTGATGGGCAAGGGAAGACGACGGTGATGGAGTTTTTGTTGCGCCAGGCATCAATTCCCGCGGACTGAAAACGGTCAACGGCATATTGCGCCATATTCAGGCTGCGTTCGATACGACGCCGCCACTCCTCCCATGAATGGCTACGAATTGCCTCCCACATCATGAGTGGGGTATGACCGTTACGCGAGCCTGAAATGGTTTTATCGTGAGCAGAAATATAATCAATCTCTACAGAGATTCGATCGACATTTTTCTTTTTAGCAACAACAATGCCGCAAGGAATCGGTGAGCCAATCATTTTGTGTCCGGAAACACCAATGGAATCAATGCCATCTGCGAAGTTAAACGGCTGTGGATTATCAACAAAAGGTAAGATCATTCCGCTCAGCGCCGCGTCAGCGTGAAGATAATAATCTTTGCGTTCAATGCCCAGTTCGCTAATTGATTCCTGAATGATGGCAATATTATCAATTGCTCCGCGAACGGTAGTCCCAATATTTGCAAAAATAATGGGGTGTTTTTCATTGTCGCGTTTTATTTTTTTGATTAAATCGGTGTAATCCATCTCACCATTGGGTTGCGATTCAACAAGTGTCGATTTTATGCGCAACAGTTTGACGATTTTTGCCACGGAGTAATGGGTATCTTTCGAGTAGTATAGCGTACCGTTGGGGAAAATCTCCCGACCCAGATAGCAGCCAAACATATTGCCTTCGGTACCGCCATTGGTCACATACCCCCAACTTTCTTCAAATGGGATTTTAAATAGCTGGGCGAAATACTCCATGACCTCTTTTTCAAAATCAAAGGAGTTTAATAAGTAGTTGCAGTATTCTCCCCAATCGCCACAGTTGTTGATTGAGAAGCGCATGAAACGTTCAAGGATGGTGTAATCAAAATCTGCCGATTCAGGATATCCGATATTAAAATATTGGTTTTTTACACAATATGACCAGAAAGAATCAAGTTTATTTTGATCGCTAATGGATAATGTCATTTTAAACTCCTTGGTGTTCTTATTTATATATCTGGATTTACTTGTCTAAATAGAGAGTGGTTTGGCCTTTTTTGCTTTTTCCTGCAGCCACGAAAGAAAATAAAGGAATAGTCACCATCATCATAAGTATTCCCCAGAACATGGAATCGCTACCTGACCCCAGTAAGGCGAAAATACAGTAGATCATGCCAATGACGACAAGCGTGCAGTAAAACATAAAGGTGCTGCCGCGGTTCATTTTCTTTGATACGAGAATGATCGGTAAGGAGATCAATGCATACATATACGGGAGCAAAGAAGCGAATACTGACATTAAGATAATGACTTCAAACTGCTTGGCGAGGTTTGGTGAGGCGGTAAGCAGTAATACAATGCTCATCAGAACACCGGTGAAAATAAGACTTTTCATCGGGACATCCTGTTTATTGGTGTCAGAGAAAAATTTCGGGAACAGGCCTTGCTGAGCACCTGCACGTGGCCCTTCTGACTGCAAAATGAGCCAACCCGAGATTGAGCCGAAGCAGGCAATAATACTCAAGGCGGAGGCAATGTTACCCGCCATATTACCGAACATGTAGCGAGCGGCGTCTGCGAATGGCGCAGCCGAGGTGATCAGAACATGATGCGGAACCAGGCCCATGATGACGGTGCAACTACCGACATAGCATACAGAGGCGATAAGCAGTCCCATTACCGTCGCGCGAGGTACGGTACGCTCAGGATTTTCAACTTGTCCTGTTGAGACGACAGCAGATTCAATTCCTAAGAATCCCCAGAGAGCAATGGAGGATGCAGAAATAATTGCGGAGGAATTACTGCGCCCGGTCGCATTATAAACTTCGGAATACATTTCTGGGTTAAACCAGAACCAACCCACCAGGCCCACACCTAAAATAACGACAAGGCCACAGGTTGCGGTGAAGGACTGTGCCCGACCGGCGACCTTCGCACCGAAACTCGCAAGGAATACAAATGCCCACAAAATAATAATGGCAGCGATACAGCCATAGGCCGGGTTTTTTAATTCAGGGAAAAAGAAACTTAGATATCCAACGCCAGCAACCAGTAATGCAACATTACCAACCCAGGCGCTTATCCAGTAACAGATGGTAGTTTGAAATCCGATAAATGGTCCAAAAGCATCGCTGGCATAGGCAACGATCCCTCCGGTTCGTGGTGTAATGAGGCTGGTTTTAGCAAAAACTAATGCGAGGGCAATAACACCGATAATGGTAAATACCCATCCCCATATTGAGATAGAACCAATGCCTGCTAAATTAGTGGGTAACATAAATACACCTGACCCCATCATATTCGATGCGGTCACTAATGTCAGGGCAATGACTCCCATTTTATGAGCAGAGCCTGAGCTAACTGTTCCCATAATGGTTTCCTATTAATTTTGAGTTTTACAATAAGTGAAAGTTCGTACTGAAGTCGGGGGTATTTTTATCAACGAGAAGGTGTTGTTTTTGTGATAGGGGTCAAAAATGAGTATTAAGTAGATTATTAAATGCTGAAGAACTGGTGGTTATTTGTTCAATTATGACGTAATTGACTCTGTCCCCTTTTATTTAAACTATTTGTGCCTCGGTTTTATAATGCTGAGGCGCCGCTCCGGCATGAACAGATAAAATGGCTGAAGCAAAGATTGTGTTAAATAATATGCGTTCATGTGCCTGTTTGTGGTTTATTTTGTTTCGTTTTAATCTGTTTATTTACTTTTGCTGATTAGTCCTGAACAGCAGCTCCCTCAGCCACTGTTGCGCCGGGTCGCGATGGCTACGCTCATGCCAGGCCATGCTTTTGCTAAATCCTGGTATTGTCAGAGGCGGCGGAGCGATGTGCATCCCGTCGGCTATCTTCGCCAGCCGGCGCGGCACCACGGCTATCATGTCGCTGATCGCCAGAATTTCAGGCAGCACCAGAAAACTACTCACCGACAGCTCCACTCGCCGCGAACGTCCCAGTGCCGCCAGCGCCTCATCGGTTACGCCACGAAAGCTATCGCCTTGCCAGGAGACCAGCACATGTTCCAGCGAGCAGAAAAGATCGAGGGTTAACGGCGCGGCGGCCAGCGGATGGTCTGTCCGCATCAGGCACACGTACTCTTCCTGATACAGCGTCCGGTTGTGGAGATCGGGCGGCGTGGAATGAGGCGTTAGCAGTGCAATATCGACATCACCCCGCTCGGTCTGGGCAAAGAGCATCTGCGGAGAGTCCGGAATAACGCGAACGCGAATGCCCGGCGCCCGCGTTTTCAGTGCGGCGATAAACGGCACGATCGCCGCTTTGAGTGCGTAGTCGGTCGCCGCCATTGTCCAGGTAAAATCCGCCTGTAGCGGGTCGAAGATGGTCGGATAGAGCAGCGCTTCGGCATCCGCCAGCAGCTACTTAACCGGCGAAGCCAGCGTCTGCGCGCGCAGAGTCGGCACCATACCGTGTGGGGCGCGGATAAACAGCGGGTCGTTAAAGGCTTCCCGCAGCCGGGTAAGCATGCCGCTGACCGCAGGCTGCGTCAGGGAAAGTCGCGTCGTAGCCCGGGTAACGCTGTGCTCATCGAGCAGAGCATCCAGCGCTTTGAGCCGATTCAGATCGAGATTTCTGATATCAGATTTCATGATGAAGGTCCGCAACGGCGATAAGTCACATTATGCTATGCCCGGGAGTCGACAGCGGGCAAATTCCCATTATGATAGTGGGGCTGCGGTAGAATGAGAGGAAGCATGATCTGGTTAGGATTGGCCACGCTGGTGGTAGTTTTTGTTGTCGGATTTCGGGTACTTACCTCTGATTCACGCCGTGCTATTCGCCGCCTGAGCGAACGGTTAGCCATTACCCCGGTGCCGCTGGAATCGATGATCGATCAGCTGGGAAAAACCGCCGGAAATGAGTACCTTCATTACCTTGAGCGCCCCAATGAGGCGCATCTGCAAAACGCCGCCCAGGTCCTGCTGATCTGGCAGGTGGGGATTGTGGATAGCAGTGAACAGAACCTGCACTACTGGTTCCGTCAGATGCAAAAAGCCCGCCTGGCTGCACCGATTACCGATGCGCAGATCCGTCTGGCACAAGGATTTCTGCGCGAGCTGGACCCGGAGCTGAGCGAGATTGTCGCCCTGCAGCAGCGCTATAACGCGCTGTTTTTACCTGAAGACGGC
Source organism: Klebsiella sp. YJ (assembly GCF_002108615.1). Taxonomy (NCBI): domain Bacteria; kingdom Pseudomonadati; phylum Pseudomonadota; class Gammaproteobacteria; order Enterobacterales; family Enterobacteriaceae; genus Klebsiella; species Klebsiella sp. YJ. The sequence goes on from NZ_MTEG01000014.1 coordinate 21,524, forward strand.
GTGCACTGGCTGCACTGATTACCTTGTCGGCCACCGGATATCTGATCGCGCTGCGGCCCGTTACTGGCGGGCTTGGGTTTATTCACGCACAATAATCAAGCCTGAAGTTGTCAAAACGTTAAATTAGTCACACACAAAATGTTACACTGCGCAGCTTTTCCGCCATTCAACCTTGCAGGTAACTGATGACTCCTCTGAATGAAGCCAAACAACATGCCAGCGAACATGCGCGGCCAAACTGGTCGGCGGTCTTCGCGGTGGCCTTCTGCGTGGCCTGCCTGATTACCGTTGAGTTTTTACCGGTGAGTTTGCTGACGCCGATGGCCCAGGATCTGGGGATTTCTGAAGGGCTGGCCGGCCAGTCGGTCACCACCACGGCGTTTGTGGCGATGTTCGCCAGCCTGTTTATCACCTCCATGATTCGCAGTACCGATCGCCGCTATGTGGTGATTCTCTTCTCGGTTCTGCTAACGGTATCCTGTCTGCTGGTCTCTTTCGCCAATAGCTTTGCGCTGCTGCTGGTGGGCCGAGCCTGTCTCGGGCTGGCGCTGGGCGGCTTCTGGGCGATGTCCGCCTCGCTGACGATGCGCCTTGTCCCGATGCGGGTGGTGCCAAAAGCGCTGTCGGTTATCTTTGGCGCGGTGTCGATTGCGCTGGTGATTGCCGCGCCGTTGGGGAGCTTTCTGGGCGGCGTTATCGGCTGGCGTAACGTCTTTAATGCGGCGGCGGTGATGGGCGTACTCTGTACGCTTTGGGTGCTGAAGGTGCTGCCCTCTTTACCCGGCGAAGCGCCGCATCAACAGCAAAATATGTTCGGCCTGCTGAAACGCCCCGGCGTGATGGCCGGGATGTGCGCCATTTTTATGGCCTTTGCCAGGCAATTTGCCTTCTTTACCTATATTCGTCCGGTCTATATGACCCTCGCCGGTTTTGATGTTGATGGCCTGACGCTGGTGTTGCTGAGCTTCGGTATTGCCAGCTTTATCGGTACCTCGCTGTCGTCGATGATCCTTAAGCATTCGGTGAAAATGGCCCTGACGGTTGCGCCGCTGCTGCTGGCGATTTGTGCGACGACGCTGGTGCTGTGGGGAGAAAGCCAGGTGATAGCGTCGGCGGTGGCGGTTATCTGGGGCTTTGCATTTGCATTGATTCCGGTGGGGTGGTCAACGTGGATCACCCGCTCGCTCTCCGACCAGGCTGAGAAGGCCGGCTCAATCCAGGTGGCGGTCATTCAGCTGGCCAATACCTGTGGTGCGGCGGTGGGGGGCGTGGCGCTGGACCATCTTGGCCTGCTATCGCCGCTGGTGATTTCCGGCGCGTTGATGCTGTTGACCGGCTTGCTGGTGGCTGGCAAAGTCCGGGTGTAGTCGGGACTACGTTTCACGGGCAGGGCAACCCGGGCAAGGTGCGTATGACCCCGCCCGGGAAAAGGCAGTGAAATCTATGGGCGTTCGCCTTTTGCCAGGCGGGCGTTAATCTCGGCAATCACTCCCGGCAGGTCCGCCAGCGTATCAACCACATAATGCGCCCCTGCGGCATACAGCTTGCTTGCTGCAATCTCGCGGCGGGTGGCTATCTCTTCCGTCGTCATTGCCTGATATTCTTCCCAGGTGGCGCCAAACTCGTTGCCGGAAACCGCCAGGCCGACGCTCCACATGCCGGCGTTTAGCCCTTCGGTGATCCCGGGGGCGGCATCGTCCACCTTCACACAGTGAGCGACGGCATCAATGCCCAGAACAACGACGTTTTGCAGCGCCATCCACGGGCCTGGACGGCCGCCAGCCGCGAGGTCGTCGGTGGCGACCCAGTAGTCCGGCGCATAGCCATGGGCGGCGGCGGCGGGCACCAACTTCTCCATTACCGGGCGCGGGTATCCCGAACAGGAACCAATCTTCAGTCCTTCGGCGCGAAATGCGGAAATTGTGTCGACAACACCGGCAATCGGTGCAGAAAAGTCGACAACTTTGGCAATTTGCAGCGGCATAAAAGCGGCATAAATCGCGTCAATATCGGCAGCGCTCATCGCCCGGCCGAATTTCGCCTGCCAGCGCGCGTCCACGGAGGGTAATTTACCCAGCGCTTCAATATGCTGCCACTTGCCAAGCCCCATCGGGACACGGGCTTCAGCCAGGGTGATATCGACATCAAATGCCTGATGAAAGGCCTCGACGAAAATTTGCGTTGGCGCAAATGAGCCGAAATCCACGGTGGTGCCAGCCCAGTCAAGGATCAGTGCGGTAATACGGTTCATGGCGGTTCCTCAGTGAGTCCAGTACATGGCGTTGTCGATAGCGGTCAGCAGGGCGGTAATGTCGGCGTCATAAACCTCGCCAATATTGCCAATACGGAAACAGTCGCTCTGCGAGACTTTGCCCGGATAGATAACAAAGCCCTGCTCTTTCAGCTTCTGGTAGAACGCCTTGAAGCGGTACTGCGGCGCGTCCGGAGAGTAAAACGCGGTAATGATCGGTGAATGCAGGCTATCGTCCAGCAGCGGCTGGAAGCCCAGCGCACGCATCCCGGCGACCAGACGGCGCTGGTTGGAGCTATAGCGCTGGTGGCGCGCGACCACACCGCCCTCTTCGGCCAGCTCTTTCAGCGCCTGGGCAAAAGCCAGCACGGTGTGGGTGGGGGAGGTAAAGCGCCATTTTCCATGGTTATCTTCCATGCATCGCCACTGGGCATACAGATCCAGAGACAGCGATCGCGAGCGGCCTTTACAGGTTTGCAGTTCGCTCACGCGGGCAATCACAAAGGCGAAACCCGGTACACCCTGAATGCATTTATTGGCGGAGCTAATCAGGTAATCGATATTCAGCGCGGCGATATCCATCGGAATACCGCCGAAGCTGCTCATTGCATCAACGATGTAGCGTTTACCATAGCGCTGCGCCAGTACCGCTACCTCTTCGATGGGGTTAAGCATCCCGGTGGTGGTTTCGCTATGGACCATGGCAATATGAGTGATCGCCGGGTCCGTCTGCAGGATCTGTTCGATCGCTGCGACGTCTGGACGGGCGACTTCCCCGCAGTCATACGGGTGACAGGCAACGCCCATCATTTCTGCCATTTCAATCATCCGCGCCCCGTAGGCCCCGTTGCTGATAATCAGCACTTTGCCCTGCGGACCGATTGCGCTACCGAGTACCGCTTCGACCGCGTAACTGCCGCTACCCTGCAGCAGAACCGAGGTGTAGCCTTCGGCCGGGGTTGCCAGCTGTACCAGCTGCTGGCGAATGGTTTGTACGACGCCGAGATTGTAATCATCATCCCAGGTACAGCTATCGAACAGCATGGCCTCTTTTACCGTACGGGAGGTGGTCAGCGGGCCAGGGGTCAGCAGCAGGTAGTTGCGTGAAGTCATTTATCTCACCATTGGTCTATACCAGATTGGCTTTATGATGCTGATAAGGGACGCCAAAGGTCAAAGAAAAGATCGTGCTGCAACAAAAAATTCATCTCCATGGGTATAATGGCGCTATCAAATCTGCTTGCGAGTCAACATGAAATCACCCTCTGGCGAAACGCCGCAATACCTGCTGATAAAGGCGCAACTGCAGGCTCGTATCGAAAACGGGGCGTTAAAAAGCGGCGATAAACTGCCGTCAGAACGCGAGCTGTGCACTATTTTCAATACCACGCGAATTACGGTGCGCGAGAGCCTGGCGCAGCTGGAAGCCAGCGGCGTGATTTATCGTGCGGATCGCCGCGGTTGGTTTGTGACCCCGGAGCGTCTGTGGCTGGACCCGACACAAAATACCAACTTCCATAAGCTGTGCCTGGAGCAGGGGCGGGAGCCGAAAACGGTTTTGCTAAACGGTCGGTTGGCCGCGGTGCCGCTTGATGTGATGGCGCCGCTGGCGCTGCAGCCGTTCGATCAGGTTTATCTCCTGACGCGCCTGCGCTATGCCGACGGACGGGCGATTTGCTACAGCGAAAACCACTGCCTGCCGGCGCGGGTGCCGGAGCTGCTGCGCCACGATCTGAACGGCAGCCTGACCGAGATTTATCAGGCCCATTACGACCTGATATATACCAGTATGCATTTGTCGTTCTATCCAACCTCTATGCCACCGCAGGCGGCGGAGGCGCTGGGGGTGATGGAAGGGCGTCCGGCCCTGCTGCTGCGCCGTCTGAATTACGATCAGCATGGGCGTATCCTGGATTACGATATTGAGTACTGGCGCCACGATAGCCTGCGCATCGAAGTCGATACCCACTGATTTTGTTGGCCCTGTGAGGTGGGCATTATGCTGACCGGGGCCCCGTTCAGCACCATCTTGTCACCCTGACAAAGCACGGCTGGCGCCGCCTCCAGGGGAAATTCCTGCACGAGTTTTACCCTGACTACCCCCTTGCGCTTTTCATCCTTTCGACACCGTTCATTCATCGTTTTGTCATAAATCCCCGGTAGCGTGACAATCAATCTGGTATAGACCATTTAAAATCACCATCCGATGAGGCTTACACGATGAAACTTTCCCGACTTGCTCTGCTGTCCGTTTTCGCGCTGACCAGTTCCCCGGTTTGGGCCGATGGGGTGGTCACCGTTTATTCCGCTGATGGCCTGCATGACGGCGATAACAGCTGGTATCAGAACCAGTTCGACGCCTTTACCAAAGCGACGGGCATCAAAGTGCAGTATGTGGAAGGCGGCTCTGGCGCAATCGTTGAGCGGCTGGCGAAGGAGCGTACCAACCCGCAGGCCGACGTGCTGGTAACCGTTCCGCCGTTTATCCAGCGTGCCAGCAAAGAAAATCTGTTGGCTGAATTTACCCCGCAGGGCAGCGAACAAATTCCCGGCGCCAATGCCCGTTACTCGCCGCTGGTGAACAACTACCTGACTTTTATCTACAACAGCCAACTGCTGAAAACCGCCCCGGTCAGCTGGCAGGAACTGCTGGACAGTCGCTACAAAAACAAGCTGCAGTACTCGACGCCGGGCCAGGCCGGTGACGGTACTGCGGTAATGCTACAAGCCTTTCACAGCCTCGGCGGCAAAGATGCCGGGTTTGCCTATCTCGGGAAACTGCAGGCCAATAACGTCGGCCCGTCGGCCTCTACCGGCAAGCTGACCGCGTTGGTGAATAAAGGTGAACTGTTGGTGGCGAACGGCGATCTGCAGATGAACCTGTCGCAAATTGCGCGAAACCCGAATGTGAAAATCTTCTGGCCGGCGGACGATAAGGGCGAGCGCAGCGCGCTGGCCCTGCCGTATACCGTGGGTCTGGTCCAGAACGGGCCGCAGAGTGAAAACGGTAAAAAGCTGATTAACTTCCTGCTTGATAAGCAGGCGCAAAGCAGCGTCAGCGCGCTCTCCTGGGGCCTGCCGGTACGTAGCGATGTGACGCCAACCGACAGTAACTATCGGGCGGCAAAAGCGGCGCTCGACGGCGTGAAAAGCTGGCAACCGAACTGGGACGATGTGGCCGTATCGCTATCGGCGGATATTGCCCGCTGGCATAAAGTGACCGACAGCGAGTAAGCCTGATGTTGATGAAAACGACTGCTGCCCACTCCCCGTCAATGACGGGGACTTCGGGGATAACCCTCGATTCTCTGCGCGTTTCGTACCACGGCAACGTGGTACTGAAACCGCTGTCGCTGACCATTGAGCCAGGCGAAGTGCTGGCGCTGATTGGCCCCTCTGGGTCCGGGAAAACCACGGTACTGCGGGCCATTGCCGGGTTTGTACAGCCGGCGGGTGGACGCATTTTGATTGGTGATACGGAGGTGACCGGGCTGCCGCCGTACAAACGCGGTCTTGCCATGGTGGTACAAAACTATGCGCTGTTCCCGCATATGAAGGTGGAAGATAACGTCGCTTTTGGCCTGCGCGCGCAAAAGCAGCCGAAAGCGCTGATTGCCGACAGAGTGCAAGAGGCGCTGAAGATTGTCGGGATGGCGGACTACGCCACGCGCTATCCGCACCAGCTTTCCGGCGGCCAGCAGCAGCGCGTCGCCATCGCCCGGGCGATTGCCGTGCGTCCGCGGGTGCTGCTGCTCGACGAGCCGCTCTCGGCGCTGGATGCGCAAATACGTCATAACATGGTGGAGGAGATTGCCCGTCTTCACCGTGAGCTGCCGGAGCTGACCATTCTCTACGTCACCCACGATCAGACCGAAGCCCTGACCCTGGCGGACAAGATTGGCATTATGAAAGACGGGTCAATGATTGCGCATGGAGAAACGCATCGGCTTTACCATTATCCGCCTAACCGCTTCAGTGCCGAATTCCTCGGCCGCGCCAATATTCTGCAGGCCACGGCGCTGACCGATAGCGCGGGCCCAGGGCTGGTCAGCGTCAGCTGCGGCGGCGGGTTACTCCAGGCTTTCAGCCAGGGCGGACAGCATGGTAATAACAAGCTGCTGTGTATTCGCCCGCAACATATGAGTCTGGCGCCGCGCTCGGCGGCCAGCAACCGGCTTCATGCCACGCTGACGTCAGTGCACTGGCAGGGGGATCTGACCCATCTGCTGTGCGACGTGGCCGGCGAATCGGTGCGTATTGTCATGACGCATGTTAATCCGCTGCCGCGCGCGGGCGATAAGCTGGCGCTCTACTTTGAACCGGACGACGCGGTCCTGATTGAGGTGTCATGATGTCGCAGACGTTAACGCTGTCGCGCCCGCTGCCGAACCTGCGTCCCTTCCTGTGGCTCCTGTTGCCGCTGTTGGTGCTGGCGACTCTGTTTTTCTACCCGCTGCTGCTGATCGCCGAACAGGCGTTGCGCGATACCAGCGGCCATTTGAGCCTCGGAACGTTCTGGCAGGTAATGGAGTCCCGCCGCTTTATCGGCGCCTTGCTAAATACTTTGCAAATTGCGGTTTTTGCCACGCTTGGCTGTCTGGTGCTGGGCAGCCTGATGGCGGTGATTCTGGTATTTATCCCGTTCCCTGGTAGCCAGCTGATTAGCCGGGTGATTGATACTTTTATCGCCCTGCCGACCTTTCTTATCACCCTCGCCTTCACCTTTATTTATGGCTCGGCTGGCCTGCTGAACGGCACGCTGATGTCGCTGTTCGATTTTGCGCTGCCGCCGGTGGATTTTCTCTATTCGATTCAGGGCGTGATTCTGGCGGAAATCACCGTATTTACGCCGCTGGTCATGCGTCCGCTGATGGCCGGACTGCGGCAGATTGATAAAAGCCAACTGGAGGCGGCGAGCATTCTCGGGGCTCATCCGCTGCGGGTGATTGCCCAGGTTATCTTCCCGGCGGCGCTGCCGGCGCTGATGGCGGGGGGCAGTCTGTGTCTGCTGTTAACGACGAATGAGTTCGGCATCGTACTGTTTATCGGCGCGAAAGGGGTAAATACCCTGCCGATGATGGTCTACAGCAAGGCCATTCTGGAGTCCGATTACAGCGTGGCCTGCATGATTGCGCTGATTAATATTCTGCTGTCGCTGGGGCTGTTTATGCTCTACCGGCTGGCGGCTGCGCGTACCGGCGTGAGGAGCTAACGATGTTAATTTGGTCGCATAAAGGCCGCGCGGCGGCGGGAACTCTGGCGGTAGTGTTATTTGCCGCGTTCTTCTTCCTGCCGCTGGCGGTGATTTTGATGTCCAGCCTCAGCCAGCAGTGGAACGGTCTGCTGCCGTCGGGGTTTACCTTCGGACACTTCGTGAATGCGTTTCGCGGCGCGGCCTGGGATTCGCTGTTCTCAAGCCTGGTGGTGGGCTTTTGCGCCAGTCTGTTCGCCCTGTTATGCGGCATGTGGGCGGCGCTGTCTCTGCGTCAGTTCAGCGCCCGGCTGCAAAAATATCTCGGGCTGGCGTTCTATCTGCCCAGTGCGATTCCTTCCGTTTCAGTGGGGCTAGGGATTCTGGTGGCTTTCAGCCAGGGGCCGCTGCGAATGAATGGCACCTTCTGGATTGTACTGGCGGCGCACTTCGTGCTGATTTCGGCATTTACCTTCAGCAACGTCTCCACCGGGCTGGCGCGTATTTCGCCGGATATTGAAAACGTCGCCTCCAGCCTTGGCGCCTCGCCGTGGTATCGTCTGCGTTATGTCACCTTACCGCTGATGACGCCGTGGATGATCTCCGCGCTGGCGCTAAGTCTGTCGCTGTCGATGGGGGAGCTGGGGGCCACGGTGATGATTTATCCGCCGGGCTGGACGACGCTGCCGGTCACCATCTTCAGTCTTACCGACCGCGGCAATATTGCCGATGGCTCGGCGCTGACCATCGTGCTGGCGGGGGTGACGCTGCTGCTGATGATCAAGCTTGAGCGCATCGCCCGCCGATTGAGTCAGAGATAAGATTTCCCCGGTAGCGTGACGCTTACCGGGGGGACATACCTTATTAACCGGACAGGCGCGTCACGCGCTGCCTCCGGGGAAAGCTATGGCATCAGAACCACGCCTCAAACATGCCGCCGACGTTCAGCGAATCCAGCTGGCTGTCTTTGGTGCCGTTCACCTTCGCGGTACGTTTATTATCTACCTGGCCACCGGTGACGTAGAAACGCAGCATCGGACGGAATTCCGGCCCCATCCCGATGGCGATATTCTGCGACAACGTCAGTTTCCAGCCGTGGTTATCTCCGCCCTGATCGTAATCTACGCGTTGATAGCCCGCTTCCAGCCAGGTCGAATGCACGTCATTCCAGAAGTACATCGGACGCACGATCGCTCCGTAGTTTTTACGATTATCGCTATCATCTTTGCCGTTATCGTAATCGTGGAAGGCCAGCAGGTATTCCACCTGCGCCTGCTGAGTAAACTTGTGGAGCCCCTCGAAGCTGGCGTAAATCGCCGTCAGGTCGTCTGTCTTGTTATAGACGCTGTTATCCGAGTTATCCGAGTAGCGCAGAATCACCTTATTGACGCCGCTGTCGTTAGTATGGCTCAGCACCAGGCCGCCCTGCCAGGCGTCAAGTCGGGCATCGTCATCCACGGCTTTGGAATCAAAACCGTAGTTGGCATAGACCTCAACGTCGATCGGGCCCGCTTTCATATTGTGAATTTTCGAGGTCAGCGCATAGTGACCGTCGTCGCCGGTGCCGGAGCCGCCGGTACAGGTAATGCGCGATGGGTTAGCTTCGTCGGCCATGACTTCCGGACTACAGGACTCTACCTGCGAAACCGCCGCGACATCGAACTGGACACCGCCGATATCGAAGTTTTTCACCCCGGCGCCCTGGCCGTCGTGGTTCATCCAGAAGTAGTCGTTGATGCCCTGCTGTGGACGCTGGTGGAAATCACGACCGGCCCAGATATAAGCGCCGGGATTCGATTCCAGCACGTTGGTGACGCCAACGTAGGCCTTCTTGAGGTTAACTTCGTCGCTCCAGTGATCGAACATGACGTTGATGTCCCAGATGGCGCCCTGGCTGCTCTTAAAGGCTTTGGTAATCTGGAACTCGCCGCCGTTGCCTTCGTTGCCCAGACGGCCGATGGCCGACGCGCCGTTATAGGAGCCATCGACGCCAACGAACTTCTGATCGCCCGTCTGGAACTGGGCGCCGTAGCGGGCGTAGCCGCTAAACTTGAGGCCGAACGGAATCGCCATATCCGGCGAAGCGGCGGTGGTTTGCGGGTTGGTAATGACGTCCACTTTCTTATTGGCGGCGGCATCAATTTTAGCCTGACGATCCGCCAGCGCCTTATCGACGGCTTTCGCCACAATGGCGTCAATTTGTTCCTGAGTAAAATCTTGGGCGAGTACGGAAATTGGGCACAGCGCGGCGACGACCGCCATTGCTAATGGCAGCATTTTTACAGTTTTCATAATTATCTCGCTTTTAATAATTCATATATTCAGATAATAGCCATCCCGCCAGGATAAGCTGGTTTATTTATTTCGGGTACAGTTGTTAAATATTTATATAAATTAACGCTGGTATAAATGAATTAATTCTTCTGAAAATTCACGCGCTAGCAGTGAATTCATTAAATGATCCTGAGCATGCACCATAATTAACGTCATTGGCTGGCGCGCCTCACCGGCGTCCTGCTCGATGAGCCGGGTCTGCATCAGGTGCGCGCGGCGGGCGTAGCCGTCGGCTTCATTCAGGAGTAATTTGGCTTCATTAATATTTCCACTACGGGCGGCATGTAACGCTTCAAAACATAATGAGCGTGACTGTCCCGCATTCACGATAATTTCCATTACCGCTTCTTCTAGATCAATCATAATATTACCTGAGGTGATTAATTTTATTATTTAAAGAATATAGCGAAAATTCCTTTTTCGCATTATTCGGAGATGATGGTATTTGATTATTTAAATTTTACGGAAAACATTCCGCCAGCGGTATTGCCGCTGATTACTGGCTGACGGTTTCGGCAACCGGTACGCTATTTTTTGCTTTTTCTACTTCAGTTTTCATTAAAGAGCGTTCATAGGCGCGCAGGAACGGCAGGTAGATAACCGCTGACATCACCATGCAAATGAGGCACATGATGACCGGACTTAAGGTCCAGTTAGCCGCCCAGGAGGCGCCTATCGGTGCTGGGGTCGTCCACGGCGTCAGCGACACGACCTGCGTCAGCCAGCCGAGGCGGGTTGCGCCATAGGCCAGGATAGCGTTGATCATCGGGACGAAAACGAACGGGATAAACATCATCGGGTTCATAATTATCGGCGCCCCAAACAGGATCGGCTCATTAATATTAAAGAAGCTGGGCACGATACCCATTTTGCCGATGGTACGCAGGTGCGTCACGCGGCTACGCAGCAGCAGGAAGGCCAGCGGTAAGGTTGAACCCACGCCGCCAATCAGCAGATAGTGGTCCCAGAAACCTTGCAGATACACGTGCGGCAGGGCGGCACCGGCTGCCAGAGCCGCCTGGTTTGCCGACAGGTTTGCCATCCAGAACGGGTTCATAATTCCGGTGACAATCAGCGAGCCGTGGATCCCGGCAAACCAGAAGATCTGGCACATCAGCACGGAAAGCAGAATCGCGGGCAGGGAGTCGGAAGCGGATACCAGCGGTTCCAGCAGGTGCATAATCGCCTGCGGCAGGATCATGCCGGTCTGGGCTTCGATAAACAGGTTTAGCGGATGCAAGGTGCCAATCACCACCAGGACCGGGATCAGGATTTCAAACGAACGGGCGACTCCGGTTGGCACCTCTTTCGGCAGGCGAATGGTAATGTTGTTCTGCTTCAGCCACGCGTAGACGCGGGTGGAGTAAATGGCGGTAATCAGCGCGGTAAAGATCCCCTGACCTGACAGGTACTGCGTCGAGATTTTACCGTCAGCATAAGGGGCCGCCACCAGTAAAAAGGCCATGAATGCCAGCAGGCCGGACATCACCGGGTCGAGTTGAAACTGGCGTCCCAGACTGGCGCCAATACCGACGGAGATAAAGAACGTCATCACCCCCATGCTGAGGTTGAACGGCAGCATCAGCTGTTCGCGGTACTGCTGCGAGAAATCGAGCCAGCCGCGGGCAAAACCATTGGTGGTATCCGGTGAAAAGGGAGGAAAGATAAATACCAGCATGAAAGAGCCGATGATCATAAACGGCAATGCGGCAGTGAAGCCATCGCGAATAGCGATAACATACTTCTGCTGCCCAAGGCGTCCTGCCAGCGGAGTAATAGATTGCTCGATCACGGCAATCATGGACTGATACAGAGAGCTCATTTGCACACCTCTTATTGCGCCGGATTAATCAGCGACAGCGCATAATCCAGGACGTTATCTCCCCGTTGCATCCCGTAGTCCATGGCATTAATAGGCTGGACCGGAATATTCAGGGAGGCGGCTTTTTCTGACAATGTTTTCAACATGTATTTCACCTGCGGACCAAGAAGTACCACCTGGTACTGCGGAAACTGCATGTCAAATTCGGAAACGCCGTAGGCGTCAATCTGCACCGGCAGGTTACGTTCTTTCGCCACGTCGACCATCTTCCTGACCAGCAAACTTGTGGACATCCCGGCAGAGCAGCACAGCATAATCTTGTACATCGACACTCATCCTCAAAATGTAAAAAGTTATTGCGTGGATGATTTGATATCAGACGGAAACCGGTTTCCATTCATAAAAAACAGAACTGTGATGACTGTCAAGATCTTCTCCTTATAGCGCTAATTAATTGGATTCTGCTCACAGATTTCAGCCGGTTTGGCGATGTTTTTCCATGAAACGGAAAATCGGTTTCCAAATGAAAAGGGAAACGGATATACTGGCGATGGTTATAATTGAAGCGATTCAGGGCCGGGGATGTACAGGGATCGGACGCGCCCTGTCAGGGGATAATGATGTCTACAATCAATGATGTATCACGTTTAGCAGGGGTGTCCAAAGCCACCGTCTCTCGGGTTTTGAGCGGTTCGCGCGGCGTCAAAGAGGCCAGCCGTCAGGCGGTACTGCAGGCGGCAGAAGAACTCAATTACCGACCCAATATGATAGCCCAGTCGCTGCTTAGCCAGAGCACCGGCTGTATCGGCGTGATTTGTGCTCAGGACAATATTAATCAAACGACCAGCTATCTGTATGCTCTGGAAAAACAGCTGAGCCTGCATCAGAAGCATCTGCTGCTGCGCTTTGCCAACACGCGCGCCGGCGTGATGAGCGCCCTCGAAGAGCTCAGCTGCGGCCTGTGTGATGATGTGTTGATTATCGGCGCGCGGTTTCCATTAAATATCGACCGGCCGGATGTGGCGCTGATTGACTGCCTGGAAAGCGAAGGGGTGAACAATATTCAGTTTGACCACGCATTTGCGGCGGAAACGGCCTGTAACTACCTGATTAGCCAGGGGCGGCGACAGATTGCGTTAATTCATCCGGAAGGGAGCGGCTTTGCCGACCAGGTTTTGCTGGGCTACAAACATGCGCTGGAAAAAAATTTCCTGCCGTTTAATCGCAACCTGGTATTCCTCGACAGCACATCGCCGTCGGTGGCGGTGCAGGAACTGGTGAACAATGCGACCACCTTGAATTTCAATGCGTTACTGGTTGCCGACGAGCAACAGGCTCAGCATATTGTGCCGCAGCTGCTGGCGTTCAACCGGGCGGTGCCGGAAAAAGTCATGGTGTTCAGCCTGGCCGGATCGTTACAGCTGCCCGGTATTCCGACCATCCCGGCAATTGAGTATTCGATGGACGCCATGGCGGCACGCATCGTCAGCTGGCTGACGGAAAAAACCCAGATGCTCGGCGGCAGCATGTTGCGTGGTGATTTAATTATTCCGAAGCGCTAAGCGCCCCTTCTGAACCTCGACCCGCGGCTTTAACACCGCGGGTTTTTTTATACCGACCTTTTTGCTGCCCACTTCACAATATAAACAGAACTCATAGCTGCCGCCGGTTTTTTGAACCGGACAGCGCCCGGTGACTACCTTAAGTTGAATACGAAAGTTCAATACCAAAAATCATTAACCAGAACATTCGTATCGCCTGCTTAAGGAAGTCACCCTATGAATCACCCTCGTGTTGTCGACGTGAAGTCGTGGATCGATGCCCGACCGATCTCACGTTTTCAGTGGAACGTCCTGCTGCTGTGTTTTGTCATCATTATGCTTGATGGCTACGACGCGGCGGTGATGGGTTTTATCGCCCCGGCTCTGATTGAAGACTGGGGCATCAGTCGGGCCGAAATGGGGCCGATCCTCGGGGCCGCCATGTTTGGCGTAGCCCTCGGCGCGCTGGTTGCCGGCCCGCTTTCCGATCGTTACGGTCGCAAGCGTATTCTGCTGTGGTCGGTGGCCTTTTTTGCTCTCTTCAGCCTTGCCGCCGCGCTGGCGCAGAGCCCGTCACAGCTGGCGCTGATGCGCTTTCTCACCGGGCTGGGGCTGGGGGCGGTGATGCCCAACTGCGTGACGCTGGTGGCGGAATATATGCCCGAACGTCGTAAGGGGCTGATGATCACCCTGATGTACAGCGGCTTTAACGTCGGCTCCGGGCTGGGCGGCTTTATCGCCGCAGGTCTGCTGTCGCATTACAGCTGGCATTCGGCGCTGATATTCGGCGGCGTACTGCCGCTGGTGGTGCTGCCGTTCATGGTCGTCATGCTGCCGGAGTCGGCGATGAATATGGTGGCACGTCGCTTACCGGGTGAGCATATTGCCCGGGTCCTCAACCGTCTGGGCGGCAGCTTCGATAGCAGCACCGTCTTTCAGCTCAATGCGCCGCAAATCTCACGGCGCAGTAAGGTGGCGCAGCTGTTCCGCAACGGCTATGCGCGCGGCACGCTCGCCCTGTGGCTGACCTATTTTATGGGGCTGTTTGTGATTTATCTGCTCAACGGCTGGCTGCCCACGATTTTACGTTCTGGTGGATTGTCGCTGCAGCAGGCGGCGATTATCACCGGTCTGTTCCAGCTGGGCGGCCCGCTGGGGGGGATCCTTGTCGGTTATCTGATGGACCGCGGCTCGGCAAAAGCGGTGATTGCGGTGACCTATTTCCTCGGCTGTATGTGTCTGTTAACCCAGGGGCTGATGGACTTCGGCTCGGCGGCGCTGGCGGTGCTGATCTTTATCAGCGGCATGTGTATTAACGGCGCGCAAAATGGCCTGCAGGCCTACTCGCCGGCCTACTATCAGACCGAAATTCGCGCCACCGGCGTTAGCTGGATGCACGGTATTGGCCGTAGCGGAGCGATACTTAGCTCTACCCTCGGTGGCGTGATTATGCTCGCCGTACCGGGCCACTCTTCAATATTTTTGGTGCTGGCGCTACCGGCCTGCCTGGCGGGGATCGCGATTTTACTGCACCGTATGAACCACCCTAAGCCTCGGCAAACAGAGGCGGATCTGAACGCGCTGTCGCAAACGTTGCATAACCGATAAGTGGAGTTACCTTATGGCCAGAATACTCGGCGGGATCGCCGTTTCTCATACCCCGACCATCGGCTTTGCCGTCGATCATCACAAACAGCAGGACGCGGCATGGGCACCTATTTTCCAGAGCTTTGAGCCGCTGCAGCGCTGGCTTGATGAGAAAAAACCGGATGCGCTGGTCTATATCTTCAATGACCATGTGACCGCCTTTTTCTTCGACCACTACTCGACGTTTACGCTCGGGATTGATAACGAATACGATGTGGCAGACGAAGGGGGAGGCCCGCGCGATCTGCCGCCGGTAAAAGGCGATGCGGCGCTCTCCAGGCATATTGGCGCGAGCCTGATGGCGGACGAGTTTGATATGTCGTTCTTTATGAACAAAAAGCTCGACCACGGCCTGTTCTCTCCGCTCTCGGCGCTGCTGCCGTGGCAGCAGGAGACGGGATGGCCGACGCGGGTGATCCCATTGCAAATCGGCGTGTTGCAATTCCCGGTGCCCAGCGCCCGGCGCTGCTACAAGCTTGGCCAGGCGCTGCGCCGGGCGATTGAAAGCTACCCGCAAGATATCAACGTGGCGATCGTCGCGACCGGGGGCCTGTCGCATCAGGTGCATGGCGAGCGCTGCGGTTTCAACAATCCGCAGTGGGACGCGCAGTTCGTTGATATGCTGGTTAATGATCCGGAAAAGCTGGCTGAAATGACGCTTGGCGAGTACGCCACGCTTGGGGGGATGGAAGGGTCTGAAGTGATTATGTGGCTGGTCATGCGCGGCGCGCTGTCGGCGAATGTGACTGAAACCTGGCGTGACTACTACCTGCCGTCAATGACCGGCATCGCCACCCTGATTCTGGAAAATAATGCCCGCACTCCGCCGGTGGATACCCTCAGTCGCCATCGTCAGCATATGGCACAGCAGCTGGCTGGCGTGGAAAAGCTGCCGGGGACCTATCCGTTCACCCATGAACGGAGCCTGAATAGCCTGCGGTTGAACAGTTTCCTCCACCAGTTGATCCAGCCCGCCTGGCGCGAGCGTTTTCTCAAGCAACCGCAGGCGCTTTACGCCGAAGCGGGGCTCAGCGAAGAGGAGCAACGTCTGCTCGACGAGCGCGACTGGCGTGGGCTGATTCAGTACGGCGCCAGCTTTTTCCTGCTGGAGAAAATGGGGGCGGTGGTGGGCGTATCCAACCTGCATATCTACGCCGCCATGCGCGGACAGACGCTGGAAGAGTTCCAGAAAACGCGAAATCAGCAGGTGACTTACTCGGTGGCCGGAACCCGTTAACCTTGCGCGACCTGCCGCTGGATAAAGCTGAGCAGTGCCTGGGTCGCCGGCGACGGCAAACTGCCCGCGCGGAAGGTTAGCCCGATGCGGCGGGTGGTATCCGGCAGCTGCACCGGCAGGACGGTCAGCAGGCCATTGTCGATTTCGAAACACATCTGGCTGGCGGAAACTGCCGCCAGCATATCAGAGTCGCGTAGCAGGCCGCGCACCATCGCCGCATCTCCTGTCTCCACGGTTGGCTGCGGCAAAGGTAATCCCAATGTCAGAAACGCCCGCTCCAGCAGGCGTCGTGCCGGAGCATTCGAGCGTGGCAGTACCCATTGCGCGGCCGCTAGCTGACTCAGTGGGTCGGGGTGGCGAAGCAGCGGGTGCTCGTTGCGCAGAAGAATCAACATATCTTCCTCAAACAGCGCCTCGCAGCTCAGGTCCGGCAGCTCTTCATCCTGACGCAGCGCGCCGATAATAAAATCGATGTGCCCCGCGCGCATGTCGGAAACCAACGACTCATACGGACTTTCGTTGGTCATCACCATAATCCCCGGATGATGCGCCAGAAAGGCGCTAATCGCCGCAGGCAGCAGCCGGGTACGGCTGAGCGGCAGGGCGCCGATGCGCACGCTACCCTCAAGCACCCCCCGACGGGCGGCAAGATCGCTCCAGATATTCTCCAGCTCGTTGAGTGCCCGGCTGATGGGCGGGTACAGCAGGTCTGCTGCCGGCGTCGGGCGGACGCCTTCCGGTGTCCGGCGAAACAGCGCGGAATCGGCGCCTTTTTCCAGAATTTTCAGCGCCGCGCTGACCGCCGGCTGGGTGATACCCAGCTGCGTGGCGACGGTCTGCGTGTGGTTGACATGGTAGAGCTGCAGAAAAATCTCCAGCCGCCGGGTATTAAACAGCCAGCCGGCGTCCGGCAGCGCCGATGAGGCGCGGGCTTTCAGCTTGTGCAACAGGGCGGGAATCGCCTGTAAATCACCGATCGCGCGCAGGGCGCGCGGCAGAATACATTTACCGTACTCTGTCGCCACCATCCCGCTGTAGTGGCGCTCGAATAGCGTCACGTTCAGCGCCGCTTCCAGATCGCGGATTGCCCGGGTGATCGCCGACTGTGTACGAAATAAGTCATCAGCGGCACGCGAGACGCTACCGCGCTGAGCGACCTGGCAGAAGAAGCGTAGCTGCATGATATTTATCGTCTTATCGTATTTTCTCTTCAACATTCTGTACCAGGCGCCAGGTTGTGAGCTTTCCTACAACATAAATAAAAATCATAGCCTTCGCAAGTTAACGAATTACCCGCGGACCCCGGGACATGACAAGCTGAAAAAAACAACAGAGGAAGCCATCATGTCTCATCCGCATAGCGAAAAAAGTGCCCTTGTCGTCAGCGCCCACTCTGCCGATTTCGTCTGGCGCGCTGGCGGGGCGATTGCCCTGCACGCCAGCCAGGGCTACCAGGTCCATATTGTCTGCCTGTCGTTCGGCGAGCGTGGCGAATCGGCCAAATTGTGGCGCAAAGGCAACATGACCGAAGAGACGGTGAAGCAGATCCGCCAGCAAGAGGCGCAGGCCGCCGCCGATATCCTCGGCGCCAGCGTCGAGTTCTTTGATATCGGCGATTATCCTCTGCGCGCCGATAAAGAGACGCTGTTCCGTCTGGCCGATGTTTATCGTCGCGTGCAGCCGCACTTTGTCCTGACTCACTCGCTGCAGGACCCCTACAACTACGACCATCCGATGGCCTCTAATCTGGCCCAGGAAGCGCGGATCATTGCCCAGGCAGAAGGCTATCGTCCCGGCGAAAAGATCGTTGCCGCGCCGCCGGTTTACTGCTTTGAGCCGCACCAGCCGGAACAGTGCCACTGGCAGCCGGATGTCTTGCTGGATATCACCAGCGTGTGGGAGAAAAAATATCAGGCTATTCAGTGTATGCAGGGCCAGGAGCATCTCTGGGAGTACTACACCCGGGTTGCGCTGCAGCGCGGCGTGCAGGCGAAACGCAATATCGGCATCACCGCCGCCCGCGATATCGTTCACGGCGAAGCATATCAGAGCATCTTCCCGCGGGTGACGGAGAATCTGGCATGAACCTGTTGAATAAAAAAGGCATTGTTGTCCGTAATCTGCCGCGCCACGACGCGGCGACGTTACAGCAGTTTGCAACAGCCGGGGTGGCAACGATTCATGAAGCGCACGATCGGCAGGGATTGATGGCTCCAGCCATTCGCCCGATTCAGCAAGGCGTCAGCCGGGCGGGGAACGCCGTAACGGTGCTGGTGACGCCGGGCGACAACTGGATGTTCCACGTGGCGGTCGAGCAGTGTCGCGCGGGCGATATTCTGGTCGTGGCCCCGACCTCGCCCTGCGGCGATGGCTTCTTCGGTGACCTGCTGGCAACGTCGCTGCAATCACGGGGCGTGATAGGCCTGGTGGGCGATATCGGGATCCGCGACTCGCATACCCTGCGAGAAATGGGCTTTGCCGTGTGGTCGCGCCAGGTCTATGCCCAGGGGACGGTGAAAGAGACGTTGGGATCGGTCAACGTCCCGGTTGTCTGCGCCGGGCAACTGGTTACCCCCGGCGATGTGGTGGTGGCGGATGACGATGGCGTCGTGGTCGTACCGCATGCACAAGCCCGCGCGGTGCTGGCCAAAGCGGAAACCCGAATGGCTAATGAAATGGCGAAGCGCGATCGGATGCGCGACGGCGAGCTGGGACTGGATATCTACGCCATGCGTCCGCGTCTGGCGGAAAAGGGGCTGCGTTACTACGACAATGCGGACGATGTGGAGGGCTAAGATGGCGCAACGCAAGATACCCTGCCTGCTGATGCGCGGCGGTACCTCGAAAGCCGCCTGTTTCCTGGCGGACGATCTGCCGTCAGACCCCGCGCAGCGCGATGCGGTGCTGCTGGCGGCGATGGGCTCGCCGGACGCCAGACAGATTGACGGCATCGGCGGCGCCGATCCGCTGACCAGCAAAGTGGCGATTATCCGTCGCTCCGCGCGACCAGACGCTGACGTCGATTACCTGTTTGCTCAGGTTAACGTCGATAGCGCCGTGGTCGATTATGGACAGAACTGCGGCAATATTCTCGCCGCCGTCGGGCCGTTCGCGATTGAGCGCGGCCTGGTGGCCCACGCGGCGCCGCTGACCCAGGTGCGAATATTTATGGAAAACACCGGTCAGACGGCTATCGCTGAGGTGCCTTGCGATGAAGACGGCGTGGAGTATGCGGGTGGGACGCGTATTGATGGGGTGCCGGGGTATGCCAGCCAAATCGTACTGAATTTTCTTGATGTCGCAGGTTCCAGCTGCGGCGCGCTGCTGCCAACCGGCAACGCCATTGATCGCTTCGACGGCATCGAGGTGACCTGCATCGATAACGGTATGCCGGTGATTTTGTTACGTGCCCGCGACCTTGGGCGAAGCGGCTATGAAACCCGTGAACAGCTGGATAACGACAGCGAGCTGAAACAGCGGCTGGAGTCGATACGCCTGCAGGCCGGCCCACGAATGAATCTGGGCGATGTTGCCCGGCGTACGGTACCGAAAATGACCCTGCTCGCCGAGCCGCGCGACGGTGGCGCGATTTCCAGCCGGACCTTTATCCCTCACCGCTGCCATGCGTCGATTGGCGTATTTGGCGCAGTCAGCGTCGCCAGCGCCTGCCTGATCCCCGGTTCGGTCGCCGAGGGGCTGGCGCGGGTGGGCGACAATCCGCTTATCAGCGTTGAGCACCCCAGCGGCGAGTTCAGCGTTGCCCTGCGGCGCGACGCGCAGGGTGAACTGGCGGGCTGCGGTCTGCTGCGTACCGCCCGCCTGCTGTTTTCCGGCGAAGTCTGTATTCCGGCCAGGGTCTGGCCGCATAAGGAGCAATGATGACGGCAATAACATTTATTGGTTTTGGCGAAGCGGGCGGGATTCTGGCGGGTGATTTGGCACGGGAAAATGACGTTGCCATCTGGGACCGCAAGCTTCAGGGCGCAGAGCGCGCAGCGATGCGGGAAAAAGCGCATCTCGCTGGCGTCCGGGTTGCGGACTCGCTTGCCCAGGCGCTGGAGGGGGCAGCGCTGATCTTCTCCACCGTGACCGCCGGCTCGGCGCTGGAAGTCGCGCTGGCAGCAGCCGAATACGTACGCGAAGGCCAGTTTTTCCTCGATTTGAACTCGGTGGCCCCTGAAACTAAACGTATCGCGGCCAATCGCTTTTTGCCCGGGGCCTATCTCGATGTGGCGGTCATGGCGCCGGTACCGCCGGCGCGGCTGAGCACGCCGTTGCTGATCGGGGGCACGCAGGCTCGCGCACTCACGGAACGCTTAAGCGCCCTGGGGCTGAACGCTCGTTACGGCGCGGATGAGGTGGGCAAGGTGTCGGCCATTAAAATGTGCCGGAGCGTGATGATCAAAGGCCTGGAAGCGTTGACGACCGAATGCCTGTTCGCCGCCCGCGAATATGGGGTGGAAGAGCAGGTACTGGCATCGCTGCACGCCAGTTTTCCGTCGCTGGGCTGGAACGACGCGTTGCCGGGATATCTGATTAGCCGGGTGGCTGAACACGGTATTCGCCGCAGTGAGGAGATGGAAGAGGTGGTGAAAACGCTGCGTGATGCGGGGGGCGCAGGGCTGATGAGCCGGGCGACGGCCCAGGCGCAACGCCAGCTGCCGCAGAGCATGGCCGCACGCGACCTGAACTATGCACAGCTGGTGCCGTTCGACTGGAAAGCGTTGGCGGCGAAGCTAAAGTGATTACGTTTCCGGGCAGCTGATTTTATCGATGGCTGCCTGATAACCCTGCTGGTTATTTCGCTCTTTCGCCAGCGTGGCCTCCCGGACATACTCCTGGTTTGCCTGAGAGGCGAGGATTTTATTGGCAAAATCGGTATCGCTCAGGGGGGGCTTCGGGGCACATTTTTCCTTCACCGCTTTTAACACCAGCTGCTTTTGTTGCTCGAACTGCAGGCTCTTCAGCGGTGATTCGGCCCAGGCCGCCGTCGCGCTGAGGGTGGTAACCAGGCACAATATCCAACACGCTTTCATGGTGCTTCTCCTCAAATAGTAGCTTCAGTCAACTATATGCGCAGGATGCGAAACACGCAAATTATCAGGAAGTTAAGTTGTTTAAAATCAGATCTATGCTACCCGAACCCGACGTCGGGAATCCACGGCGATCAGCACCACAGAGGACAGAATCAGCAGCGTACCGAGCCAGTCCGGTAGCGTAAAGGTGATGCCCAGTAGCATGAGCGACAGCAGCGCGCTGCTCAGCGGTTCGGCGCAGCTGAGAATCCCCGCTTTCGCGCCGCCAATTTTCTGTGCCCCGTTTAAATAGAGGCTGAAGGTCAGCGAAGTGCCGATCACCACCAGATAGAAGAACGCCAGCAGCAGACGGCCATTGACGACAAAGTGGGTGCCCTGACCGCCGTAGAACGGCAGCAGCATTGCCCCGCCCAGCAGCATGCTCCAGCCGACGATCGGCAGGGTGCCGTATCGGGCGATGAGCGTTGACGGCCAGGTGGTGTAAAACGCGGCGGCAAAGGCCGACGCCACCCCCCAGAGCAGCGCCGACGGCGAAATGGACAACGTGGTGGGATTGCCGTGGGTGACCAGCAGGAACGTACCGGCCAGCGATGTCCCGATGGCGGCCAGCACCAGCGGCCCCGGTCGTGTTTTGCGGGCCAGCGCAAACCAGGCGACGATAATGGTCGGCGACAGGAACTGCAGCACCGTTGCGGTCGCGGCGTTCGATTTCTCGATGGTCATCAGGAAGGTGTACTGCACGGTCAGCGCGCCAAACAGCGAGAAGAACAGCAGGCTGAAGGCATCTTTGCGGTTTTGCAGGACGCGGAAAATTTTGTCGCCGTGCACAAAAGCGAGCATCAGGAGAATCAGGCCAGCGAACAGCAGACGCGTCATGGTCAGAAACGGCGATGACATCTGGCTTTGCTGCATAATGTACTGCGCGCAAACGCCAGAACTGCCCCATAGCACCGCGGCTATCAGTACGTTCAGCATCCCTTTTTTGCTGGAGCCCATCTTTTCCTCGAATGAAATATTGCAAAGGGCGCATCATAGCATGAGCTGACGCGCGCAGGCGGGCAGGAAATGGTGGGGCCCGGCGTGGTGGCGATGGCCGGGACCCCGGGGTGATTTGGCGTTAGCTCAAATCGACGTTTTTACTGCCGAACAGCCAGGTAAAGGCGAAGCCGCAGAGGTAGGAAACGGCCAGACCTGCGGCGTAAACCGCCATGCCAGCGTAGATCCCGCTCGCGGAGGTCATTAGCGGTAGCGCCACGAGGCCAGAAGGGCCAAAGACCGTATTCAGCCCTACCGGCAGGCCCAGCCACGCGATCAGACCGAGGAAAAAGCCGCCGCAGGCACCGCCAATACAGGCGGTGATAAACGGCTTCATGCGCGGCAGGGTTACGCCATAAATCAGCGGTTCGCCGATACCGAGAAAGCCGGGAATGATCGCCCCTTTAATCTGGGTCCGCAGCATCGAGCCGTGCTTCGCCCGCCAGTACAGCGCCAGCGCGGCACCAACCTGCCCGGCTCCCGCCATCGCCAGGATCGGGAACAGTGAGTTAAATCCTTGCGCATCGACCAGCGCAAAATAGACCGGCACGAAGCCCTGATGGACGCCGAACATCACCGCCAGCAGGAACAGACCGGCGAGCACCGCGGAGCCAAACGGGTTGCCGTTGAGATGGAGGAACAGCCACGACATCCCGGTAAACAACCAGCCGCCGATGGGCATAATCACCGTAAAGGTCACCGCGCCCATAATCAGCAGGGTGACTGCCGAGGTCAGGATCATATCGAGGTTGGCCGGCATCACGCGGCGTACCTGCTTTTCCACCCACGCACCGAGAATCGAGGCAATCAGCACGCCGATAATGTTGCCGCGCGGGTCAATGCCGTGGCCGAAGAAGGTGGTGATCCCGGAGAAGAACCCGCTGGTGGCTTCGGGGTTGTAGCCGAGGACAAACAGCGAAGCGATAATGGCGCCGTTGACTCCGGAACCGCCAAACGCCTTCTGCGCGTTATAGCCGATCAGGATACTCAGGAAGGTGAACATCCCCTTGCTGAAGACTTTCATGTAGCCAATTAGCGCCACCAGGGAGGCGTTGGGATGGGCGTTCTCCAGCACAAACATCTGTTCTGCCAGCGTCGCGAAGCCGAGCAGCAGACCGACGGCGATAAAACCGGGAATCAGCGGGGTAAAAATAGTGGCGAATTTGGCGAGAAACTTCTGCACGCCGCTGGTTTGCTTACTTTTCAGCGCCTGTTTTTTCTCTGCCGCCACCTCCGCCAGAGACGGCGCGTCGGCCGGCGCCTCTTCCAGCAGTCCGTTCATCATTTCCGCTGCGGTTTGCGCTTTACCGGGGCCGAGCACCACCTGAAACTGCTCATCGCTGACGATAACCCCCATCACCCCTTCAATCTGGCGGATGGCGGCGCTATCGGCGAGCTGCTCATCACGTAGGGTTAAACGCAGGCGGGTCATACAGTTCCCCGCCTGGGCGACGTTTGCGGCCCCGCCAACATGGGTCAGGATCCGCGCTATCATCTCTTTATTTATTTTTGCCATTGCACGTTACCGGGTTGTCGGCGCTTAGGTGTTGCTCAGCGCCTGGCGGATAAAACCGTTATTTTGCGCCAGCAGGGACTGGGCTTCCGCAGCGTTCAGATTCGCCAGCACCATGACAATGGCGGTTTTACAGTGGCGACCGCAGGCGTCCAGCGCGGCCTGTGCGGTGGCGCGATCGCAGTCGGTTGCTTCCATAACGATCGAGACCTGGCGCTCAATCAGCTTCGCGTTGGTCGCTTCAACGTCAACCATCAGGTTGCTGTAAATCTTACCAATACGGATCATGGCACCGGTGGAGATCATGTTCAGCACCAGCTTTTGCGCGGTTCCCGCTTTCAGACGGGTAGACCCGGTGACCACTTCCGGACCCACGACTGGGGTAATGGCCACATCGGCCAGACGGGCCATTTCACCGTGCGGGTTGCAGCTGACGATGGTCACAAAGGCGTTCTGGCTGTGGGCATACTCCATGGCGCCAATGACGTACGGCGTACGTCCGCTGGCGGCCAGGCCAACCAGCACATCGCGGTTGCTGAAGTTAAGATTTTGCAGGTCCATGGCGCCCTGCGCTTTGTTATCTTCCACATTTTCCACGGCGCTGAGAATGGCTTTATGGCCGCCGGCAATCACCCCGACCACCTGCTCCGGACGGGTACCGAAAGTCGGCGGACATTCGCTGGCATCCAGGATCCCCAGGCGCCCGGAGGTCCCGGCGCCAATATAAATCAGGCGTCCACCGGCTTGTAACGCCGCGGCCACTTTATCTACGACCTGAGCGATTTGCGGTAAATAGGGGGCGATCGCGTGGGGCACCTGCTGGTCTTCCTGGTTAATAACCGTCAGCATCTCGACGGTGGACAGGGTGTCTATATTGGCGCTATTGGCATTGCGGCGCTCGGTCAGCAGCGCGCTCAGGTCGATACTCATACACAAACCTCTTCAATCACAGTTAAGCCAGATTCTAAGGAATTAATTATTCCAATCATGTGAAGGTTATCACGATTAATACTCAACGGATAATAAGAGATTTGTAGGCAGGTCGGGAAGTGATGCAGTAACAAAATTGGAATATTTTATTACTGCATTCGCGCTTAACGGGTCGAGTGGTTTTTTTGCAGGCCGAAGAACAGGGCGATCAGATAGCTGATGGTCATGGCGAGGCTCATTTTCAACATCGTTTCACCGCCGAGTCCGGCCAGCGGCGCCGCGATGCCGCCGCAGACAAACATCAGGGTCCCCATCAGCGCCGAGGCGGTACCCGATTGCGTACTGCTGACCTCGCTCATCGCTTTTGAGCCGGCAACGGTGCTGATACCGCTCATGAACGACACGGTGAAGAACAGGCCGATTAGCGCCGGTAGCGGCAGATGTTGCCAGGCGAGAAACAGGGTGATGACTGCGCACAGGACCGCCAGGCTCAGGCCACCGCGCAGCAGCGTATCGGCGCTATAGCGGCGCGAGAGGCGGGAGAAGATCTGCGCGGCGATAATCAGTCCAATGCCGTTTACGCCAAACAGCAGGCTGAACTGCAGGGCCGTCATGCCGTATTCGCTCTGAATCACGAACGACGACGAGCCGATGTATGAGAACAGTCCGGCCATCATAAAAGCCTGAATCAGGCAGTAGCGCATAAAGGGGCGGTTTTTCAGCACCGGGATGTCGCTTTGCTGATGTGTCGTGGCCGGATCTTTACCCGGCAGCGTTTCGCGTAGCACCGTCAGGCTCAGGAGCAGCAGTACGCCGCCGATCCCGGCCATCGTCCAGAACAAAATTCGCCAGTCGAACGCGGTAATGATGTAGCCGCCAATCACCGGCGACACCACCGGGGCGATGCCGTTGACGGTCATCAACAGGGCGAAAAACTGGGTCAGTCGGGCGCCCTGATATTTATCGCGGGCAATCGAACGGGAGAGCACTGACCCCCCCGCACCGGCGAAGCCCTGCAGAAAACGCCAGCCGATCAACAGATGAATATCGTCGGTCGCGGCGCACATCGCCGATGAGAAAATAAACAGCAGCAGCGAGAGCACCAGCGGTTTTTTACGCCCGATGCGGTCGCTGAGCGGACCAAAAAACAGCTGGCCGAGACCAAGACCAATCAGCGCTGCGGTTAGCGAGAACTGGGTCTGCGTGCCGGTGGCATTCAGCTGCCGGGTAATATCCGGCAACGCGGGCAGATAGAAATCGGTGCACAGCGGACCGATGGCGGTTAACAGGCCGAGAATTAACGCCCAGGAGAGGGAGATGCGCGGCATAAAAACTCCTTTAGCATACCGGGCGTTGCCGCCCGGTTGATATTGATTTAGCTGGCGCCGCCTCCCAGCGACTGCCAGAGCGTGATGCGGTTTTCCAGATCGGTTTGTTGCAGCGATATCAGCGTGGCCTGCGCCGACCACAGCGTGCGCTGGGCGGTCAGGACCGACAGATAATCGCCGACGCCGGTCTGATAACGCCTCAACGCAATATCCAGCGACGTCTGCTCGGCGGCGACGTACTGGCGCTGGGCATCCAGCTGCTCGCTCAGCGTTTCCCGGCGCGCCAGCGCATCGGCCACGTCTTTAAAGGCGCTCTGGATACTCTTCTCGTAGGTGGCGATCAGCCCCTTTTTCTCCGCTTCGGCATAGCGCAACTGGGCCAAATTGCTGCCGCCGGTAAATAGCGGCAGGCTAATCGATGGGGCGAACGACCACACCTGCATCCCGTGACTGAACAGGGAAGATAGCGCATCGCTGCCTACGCCAGCGCTGGCGGTCAGGGAGATGGTCGGGAAGAAATTGGCTCGCGCCGCGCCGATATCCGCATTGGCGCTCTTCAGGTTATGCTCCGCTTCCTGGATATCCGGGCGGCGGAGCAGCACCGACGAGGATACGCCGGCCGGTACCAGGCTAATGCCGTGGTCGCCGAGGCTTTCCAGGGTACCGGGCAGCAGGCTGTCGGGCACGGTTTCACCGGCCAGTAAATTGAGCGCGTTTTTGTCCTGCGCCACCTGGGTGCGATAGCTGGCGACGCTGGCACGCGCCTGCTGGTAAACGCTTTCGGCATCGCTGAGGTCGCCCGCGGAAGCGGTGCCTACCGCCATCTGGCGGGCAACAATTTTGCGTGAGTTCTCTGCGCTGGCCAGGGTCTGCTGGGCCAGCGCCAGATTGCTGTTATCCGCCGCGAGCGTGACCCATGCGGTGGTCAGATCGGCAATCATCGTCAGGCGCGTATTCTGCGCGGTGTATTCGCTGGCAAGCCAGGTCTCCCGTGCCGCCCGCGATAAACTCTGATTCTTACCAAACAGATCCAGCTCGAAGCTGGAGACCGCGCCGTCGGCCTCTGAGGATGAGGTGAGGCCGCTGGCGACAGTTTTACTGCGGGTATGGCTCAGTTCGGCGTCAACGGTGGGGAACAGCGATGCGCGGGTTTCGCCATACTGCGCCCGAGCGGCCTCAATGTCGGCAATCGCTTTCTGCAGATCGCGGTTGCTGGTCAGCGCCATGCTGACCACTTTTTTCAGCCGCGCATCGTTGACAACCTGCTGCCAGCTGCCGACCACCGCAGTGGCTTCACCGTGAGCGCCAGGGAGCGTCGCGGGAACCGGCGCCGCCGGGCGGCTATAGTCCGGATCGAGGGAAACACAGCCTGCGGTCAGGAGCGCAACAAAAACCAGGGTCAAACGAAACATAACTTACTCCTGAGTAGGGCGTTGGCGGGTGAACAGACGCTTCACCAGCACAAAGAACAGGGGAACGAAGAACACTGCCAGCAGCGTTGCGGTCAGGGTGCCGCCGATAATACCGGTCCCGATCGCCACGCGGCTGTTGGCCCCGGCGCCGGTCGCTACCGCCAGCGGCAGGACCCCGGCGATAAACGCCAGCGAGGTCATCACGATAGGACGCAGACGCGTTTGCGCCGCACGTAGCGCCGCGCGCGACAAGGAATAGCCCTCATCGACCGCCGCTTCGGCAAATTCAACAATCAGGATGGCGTTCTTCGACGACAGACCGATGGTGGTCAACAGTGCGACCTGGAAGTAGACATCGTTGCTCAGATCGCGCATCCACGCCGCCAGCGCCGCGCCGAGCAGGCCCAGCGGGATCACCATGATCACCGAGAAGGGGACCGACCAGCTTTCATACAGCGCGGCGAGACACAGGAACACCACCAGAATCGAGATGGCATACAGGCTCATGGCCTGCCCGCTGGCCAGCTTTTCCTGAAGCGACATGCCGCTCCATGCCCAGGTGGTGCCTGCCGGCAGGCTGTTGGCCAGCGCTTCCATTTTTTCCATTGCCGCACCCGAGCTGAAGCCGGAGGCATTCTCACCCTGGATTTCGAAGGCCGTGGCGCCGTTGTAGCGCACCAGGCTTTCCGGGCCATATTGCCAATGGGTGGTGGCAAAGGCGGAGAACGGCGTCATGCTGTCATTGCTGCTGCGTACGAACCATTTACCGAGATCGGACGGCACGGCGCGGGCGTCGCTTTCTCCCTGGATGTAAACCTTCTTCACGCGTCCGCGATCGATAAAATCGTTGACGTAGGTGCCGCCCCATGCGCTGGAGAGCGTGTCGGTGACATCGCTCAGCGACAGTCCCAGGGAAACGGCTTTGTCATTGTCGATATCGACCTGCAGCTGCGGCATTTGCGGCAGGTCGTTGGCGCGGACCGACTGGAGTTCCGGACTTTGGTTGGCGGCAGCCAGCAGCTGGCTGCGCATTTTCATCAGGCTATCGCGATCGGTGCCGCCGCTCGCCATCAGTTCAAAGGTAAAGCCGTTGCTCTGCCCCAGACCGTCCACCGACGGCGGGGTCATGGCAAACAGCGAGGCGTCGCGAATACTGCTCAGATCCCGGGTGGCGCGCAGGGCAATGGCCTGGGCGGTGTTCTCGGCGCCTTTACGCTCGGACCAGTTTTTCAGCGACACGAAGGCCATCCCGGCGTTTTGTCCGCTGCCGCTGAAGTTAAAGCCATCGACGGTGAAAATAACGTTGGTATTGGCTTTTTCTTTGCTGAGGAACCAGTCGGTCACCTGGCGACGTACCTCGGCGGTACGCACGGCGGTGGCGCCCGCCGGGAGGGTGTACTGGACCATAATTTCACCCTGATCCTCTACCGGCAGGAAGCTTCCCGGCAGCTTCCACATCGCCAGCGCCATGGTGCCGCAGATCAGCACAAAGGCGCCCATCATCATGGCAGAGCGGCGTAGCCCGCCGAGCACGCGATGCTGATAGCCCTGTTCGGTACGGCCCCACAGGCGGTTAAACGCCCCGAAGAACCCTTTGGTATGCGGCTTAGAGTGGGAGAGCAGCGCGCCACACAGCGCCGGCGTTAGGGTGAGAGCCACCACCACCGACAGCATCATCGCCGAGATAATGGTCACCGAGAACTGGCGATAAATCACGCCGGTCGAGCCGCCAAAGAAGGCCATCGGTAAGAATACCGCCGACAGCACCAGCGCAATCGCGATCAGCGCCCCGGAGATTTCGCCCATCGATTTTTCGGTAGCTTCACGGGCGGGCAGGCCCTCGTCGCGCATAATACGCTCGACGTTTTCCACCACCACGATGGCGTCATCCACCAACAGGCCGATGGCCAGTACCATCGCAAACAGGGTCAGGGTGTTGATGGAGTAGCCGAACAACGCCAGTACGCCAAAGGTCCCCAGCAGCACGACCGGCACCGCCACCGCCGGAATCAGCGTGGCGCGGAAGTTTTGCAGGAACAGGTACATCACGCAAACCACCAGAATGATGGCTTCAAACAGCGTTTGAATAACATCTTCAACCGAGATTTTGATGAACTCGGTGCTGTCTTTCGGATAGGCGATATCGTAGCCCTGCGGCATCTGCCGCTGATATTCAGCAATTTTACTTTTCACGCGCGTGGCGGTATCCAGCGCGTTGGCGCCCGGGGCCATCATCACCGCGATACCGGCGGCCGGATGGCCGTTGAGGTTTGAGGTGGCGGTGTAATCTTCGCTGCCCATCTCAACGCGAGCGACGTCGCCCAGACGCACCACCGAGCCATCTGACTTGCTCTTGACGATAATGTTTTTGAACTGATCGACGGTTTGCAGCCGCGACTGGGCGCGGACGGTGGCGGTCAGCTGCTGCGCGCTGGATGACGGCAGCGCGCCGATTTTGCCCGCGGAAATTTGCACGTTCTGCGCTTCAATCGCCGTTTGTACATCGGAAGGCATCAGCGCGTAGGAGGCCAGTTTGGTTGGATCCATCCAGATACGCATCGCGTATTCTGCGCCGAAAACGCGCAGGCTACCGACGCCCTCAACGCGCGCCAGCGGGTCCTGCATGTTACTGACCAGCCAGTCGGAGATATCGGAGCTGGTGGCTTTGTTATTTTTATCGTACACCGCGAGGATCAGCAGGAAGTTACTTTGCGATTTCACTACCGTGACGCCGGACTGCTGCACCTCGCTCGGCAGGCGTGATTCCGCCTGCTGGACTTTGTTCTGCACCTGCACCTGGGCGGTATCCGGGTCGGTCCCCTGCTCGAAGGTGACGGTAATATCTACCGAGCCGTCAGAGCTGCTGGTGGAGGTGAAATAGAGCAGGTTATCCAGCCCGGTCAGCTGCTGTTCAATGACCTGAGTGACGCTGTTTTCCAGGGTTTCCGCAGAGGCCCCGGTATAGGTGGCCGAGATTTTTACCGCCGGAGGGGCGACGTCAGGATATTGCGCCACCGGCAGCGTCTGGATGGCGAGCACCCCGGCGAGCATGATCAGAATGGCGATAACCCAGGCAAAAACCGGGCGACGCACAAAGAAGCGGGAAAACATCAGGCGTTGCCTCCGTCATTGTTGACTTCGACGGCTTTGACCTGTTGGCCAGCAGCGACTTTGCTGGTGCCTTCAACGATCAGCTTATCGCCGCTTTTCAGGCCGTTCACCACCAGCCATTTGTCGCCGTATGCGTCACCGGTTTCGACTTCCCTTTGCTCTACTTTGCTGTTGCTATCGACGACGAGCGCGGTGGCATTGCCTTTGGCATCACGGGTGATGCCTTGCTGTGGCGCCAGGATCGCATCGTCCATCACTCCTTCATCGACGTGGGCGCGCACGAACATTCCCGGTAACAAGACATGCTGCGGGTTGGGGAAGACTGCGCGCAGCGTGACCGAACCGGTGGATTCGTCCACCGCCACTTCGGTCAACGCCAGATGCCCTTTTTCGCTGTAGGTGCTGCCGTCTTCCAGGGTCAGCGACACGCTAAGCGTATTGTCGTTGGTCGCCAGCGCTTGTTTGCGCAGGCGCAGCAGATCGACGCTGGAGCGGGTGAGATCGACATACATGGTGTCCAGCCCACGGATCGTGGCCAGGGCGGTATCCTGGTCGGCGGAAACCAGTGCGCCGGGGGTGACGGAAGAGATGCCGATCCGTCCGGCAATCGGCGCGGTAACGGTGGTCCAGTTCAGGTTAATCCGCGCGCTCTCCAGCGCCGCCTTTTTCGACTCCACGCTGGCTTTGTCCTGATTGCAGGTGGAGATAGCATCGTCGGCATCCTGACGGGAAACGCCGTTGTCCTTGACCAACGCCGCGTAGCGCTGGGCTTTCTGACAGTCGGATGTCACCAGCGACTGGGCCTGCTTGAGCGCGGCGGCGGCTTCGTTATAGGCTGCGCGATAGCTGGCGGGGTCGATTTGATACAGCGCCTGGCCGGCTTTTACCCTATCGCCCTCGGTGAACAGGCGTTTTTGAATGATGCCGCCCACCTGCGGACGCACTTCGGCGCTGAGTGAGGCCGTGGTACGACCGGTCAGTTCGCTGATCACGGAAACGGGCTGGCTTTTCAGCGTGACGACGCCCACTTCCGGCGTCACCTGTGGTGGGGCTGATGTTTGGGCATTATCGCATCCGCTCAGGATGAATAAGGCCGCTGCGATGGGGATTATGGTATATTTCATTATATTTTTCTCAGGATGAACGACGTCCTCCCCGCTAATTAAATAGCAGGGTTCAGGCCAGCGGGTGACGCATTTCCGATAAACGGAAACGACAAAAAGGGAATTTAAAATTCCCTGTTTATTAATTGCAGTTAATTATTTATCCATTAGCAACATAGCGGTTATTTCCCGATAAAGTTTCTCGAGGACTTCTGGTGCCACCGTTTGTGGAACAAGACGCCGGTAAATCGTCCCTTCCATCATCACCGCGGTGATCTCAACGCAGCAGCGGATGCGTTCGTCGCTCAGATGCGGGTGCGCTTTGCGTATATGCGCGCAGGCGTTGGCAAACATGCGCTTGTCGGCTTCCACCATCATGGCCGCGATTTGCGGATTGCGGGTCGCTTCGGCGGCCATTTCCAGCATCAGCGCGTCATCATCTTCATCCAGGGTCTGTCGCCAGGCGAGCAGCCGCGGAATTTGGTCCGTCTGCGTTTTTCCGTCCATCTCGGCAATACGATAATCGATGATGCGGCGGATCATTTCCGCAATAATGGCGTCTTTACTGGCGAAGTAGCGGTAGATTTGCCCGACGCTCAGCTTCGCCTCGCTGGCGATCTGCGCCATGCTGGCTCCGTGAAAACCATGACGACGAAAGCAGTGACGTGCGGCAGCGATGATTTCATCCTGCCGGATCTTTTGCCGGGCGGCCAGGGCGTTGCTCATGGTTTTCTCCGTGGTGACATAAAGTGAGAATGATCATTCTCATTTTTCCTTCATTATACGTTTCCAGCGGATGATGGAAAGGTTTTTTTAATTAAAAATAAGCCCGGAAAATTTAGACAGGAAATAATGGAGAAAATAAGTATTTTTTGTGAAAGTAAGCGCAGAGATATCTTCATAATATTGAATTAAGGAGAATGCCGATGGCATTGATTATAACGAAAAGTATTAATCCAGCGGATCAGGAGGAGTTGCTGGCAGGATTACGTGAATACAACCTGCGCTATCTGGATGCGACGCAGTTTGCTGACCTGGGCGTCTACTTCCGCGATGAGGCCGGGGTCATGTTGGGCGGTTTGATTGCCAAAAGAAAGGCCAACTGGCTCTGTATTGAGTATTTGTGGGTCAGTGAAGCTTCGCGCGGCAGCGGGCTGGGCGGCGAACTGATGCGCGCGGCGGAAAAGCAGGCGCGCGAGGAGGGCTGTCGCCATGTTCTGGTCGATACCTTCAGCTTCCAGGCCCTGCCGTTTTATCAAAAGCAGGGCTATCAGCTGCAGATGTCGCTTCCTGATTTTCCGCACGTCGGGATGGCGCGCCACTACCTGTCGAAAGCGCTGTAGCTCCGGCGGGCAGCCGATAGCGCGTGGCTTAACCGGCAATTCCCTGGCGGATCAGCGTCAGCGCGTGGCTGACAATGGTCTGTCGGGAGACGGAGGCTAAGCGTGTGTCGGTACGCAGGCGGGAGAAAGGCACCAGAACCAGGCTAATCAGGGTGGTGAACAGCAGCTCTGGCGACAGGGCCGGGTTGAGTTTACCCTCTTCCTGCCAGCGCTTCACCGTTGCCAGCATCCGGTGGTATTTATCATCGCCAAAGCGCGCGTGCATATGCTGGCGAAGTATCGGCATCTCGCCAATCACCTCCTGCATCCACAGCGGCGCAAACCAGTTGTGCTTCTCCGCCAGCGTCCCCAGTGCCTCGATCAGCAAGGTGAAAGCGGTCACCGGATCTTCCGGATGTTCGATAAAAATCTGGCCTATCTCACTGCGCAAAGGCATGAAGCGCTCTTCCAGCAACTGGTCTACTAACGCTTCCCGCGAGCTGAAATAGTAGTGCAGCATCGCCGGCGTCACGCCGGCTTCTTTGGCAATGGCATTGAGCGAAGTATGGGCGATCCCCTGACGGGCAAACAGCATCAGCGCAATATCCATAAGCTGCTCGCGACTGGCTGTGCCGGGTTTTTTACCCCGCGGGCGGCCCGGGCGGCGAGGGACATCATTGTCTTTTTGTGCGGCCATTTCTTGATCCTCTCTTGACGGGATTCATCATTTCCCTAAATATTAATTATACATTTAATTAATTTCAAGCGAGTTATGTGATGACGTCTCAAGTCGCGACCCAACCGGCACCGTCGATCCGTCTGCTGTTTAGCGCGCTGATGCTGGTTATGCTGTTGTCGGCCCTGGATCAGACCATTGTGTCGACGGCGCTACCCACGATTGTTGGTGAGCTTGGGGGGCTGGATAAGCTCTCCTGGGTGGTCACCGCCTATATTCTCAGCTCGACGATTGTCGTACCGCTGTACGGTAAATTTGGCGATCTGTTTGGCCGCAAAATTGTGCTCCAGGTTGCGATCGTGCTGTTCCTGGTCGGTTCCGCGCTGTGCGGCGTCGCGCAGAATATGACGCAGCTGGTGCTGATGCGTGGGCTACAGGGGCTGGGCGGCGGCGGCCTGATGGTGATCAGCATGGCGGCGGTGGCCGACGTGATCCCACCGGCCAACCGCGGCCGCTATCAGGGGCTGTTCGGCGGGGTATTCGGCCTGGCGACGGTGATCGGGCCGCTCATCGGTGGCTTCCTGGTCCAGCACGCTTCATGGCGCTGGATTTTCTATATCAACCTGCCGCTGGGGCTGTTTGCGCTGCTGGTGATCGGCGCGGTTTTCCACAGCAGCAATAAACGTAGCCAGCATCAGGTTGACTGGCTGGGCGCGATTTACCTGAGTATGGCGCTGCTGTGTATCATTCTCTTCACCTCTGAAGGCGGCAGCGTGCGCGCGTGGAACGACCCGCAGCTGTGGTGCATTCTCGCCTTCGGCGTGGTGGGGGTTATCGGCTTTATTTATGAAGAACGGATCGCCGCAGAACCGATTATCCCGCTCTCCCTCTTTCGCAATCGCAGCTTTCTGCTGTGCAGCCTGATTGGCTTTGTCATCGGGATGTCGTTGTTTGGCTCGGTCACCTTCCTGCCGCTCTATCTGCAGGTGGTGAAGGCGGCGACGCCGACCGAAGCCGGGATGCAGCTCATTCCGTTGATGGGCGGGCTGTTGATGACGTCGATCGTCAGCGGGCGCATTATCAGCCGTACTGGCCGGTACCGCATATTCCCGATTCTTGGCACGTTGTCAGGTATGGTGGGGATGGTGCTGCTGACGCGTATTACCATTTACTCGCCGATGTGGCAGCTGTATCTGTTTACCGCCGTGCTGGGGATGGGCCTGGGACTGGTGATGCAGGTGCTGGTGCTGGCGGTACAGAACGCCATGCCGGCGCAGATGTACGGCGTGGCGACCTCTGGCGTGACGCTGTTCCGTTCGATCGGCGGTTCCATCGGGGTGGCGCTGTTCGGCGCGGTGTTCACCCACGTTCTGCAAAACAACCTGCAGCGTCTGCTGCCGGAAGGGACGGCGCTGCCGCGGGCGCTGAATCCGGCCGCGGTGCAGAACCTGCCGTCAGAGATCCGCCTCGATTATCTCGATGCCTTTGGCTCGGCGATTCATGCCGCATTCCTGATGGCAGCCTGCATCATGGCGGTCGCTTTCCTGCTCTCATGGCTGCTGAAAGAGGCGCCGCTGAAAACGGTGGCGAGCTAGCGGGTTGCCGCGATGCGCGCCAGCGCCTGGCGCAGCATCGGGGTGGCGAAATCGATAAACTTCCGCAACTTAAGAGGTGCCAGCCCGCGGGCGGTATACAGCAGGTGTACCGGCGCAGGCTCCGGTTCCATCGCTTCCAGTATCAGCGTCAGTTCACCGCACGCCAGACCATCGATGGCCTGGTAGTGCAGCAGGCGCGCCGCGCCGGCCCCCAGTCGCGCGGCGTCGGCGGCGCTTTCCGGAGTGGTCACGCAGAGCACCGGCTGGAGCACTACGTGCCGGTCTTCCGCCATCGGCGCCTTAAACCGCCAGCCGCGATAGGGCATCGGTGATTCAATGCCAATGGCCGGCAGTGTGCTCAGCTCACGCGGGCGCTGCGGGTATCCGTGCTTCTCCAGCAGCGCCGGGTGGGCGCAGGTGACAATACGCATCTCGCCCAGGCGGGTGGCAACCATTCCGCTATCCGGTAGCGTACCGATACGCACCGCGAGATCGATATGGTCGTCGACCAGGTCGGCATTACGATCGCTGAGCAGCAAACGGACGCGAATTTGCGGGTAACGGGCGAGAAAAGCGGTGACAACCGGCAAAACATGCTGTCGGCCAAACATCGTCGGTGCCGCGATCGTCAGCTCACCCTTCGGCTGCTGATATTCCCCCGCCGCCTGGCGCTCGGCCAGGTCAACCTCTTCGAGAATCCGCCGTGCGGCGGCGACATAATCGATACCGGCATCGGTCAGCGTCAGCTTGCGGGTGGTGCGGAGCAGCAGGCGCACGCCGAGCGTGCTTTCCAGTTCGGCAATATGGCGGCTGATGGTGGTCAACGGCGTATTCAGCGCCCGCGCCGCCGCCGACATGCTGCCCAGTTCAGTGACTTTTACCAGCAGCGCCATGGCGCTCAAGCGATCCATAATTATCCCGTTTTCCGGAAAGATGATTGTCAGTATCGCAGTATTATCATTTATGGCGGCAGAGTCCATGATGAGCGCAGTCACAGCGCGTTCGGAGGATCTATGCCGGGGGACTTTCTCGATATTGCCATCACGCCTGATGTGATGGACGTTCAACATGAAATGGGAAGCGATGGTCTGTGGCAGTCGCCGTATCGCCAGCGCAGGGGAGAACGTTTCGGCGCCAGCGAAGAGGAGATGATCGCCACCCGCGACAGTTTTTATCTGGCAACGTTATCGCAAACCGGCTGGCCCTACATCCAGCATCGCGGCGGGCCGCCGGGTTTTCTCCATCTGCTGGATGACGCCACCCTGGCGATGGCGGATTTTGGCGGCAACCGGCAGTACATCACCACCGGCAACCTGCGCGGCAGCGACCGGGCCTGCCTGTTTTTGATGGATTACCCGCGCCGCGCCAGGCTGAAAATCTATGCCACCGTCGAGGTGCTGGCGAAGGACGATGATCCCGGGCTGTTGGCTCGGGTCACGCCGGACAATTACCGCGCCCGGGTGGAGCGCCTGTTTCGCTTTCATCTGCAGGCGTTTGACTGGAACTGTCCGCAGCACATAACGCCGCGCTACAGCGCCCGACAGGTGGCGGAGTACAGCCAGACGCTGCAGCAGCGTATCCAGGCGCTGGAGCAGGAAAATCTGAAGCTACAACAACAGTTAACGTTAAAAGGAGAACGACCATGACCGAAGTTCGCCCGCCGCTACCGCCGTTTACCCGGGAAAGCGCGCTGCAAAAGGTTCGCGCCGCCGAAGATGGCTGGAACAGCCGCGACGCGCAAAAAGTGGCGCTGGCCTATACGGCCGACAGCCAGTGGCGCAACCGCAGTGAGTTTGTCCATGGGCGTGCGGAAATCATCGGCTTCCTGACGCGAAAATGGCAAAAGGAGCAGCAGTACCGGCTGATTAAGGAGCTGTGGGCGTGGAACGATAACCGTATTGCCGTGCGTTTCGCCTATGAATGGTGTGATGACAGCGGCAGCTGGTTCCGCTCATATGGCAATGAAAACTGGGAGTTTGATGAGCATGGCCTGATGCATACCCGCTACGCCTGCATTAACGATCTGCCGATTGCCGCGCGGGATCGCCTGTTCCATTGGCCCCAGGGGCGCCGCCCCGATGACCATCCGGGGCTGAGCGAGCTGGGGCTATAAACAGGCGATGTGACGGGTTAATCGGCTTTCGGGAAGTCGACGACCGTATCATTCACCCGGTTCACCATATTGGTGAACAGAATGGCGCTCACCGCGCTGATAATCTCAATCACCTGCTGGTCGCCGAAGCCAGCGTTACGCAGTGCGCTGACGTCGGCTTCCGGGAGCGTACCGCGAGTGCGCACCAGGGTCTGGACAAACTTGACCAGCGCATCGAGACGGGCATCATCAGTAACCTCGCCGCGGCGCAGGGCATGGATTTGCTCGCCGCTGTAACCCGCTTTTTTCGCCATTAAGGTATGCGCCGCCAGGCAGTAATCGCAGCCGGTGGCCTCGCTCACGGCCAGGTTAATCGCTTCCAGCTGTTTGGCATTCAGGCTGCTTTTACTCAGCATCGCGTTATGCGCCAACGCCTGCTGCAATGCCGCCGGTGAATGACCGCCAATGGTCAGATAGGCATTGGGCACTTTACCCATCGCTTTTTTGATCGCACCGAAAATTTCTGCGGCTTTACCGGTGACGTCTTGTTCACGAATATCAGCTAAACGGCTCATGGTGTGCTCCTGTGTCTGTGAGGGTGTGATGTGGCAATGGCGACATGTTAGGGACAGGCGGCGTGCTAGACTGAGGCTCTTCGTCTCATTTTTTTGTCTTATCGTCTCAGGAGTGGCATGGACAGTCTCAGTCATCTGTTGGCGCTGCTGGCGCCGCGCTGCGAAGTGAATCTGCATTGCCGGTTTGGCGGTCGCTGGCAGGCCGGGCATGAGCAGATGCGCAGCGGCGTGGTGCCCTGGCATTTTGTGTTGCGTGGCGAGGGGCGGCTGACGGTCGGCAGGCAAACCCGGCAGATGCGGGCGGGCGATGTCATCTTGCTCCCGCACGGCTCGCCGCATCTGATGGAAAGTCTGGTGGAGTGGGGGCAGATTCTGCCCGTCGCCCACCGCTTTAACGGGACCCTGACCGAGGTCCGAACCGCTACCGACCATGATGCGCTGGAGATGCTGTGCGGCGAATTTTACTTCGGCCCGCACGTCAGCTGGTTATTTGCGGAACCGGCTGACTTGATTCATCTGCACACCGATGAGCGGGCGGAGTGCCCGGAGCTGGAGTTGCTGCTTAACGTGCTGGTACGGGAGAGCCTGATGGCGCGCCCCGGCGGCGGGGCTATCGTGCGTAGTCTCGGCGACACGCTGCTGGTTTTGCTGCTGCGTACGCTACTGGGCAGCGAAGCGCCGCCGGAAGGGCTGCTGCGGCTGATGAGCGATGAACGGCTGATGCCCGCTGTTTTCGCGGTGCTGGAGACGCCGGAGCAGCCCTGGACGCTGGAGAGTATGGCCGCCCGCGCTTTTTTATCGCGCGCGACCTTCGCCCGGCACTTTGCCCGTGCTTATCACCTCACGCCGCAGGCCTGGCTTTCGCAGCTGCGGATGGCGATGGCTGCGCGCCTGCTGCGCGTGGAGCGGCAGACCAACCTTGATGTGATTGCCGGGCGCTGTGGGTTTCAGTCGCAGGCCTCGTTCTCGAAGGCGTTTAAAAAACTGTATGGCGTGACGCCTGGGGAGTGGCGGCGTCGGTAAGCGGCTGTGGCGCCGAGGCTGGTCGTGACGGCCGGTGCCGCCAGCGGCTAAACACAACATTGTCGTCCGGTTTCCGGTTGTGACGCGCGGGCCAGCATCCGCCGTATCATTACCAATCCGGAGGAATTATGGATTTCGCACAACAACAGCAACAGGCGACGCCTGGGCTGCTGGCGCATGAAGCCAAACACCGGTAGATGATTTTATTTCCGGTTGCTGTTTTTGCAGTTTAAAACCTGACCATAAAGTCGTTATAGTTTCGGACGAAAAATAATAACGACTTCTATGGACTGACAGGGTAAAAATGATGAAATTGCGTTTACGGACAGCCGCCGCCGTGGTGCTGGCGGGTCTGCTGCTGGCAGGCTGCGACCAGAAAGGCAGCGATGCGAAACACATTAAAGTCGGCGTCATCAACGGCGCGGAACAGGATGTAGCGGAAGTGGCTAAAAAGGTCGCCAAAGAGAAATATGGTCTGAATGTCGAGCTGGTGGGCTTTAGCGGTTCGCTTCTGCCTAACGAAGCGACGAACGCCGGCGATCTGGATGCTAACGTCTTCCAGCACCGGCCGTTCCTGGCGCAGGATAACAAAGCGCACGGCTACCATCTGGTGGCGGTCGGCAACACCTTCGTGTTTCCGATGGCGGGCTATTCACGCAAAATAAAATCAGTGGCCGATCTGCAAGACGGGGCGACTATCGCCATTCCGAACGATCCCACCAACCTGGGCCGCGCGTTACTGCTGTTGCAAAAAGAGCAGCTGATTACCCTGAAGGCGGGGACTGGCCTGCTGCCTACGGCGGTCGATATCACCACTAACCCGCGTCACCTGAACATTATGGAGCTGGAAGGGGCGCAGCTGCCGCGCGTGCTGGACGACCCGAAAGTGGATGTGGCGATTATCAGCACCACTTATCTTCAGCAGACCGGTCTCTCGCCGGTGCATGACGGGATTTTTATTGAAGATAAAAACTCGCCGTACGTGAATATCATCGTGGCCCGCGAAGAGAATAAAGACGCGGAAAACGTGAAGGAATTTATGCAGTCCTATCAGTCGCCGGAAGTGGCAAAGGCGGCAGAGACTATCTTTAACGGTGGTGCGGTTCCCGGCTGGTAATCGTCAACACAAGGAGAGGTGAATATGGTCCGGCAGCGTCAGGCGGATTTACTGCTGGTAGCCGCTACGGTTATCGCCGCATGTGGGTGGATATTTTCTCGCGAAGCCATCGCCGGAATGCCGGTTTTCGCCTTCCTCGGGCTGCGTTTCTTTTTTGCGGCGCTGCTGCTGCTGCCGTTTTGTCGCGGCTTTCACGTTGAGAGGCGACACTGGCGGCAGATGACGATCGGCGGGCTGTGGTTTGCGCTGAACCTGTGTCTGTGGATCTACTCGGTTTCGACCACTGCCTCGCTGGGCGAGGGGGCGTTTATCATGAGCCTGTCGATGCTGTTTGTGCCGCTCACCGCATGGGTGATGATGAAAACACGCCCTGCCCGGGCATACTGGGAGTGCCTGCCGGTCGCGATCGTCGGCCTCGGGCTGCTCAGTCTGCATATGCCGATTGCCTTCCACCCTAGCCAGGGCTGGTTTCTGCTGACCGCGCTGGTGCAGTCGATCTGGTTTTGCTACACCAGCCGCTGCGCCCGCGATGTGCCCCTGATCCCGCTGACCACCGTGCAACTGGCGATTACCGGGGTCGTTGGGCTGGGGATCTCCGCCGCTGTCGAAACCTGGGACCAGCCATTCACGCTGCCCACTTTCGGCTGGCTGCTGGCCAGTATTGTTATCGCCACCAGTCTGCGTTTCGGCCTGCAAATGAAGGGGCAGAAGTACGCGGCGGTGGCGAGCGCTGCGATTATCATGGTGCTGGAGCCGCTGTTGACGGTCATTGCCGCCGCGTTGTGGTACGGCGAACAGCTGCCGTTGCAAAAGATTATTGGCGGTATGCTGATCCTGGTGGCGCAGCTGTGGTTCCGCTGGCGGATGCTCAGGCCGTTACGCTAAACCGTTATGCTGCTGCGCCATCAGATGCAGCAGCGGCACCAGCGACAGCCCGTCAGGCATCTCGCCGCGGGCGATCAGCTGGCTGATTTCGGCGAAGGTAAACCAGCCTGTTTCCATCACCTCATCCTGATCTTCATCCATTCCGACATACGTCAGATCGCGCGCAAGCCAGGTGATAAACAGCTGGTCGCTGCTGCCGTAGGAGGGGTTGTAGCGGATAATTTCTGTGGCCTGTTTCGCCTGATAGCCGGTCTCTTCCCGTAGCTCGCGTAGGGCCGCCGCGCGCGGCTCTTCCCCTTCATCAATACCGCCGGACGGAATAGCCCATACCACCTTATCGATCAGATACCGATAGTGGCGGATCAGCAGTACTTTGTCCTGCTGCATGGCGACAATCCCCACCGCCGGACGCGGGTAATGGACAGAGTAAAAATCGCGGCGCTCGGCGTCGGTGACGTCGATGGCCACTTTACGCATGCTGAACCACGGAGTTTGCGCAATCACTTCGGCGTCGTGCATATCGGCGGCGCTTAGTCTCTTTTTCATCGTAGCCACTTCCTCAGAAAACCCGCGTTCAGGACACCATAGCCTGGGGCGGATGGCAACCGCAGAAAGTTGGCCCAATCTCATCGAACATTGCCCAAATGCCCATATTGCGCCAGGCTGGTGGGACGTACGATGTTCGCCAGATAACCGCGAAGAGGAGTGAACATCATGAAAATGACCCAGATCCGTAACTCAACTCAGCTTATTGAATATGCAGGGAAAAAGTTCCTGATTGACCCGATGCTGGCGGATCGTGGCGCCTGGCCGGGATTCCCGGGCACCGCCCGCGCAGCGCTGCGTAATCCGTTGGTCGGGCTGCCTTTTTCCCTGAAAACTATCATTGATGTCGATGCGGCGATCGTCACCCATACGCATGATGATCATTGGGATGAGGCGGCGATCGCCGCGATCCCGAAAACGCTGCCGGTTTTTGTGCAGCATGACGGTGATGCCGGGCTGCTGCGTGGACAGGGATTTCAGGATGTCCGTCTGCTGTCGGAAGAGAGCGAGTTTGCCGGCGTCCGTTTACAGAAAACCACCTCCGGGCAGCATGGTAGCGACCGCACCTATGCCGTACCGGCTATGGCGGAGCGGCTGGGCGAAGCCTGCGGCGTGGTGTTTCGCCATCCGCAGGAGAAGACGCTGTGGCTGGTCGGCGATACCATCTGGCGTCCTGAAATTGCGGCCGACATGCTACGGCTACGTCCCGATGTCGTGGTACTGAA
Organism: Klebsiella sp. YJ; assembly: GCF_002108615.1. NCBI lineage: Bacteria > Pseudomonadati > Pseudomonadota > Gammaproteobacteria > Enterobacterales > Enterobacteriaceae > Klebsiella > Klebsiella sp. YJ. The sequence goes on from NZ_MTEG01000014.1 coordinate 63,571, forward strand.
TGCCGGGTACGCGCACGTGATTGGATTCGGGCCGATTATCATGGGCAAAGAAGATGTGCTGAAAACCCATTTCACCCTGCCAGAGGCGAAAATTGTCGCCATCCATCTTGAGGCGGTTAATCACTGCCTGCTGAGCCGCGAGGAGCTGCGCGAATACGTGGCGGATAATCAGATTGCCGATTGTGTCAGCATCCCGCAGGATGGGGAAAGTATGATCTTTTAAGCCCGCCGCGGGGAACGGAGAGGATGATGAAATTAACCGATGTCGCGATTGTTGCCGTGGACGGGTTCAGCCCTTTTCACTACTCGGTTCCCTGCATGTTGTTTGGCGATAGCGTCTCGGAAACGAAACGCTTTAACCTGCAGATTTGCGCCGAACGGCCGGGATTGTTGACCGCGCGCGACGGTTTTGCGCTCAACGCCAGCGCAGATTTCACCGCTCTTGAGCAGGCCGATATCGTGGTGGTGCCTTACTGGGGAGCGGTGCATCAGCGTCCGCCCCAGTCGCTGCTGGATAGCCTGGTACGGGCAAGGGAGAACGGCGCTGAAATCGTCGGGCTGTGCCTCGGTGCCTTTGTTCTCGGCTATGCCGGGCTGCTGGACGGCAAACGGGCGGCGACCCACTGGGAGTTTGAGCAGGCATTTCAGCAGCAGTTTCCCGAGGTGCGGCTGGATATCAACGCGCTGTACGTTGATGACCAGCGGATCATTACTTCAGCGGGCACCGCGGCGGCGCTCGACTGCTGTCTGTATATCATTCGCCAGCGTTTCGGCAGCCTCGCGGCGAATCAAATCGCCCGGCGTATGATCGTGCCGCCCCATCGTGAAGGGGGCCAGGCGCAGTTTATCGCCCAGCCGGTACCGAAAAATACCCGCGACGCGCGGATTAACGGCCTGCTGGAGTATCTCCAGCAGCATATCGCCGAGCCGCACAACCTCGACTCGCTGGCGCAGGTGGTGGCGATGAGCCGCCGTACGCTGACTCGTCACTTTACCCGGGCTACCGGCATGAGCATTGCCGACTGGCTGACCATTGAACGTCTACGGCGCAGTCAGCTCCTGCTCGAGGAGGGGAATATGCCCGTCGAGCAGGTGGCGGAGAGCGTTGGATTCCGCTCCGCCGTGACCTGGCGCCAGCAGTTTAAATCCCGCTTTGGCGTCAGCCCGGCGGAGTGGCGGCGCACCTTTCGCCGCGGCATTTAGCCGGCGAGCGTCGCGCTGTCGATCACGAAGCGATATTTGACATCGCCTTTGACCATCCGCTCCCAGGCTTCGTTGATCTGATCGCCGCGAATCAGCTCAATATCAGCGACGATGCCGTGTTCGGCGCAGAAATCGAGCATCTCCTGGGTTTCCGGGATCCCGCCAATCATCGAACCGGCAATCGCACGACGGCGAAATATCAGATTAAACACTTCCGGCGAAGGATGCGGGCTGGCCGGCGCGCCGACCAGGGTCAGGGTGCCATCGCGTTTGAGCAAGGTGGTGAAGGCATCGAGGTTGTGCGGTGCCGCCACGGTGTTGAGGATGAAATCGAAGCTTTTCACGTGGGCGGCCATTTCGTCCTCGTTGCGTGAGACAACCACCTCATCCGCGCCCAGCGCTTTTGCCGCTTCCCGCTTCGATTCTGAGGTGGTAAAGGCCACCACGTGGGCGCCCATGGCGTGGGCCAACTTAATTCCCATATGTCCCAACCCGCCAATACCTACGATGCCGACTTTTTTTCCCGGCCCGACGTTCCAGTGGCGCAGCGGAGAGTACGTGGTGATCCCCGCGCAGAGCAGCGGCGCCACGGCGGCAAGTTGGGCTTTCGGATGGCGCACGTGCAGCACGTAGCGTTCGTGCACCACAATCTGCTGCGAATAACCGCCGAGAGTGTGTCCGGGCGCGTCTGCCGTGGGGCCGTTGTAGGTGAGAATCATATGGTCGCAGTAATTTTCCAGCCCTGCTTCGCACTCTTCACACTGTTGACAGCTGTCGACCATACAGCCGACGCCGACCAGATCTCCCACGTTGAATCCCGAGACCTGATTGCCGATGGCGGTCACCTGGCCGACGATTTCATGTCCCGGCACGCAAGGATAGAGCGTACCGGCCCATTCAGATCGCGCCTGATGAAGGTCGGAGTGGCAGACGCCGCAGTAATCGATGGCGATCTGTACATCGTGGGGGCCCGGGTCGCGGCGGGAGATAGCCATCGATTTCAGCGGTTGGGTGGCGGAGTACGTACCAATAGCATTGATCTGCATAGCGAAACCTCTTTCTGAATGAACGTGCTGGATGATTCGGAGGGGATGACCTGCTTTTTGGCGGCAACGGTAAGCGTAGCCTGGTCAGCGCGGGGCGTGGGGCGATTAGCTCAGAGTGTTAAACAGAAAAGGGAAAAAGACGGGATAAAAAAGGAAAGGGGCAAAAAGAGGCGGGTTCCCTGCCTGGCAGGGAACCCGCAGCGTTGAGGCGATTATTCAACCGGCGTCAGATAATCCAGGCGCAGCGGCTCAGCCAGCAGGCTGTCCATTTGCGCGATAAAGGCCTGAAAGTGCGGCAGAGCGATGTGTGCCTCCAGCGCCGCCGGGTCACGCCACGACTCGCGCATGTAGAAGGTGTCCGGCGCATCGCGCAGTTGAAACAGGGCATAATCCAGATTACCCGCTTCCTGACGGGTCGGCTGTAACAGCGCTTTCAGCGCCTGCCGCAGAGCGGCCGTTTGCCCCGGTTTGGCCTTCAGAACCGCAATGACAGATACCGTGTCGTTCGTCATCTTAAAACCCTTCCAGCACGATTTTGCCGACCGCGCGTCCGGTTTCCAGCTGAGTGTGCGCTTTCTGCAGGTTGCTGGCGTTGATTGGACCGTAATGCTCGCCGAGGGTAGTTTTGAGGGTCTTATCGTCAATCAGGGCCGCTACCCGGGTCAGCAGCTGATGCTGGGCCAGCATATCCGGCGTTTCAAACATCGAACGGGTGAACATAAACTCCCAATGCAGCGAAAGGCTTTTAGCCTTCAACGGGCGGGCGTCCAGGGTTTGCGGATCGTCAATCAACGCCAGCTTGCCTTGCGGGGCGAGAGCCGCAATCAGCTGCGCGTAATGTTGCTCAGTATTGTTGAGGCTGGCGACGTGCGTCACGGCGTTGACCCCAATCCGCGCCAGCTCTTCACTGAGCGGCTTGCTGTGATCGATAACGTGGTGCGCCCCGGCATCAAGCACCCATTTCTGGCTTTCCGGGCGCGAAGCGGTGCCGATGATCGTCATACGCGTCAGTTTACGCGCCAGCTGCGTGAGAATGGAGCCGACGCCACCCGCCGCGCCGACAATCAGCAGCGCGTCCCCGGCGTTGCCGCCTTCCTGCACGCCAAGACGATCGAACAACAACTCCCATGCGGTGATGGCGGTCAGCGGCAGGGCGGCGGCAGAGGCGTTATCCAGCGAGCGCGGCTTCAGGGCGACGATCCGTTCGTCGACGAGCTGAAACTCGCTATTACTTCCCGCGCGCCCCAGCGCACCGGCATACCAGACTTCATCGCCCGGCGCGAACAGGGTGACCGCCTCGCCGACCGATTTTACGACGCCAACCGCATCCCAGCCCAGCACGCGCGGGGTATCGCCGGTAAATCCGGCGCGCACTTTGGTATCCACCGGATTCACGGAAATCGCCTTCACTTCGATGAGCAGGTCATGCCCCGCAGCAACCGGAACCGGTAGCTCGATGGCGCTTAAAAATGGGATGTTACTGCCTTCAGTAGCGGCGCGGGTAATGGCAATCGCTTTCATACACTCTCCGGTTTTAAATGGGGTTTCTGTGGGAATCCATTAATGGTAGACCCCTGGCGGGGAGGGAAAAACGGGGCCCGGGCGATAAGAGTTATATTGAAAAGCTGAAAATCAGCTCCGGGGATAAGCGTCGCGCTATCCGACGCAGATCCCTCAGCGCGGATACGCTGACTTCGCCGGTGGCACGGCGCCAATGCAGAGACTCCCGGGAGGAATATCGCTAAACGATCGCTCCGGGGAATGTGGTTTGTACTTCGCTAATTATGTTTCATATTTGAGAATGTTTTTGTTCCTGTACCGCAAATATGAATATCTTCCGCAGGGAATAATAATATTGCGTTATCGCTCAAGGTTTATGCCTTGACTCCTGGCATCCTGCGTGCGATTTTCCCTCTATAAAATAATAAACAGAGTTTCATATCTGGAACGAAAATATAAAAATCTTGCTGTTTAATCGATAGTTTCACTGCTGAGACAAAAATAAATAAAAACGCCGATATTAAGCGGCGAGGCTTTTTATCGCTTATTAAAATATAAAGTGAGGGATGTACTATGCGTAAATTAGTTCTTTCGCTGCTGCTGGTCGCCAGCGCCAACGGGCTGGCACAGGCGGACGACGGCAAGCCTTTTCCGCATATCGGCTGGCGCAGCGCGGACAATCTCGCTGGTCTGGATTTCGGCGGCGCGCTGCGGGCCAATTACCGCTATGAAGACTGGAAGGGCAGTAATTATCGTAACCCGCCGCATCTGCGTTTTGATACCTTTCGTATCGACAGCAGCGGTTTTTATAATCATTATTTCTTTGATGCCGGATTCTGGTTCCAGGATCATCGTAAATACGCCGTCGACCGCGCCTATGTAGGATATCGCGTTGATGGTAATAATAATATCCAGCTGGGCATTCCCGGCAAACCTTTCGGTCTGCAGCCCTATCCGCAATTTGGCTGGTCGTACGGCATACCGTTTTATTTAGGTTTTGGCGTCAGCGCCGGCAGTGGCGTCAACTATCAATATCACGATAATAACTGGTCGCTGGATGTGGCTTATTTTCCGTGGATGGAGCCGGAGAATTTACGCTACGCGCCGGATGTCGGCGATTACGATCGTCTGAAAAACACGATTTATCCTACCCAGCATCAGCAGCATAATGAAAAGCGCGATCAGGTTAATGTGCGTATCGCGCGCAATTTCCACGGCGGCGGCTGGAGTAACGAGCTGGGCGGCTCGCTGGCGCTGGCGCGCCTGCACAACCGCGAGACTGACGACGACGGTACCTTCTGGGCGGCGGGAGTACACGGCATGCTGCATAACGGGCCGTGGCAGCTCACCTCGCAGTTGATTCGCTACCAGTACGATCCGAAGAACCCGGCGGGCGTCAGCGACGATACGATTCTGATGGGCGGCAACGGCCTGACTCCGGCCTACCTGATCCCGGCTAAAGCGACCACCGCATCGCTCAACCTTGCCCGCGACGTCGATGTGAAATGGGGGACAGTCTCGAAGCTGCGTTTCTACAATGACTACAGCGTACTGTGGAAAGACAAAAGCGGCTGGCAGGATTCGCAGATGAACACCCTCGGCGTGCAGGTCTTCGCGCTACCGGTGATGTTCTGGGTCGATCTCAGCTGGGCGAAGAACGTCAATCCGTGGGGCGGCGCGCTGAACTCTACCGGCTGGACCAGCACTCAGTCCGAGGGCAGCGGTAAATGGTATTTCCGCACTAACGTTAATATTGGTTATTACTTCTGATGAGGGGAACTGGCTTCTCAAAAGCCCCCGCTTCGCACAGCCATCCTGCTAAGAAGTCTGCCGGTTGCCAGAAGATGCAAGCAACATGAAGCCGGTTATCCCTGATGATATTCGGGGTCTGGGTCAACATGAGTTGGCCTGAGGATGACACCGCGGATTGGCATGGTTTATTGCATATGGGGAAGTTCAGGGGTAGCAAACTGGCGGAAGATCACAGGAGTTGAACCTGCCCGGGACCGCTGGCGGCCCCAACTGGATTTGAAGTCCAGCCACCTCACCGGAGATGACGATCTTCCGCGCCTCGATTGCTACATGGAGGCGGGGCGCATTATAGCTACTTTCAGGCATTTACCACATACCTGAACGCACTTTTTTACTGTTAAAACTGGACTTTACAGAACAGTCTGACACAAACCCTCGTAAAATCCGCGGGTTACACTTTTATATTTTTTCTGCGAGGGCGATCTGGCAGGAAAAAACGACGCTGGAGAGATACGCGGCCGCCTCCATGCGTCTCAGTCAGCGTGGCGCATGCATGCCATGTCGCTATTCGCTCTTTCCTGCCAGTGAGTTCCCCCACAGACACCTTTGCCGTTTGGTGATAGCGTAATCTGCCGCTGAGAGGAGCCGCAATGGACTTAGAAAATATCTTTCGTGACGTCAAGCTGAGCAAAACGGAAATGACCGTGCTGCGCTTTATCCAGAATGATCCTGAGCAGTGTGTGCGGGAAGGCATCCGCAGCGTCGCTGAGCGCTGCTATAGCAACCCCTCCTCGCTGGTGCGGCTGGCGAAGAAACTGAAGTTCAGCGGCTGGCTGGAGCTGGTCTATTTTATTAAATTCAATATCACCATGCCGAAACTCGATGTCACCAACGACATCGACTATATGAGTATTCAGCCGACAGAGCGGCTGACGCCGCTGCTGGAAAGCCTGCAGCATCAGCGGATCCTGATCCACGGCAGCGGCTTTTCGCAGCTGATTGCGCAATATATTTATAATAAGTTCCTGGTGACCGGCGTGAACGCCAGCCTCGCGCTGTGGCCGGATTACGAAATCCTGGAGCAAAAAAATGCGGCGAAATTCGACTCCATCTGGATCGTCTCAAAATCCGGGCGCAGCAGCTCGGCTCTGAACTGGGTGAAGGCGCTGGAAGGCAAGGCGATTAATCTGGTGTGCTTTACCGGCGATTATCAAAGTCCGCTGGCGCAGGCGGCGGATACCGCATTCATTATTCATGACCCGCAGAAGTTCGACGATGATATTTACTGGAGCAACCCGTTTTTCGGTTACTGCATACTCGGGTTTGAGCGGCTGCTGAAGATGTGGTTTATACAGACGGAGAACCCTGGAGGCGGCGTTTGACGCGCCTGTCAGGGCGATAAAATGACAACTTACGCGTTCCCGGGTTGTGGCTTAGACGCCTGACCCGGGCTACAAAACCGGCCAATCATGCCTTATCCGGTAGCCCGGATAAGGCGTTAGCCGCTATCCGGGGGATTGAGCCGGGCGTTTATTGCCAGTCGGCGAACTGCGCGTCGTCGAGATAGGCCTCGACCAGGGTTTTGGCCAGCGAAAAAGAGCCGATCAGCGGGTGTGCCATTAATGCGCGTATCGCCAGGGATTTATCGCGCTGCAAAATGGCCGCCACTGCCAGCCGCTCATACTCTTTCACGCTGGCAATCATGTTTCTCTGCGCCGTGGGCACGTGCGCTGGCGTCACCGGTTTTAAGCCATCTTTGCTCAGGTCGCAGCTGATCTCAATCACATCGTCAGGACGCAAGAAATCGAGAGTGCCGTTATTGGGTATGGAGACCACGATTCGTTTGGTGGTGCGGCTGTTGACTGCCTCCAGAATGTCCAGCGCCACCCCGGCGTAGCCGCCGGTATCCGGCTCCTCAATAAACTGGCGCAGGGTTAACGGTTCGCGGGTATGGAATTTCTCCTGCTGCGACTCGTTCTGCATATAGCTATTTTCCCGGCGCAGGTAGTGCGTCATCCACAGAGAAAATGCCGCCTGCGGATCGGCTTTCACATCAATGCCGCGCAGCGCGTCCCGCATATCGCGATTGATACGGGCAATCTGCTCGCCGCGCGTTTCGTCCGCCTCTTGAATCGCTTTTAAGGCTACCTCGCGATAATAGTAATAATAGAGGTACTCGTTGAGTAATTGCTTATCACACAGCTGAACCAGCTCCGGCGAGAAATACTGCATCGCCGTTTTACGGTATAAATCCGGGCTGGCGATCAGGCGTTCGGTCACCTCTTCCCCGCGTACGGTGATGTGGGTGAACCAGGAGAAATGGTTCAGCCCGTAGCACTCGACGCTGAGATCGCGCTCGTCGCAGCCGAGAATCTCGGGCAGTTCGCGAATCAGCTCCGACGGCGCATCGCAAATGCCATATACGCGACGCTTAAAGCCGGACTTGATGATCGCCTCGGTGACCAGCCCCGATGGGTTGGTAAAGTTAAACAGGATCGCATCCTCGGCGGCATGCTCTTCGATCAGGCGACAGTAGTTGAGGATCGCCGGGATCGAACGCATCGCCATGGCAAAGCCGCCCGCACCGGTGGTCTCCTGGCCTAAGGTATTATGCTCAAGCGCAATACGCTCATCGCGAATACGGCTCTCATCGCCGCCCACCCGCAGGGTAGTAATCACATAATTTGTGCCTTTCAGCGCGGCGACCGGATCGCTGGTCGTACTGAACGCAATATCCGGACGAATCGTATTAAACACGTAGCGGGCAATTTCACCAAACAGGGCCAGATTATCTTCCGAGCTGTCCAGAAATACCACTTCCGTTAAACCTATGCGGTGGGCGTTATAAGCCAGAGATTTCGCCAAAAATGCAGAGCGAACGCCGCCCCCGCCTAATACGGTTAATTTCATACATCACTCCCAATTAATTTTCTGCCAGCCAGCTATCAACCCGGGAACGTACCTGTCCCACTTTGACGCCATAAATAACCTGAACTTCGTTACGATTTCGTACGACGCCATTGGCACCGGTACTTTTCAATATGAGATCATCAACCAAATCCATATTTTTAATTACCACCCGCAGGCGAGTGAAACAGTTGTCGACCGAAATAATATTTTCTTTGCCGCCGAGGCCACTAATAATCTCATCGGTCACCGACTGCGGATTACCGACCTTTTTACGATAATCAGCTTTGCTGTAGAGCTTCACGTTATCGTCGTCTTCACGGCCCGGTGTTTTTAAATTCAGCTTCACTACCAGGGTGCGGAAAATAACGTAATAAACGGCGAACTGACCGATACCGATAAGAACATACCCAGGCCAGCGCGTTAATGAGACCGGCAGCGGCAGGTTATAAATCAGGAATTCGATAAGCCCGGATGCGCCCCACGGCCGAACGGTAAAGATGTCACAAATCGCCTGTGACGCGGCGGTCAGGGTGGCGTGAATCACCCAGAGCAGCGGCGACACGAACAGGAAGGTGAACTCAATCGGCTCCGTAATACCGGTGAGCATTGAGGTAATAATGGCGGGCAGCAGAATCGCTTTAGCCATCATTTTTTTCTCCGGTTTCGCCGTGTGATAAAAGGCCAGCGATGCGCCAGCGAGGCCGAAAATCGTGGTCATCCCCTGCTGTGAGAAACGGAGCGCATCGTTCATGACCGGGGTCAGATCCGGGTGGCGCATATAGGCGAGGAAAATCGCCTGGGTACCGGAAACCACCTGTCCGTCAACGTTTAGCGTACCGCCGATTTGCGTGAGCTGGAACGGCGACCAGACGAAATGGTGCAGGCCGGTGGGGATAAGGAATTTTTCAAAGAAGCCATAAACGAAAACCCCCGCCACGCCGGCGTTTTTCATAAATCCGGTTAACGCCCCGATACCGTGGGTCATAAACGGCCAGATCCAGGTGAAGGCGATGGCATAGAAAATCACCACCGGGGTCATGGCTACCAGGGTCAGCTTGGCGCCGCCGTACATTGACAGCGCGCCGGGCAGTTCGATGTTCGAGACTTTGTTATGCACCCAGGCAATGGTGCAGCCGAGGATAATGCCGAGGAACACCCCCATATCGACGACCACAAAACCGAGCAGTTGCGTCTGACCGGTGCCGTAGTATTCGCCATTAATTTTTTCAGCGATGCCGTGGATATGTTCCAGCCACGAATGGTTAGCACCCAGAAACATAATAAAACACATCACTGAAACCAGGGCGACTTCTGTTTTTTTATCTTTCGCCAGCCCATAACTAATACCGACGCAAAAAAGTAATCCAAGATTGCCAAACAGCGGCCAGAACGTATCGCCGAGTAATTGTCCTGACTGATGTAAAAAACTGGTTTCAGAAATTAATGTAGGGTTGGTTAAGACAGAACTGAGTGCCAGAATCAGGCCAATGACGGGCAAGAACAGGACTGCACCGATCATTGCTCTGGAGAATTTTTGCATATTCTCCAGAATACGTTGACGTATTGCGGACATAGTCGTTCCTTTATTTTTATATTTACATAGGGTTTTTAATTTTTATCTCTACTTCCAGTATTTTGTTTATAGCAATTCCGATCTTTGAAAGAAACAGGTTGCGGGAAATAGGTACAGGTAGCCGCAAAATGCACACAGGTTTCGCTGACGAGAAAGGCGTGCCTGAGGGAGTGAAAGAGGGACCGATGGACGAAGACCAGAGCGGGACCCTCTCTCCGGCGGAGAGAGGGCGGAGGGCGATTACGGTGCTGGCGGGGGAGCGATTGGCTGAGCCGGCTCGCTGTTTAGCTGGCCGTTGCGCATCACTTGCGCAACCTGCTGTTTCTCCATATTCACCGCGCTGAGCTGGCCGTTAACCGTCGGTTTCAGCGGCGCATCGGCCTGCACGCTGCCGCTGGCGGTCAACTGGAAATTACCGTCGCCGGAAACCGGCAGGGCGGGCCAGCCCCAGGCCTGCAGAATATTCAGCGGTACGCCGCGACCGTTCAGACTGAGCGTGACCTGGCGCTGGGGAAGCTGCGAGACGGCCGCCGTGGCCTGCAGGATACCGCGCTCGGTAAAGGCGCTTAGCTCGGTGATGTTGAGCGTTGAGGCATTGGCGTTAAGCTTCAGCGATGGCCGGCGAACGTCGATGCGATTAAAGGTTGCGGCGGCGGCGTTCAGCGTTGCGCTGCCGCTCCACACGCCCCAGCGATGGTCTTTCACCAGCTGCAGTTCGCCGCCGTAGCCGTCAAGGGCGGTGATCTGCCATGGGAATGCGGGATCGATATCGATAACCAGATTGCGGCTGGCGCTGAATTTCTTCAGCGTCAGGTTTTCCAGCCACGTGGGCAGCGACTCCATCCACAGCTGTTTCCAGTTAGCGGGGAGGGTATATTCCAGCCCGGCAAAGGCGGTGTCGTCCAGCACCAGCGCGTTACCCGCGCGCAGCCAGTTGCCAGAAGTCCGTACCATCCCGCCTTCCCAGCGTGAGGTGAACTGGCGCAGCGCGATACCCTGTGGTGAAAATTCGGCATTGGCGATGGGATCAAGCAGATGCAGCGATCCGTTAATAAATTCGCTGGCGTTCATCGACAGGGTGCCGTCATCGCTTTGCCACCCGCCCTGGCTCAGGGTCAGGTTGCGTAGATTGAGGTCGAGATCGGTCACCGCCCAGTCCGGCCCCTGCAAACGGGCGTCGGTCATGTCGAGACGGCCAATGTGCAGTGAAGGGACGCTGGTCAGCGGGGTGAAGAATTCTGCCAGCGATTTATCGCTCTGCAGGCGAATTTCGTTGAGCTGCAGATTATCTACCAGCCAGCTGCCGTCGGCGTTGCGTTTGGCGTTGCCGGTCAGCGTCCCGCGCGCAATATCGGCGCCCAGCGTGGATAACGTTACTTCGCCATTATCAAGGCTTCCCTGGATCAGCACGTTACTGGCATCCACGCCGTTGAGGGTCAGCGAGCCTGCGCTCATCTGAATCTGTGCCTTTTTACCCAGCACATTGCCCGCTTCCGGCGCCCAGGGGCTGACGCCGCCGTCAACGCGCTGTGCGCTCAGCGCCCAGCCGGTTTCCGGGCTGTTAAACGCCATATTGCGCAACTGCAGACGGTCGGCGGCAAAGGGTAAAGAAGCGGAGGAGGGCGAGAGATTTAACGTCCCGTCGCTAAGCACAATCTCGTCGGCGTGCAGCGGATCGCTGAACTGGCGGGTGCTGAAGCCAATATCCACCGCTTTAGCGACCAGCGTCGGCGGTTTGCCGTCGCGTCCGAAAGTGACATTTTGCAGCTGCAGGTGAAGAGGGGAAGAGAAGCTGTGCTCCATCGCATCGAAGGAAACCTGCCAGCCGGTGCCATCGCTCAGCCAGGCGCTGGCCTGACGTGAACCCCAGTGGGTCTGGAGCAGGAAATAGAGGGCAATCACCACCACCAGTAGGGCGATCGCGAGCCACAAAATCAGCTTTCCAATAAATTTCATGATCTTCCATCCTGAGAAGTGCACATAGGGCTGTTATGCACGATTTATGCGCAATCCTCAAGACAGGAGTTGTTTATTTGAATGACAGAGTGATGGGAGATACGTTTTATTCAGGCATACCCGGAGGGCGGTGTGAAGGCCTCATCCGGGATATTCCGCCGTTATCCCCGCCAGGCAATGCGCCATCGGGGATACGGGTTTAATTCTTCTCTGGCGGGAACACTAAATTCAGCACAATGGCGGTGATACCCCCGGCAGCGATGCCAGAGGAGAGCAGGTTCTTCAGCCAGTCAGGGGCGAACTGCAGAATCAGCGGCTGCTGGGAAACGCCGAGGCCCACTGCCAGCGACAGGGCGATAATCAGAATCGCGCGGCGGTTGAGCGGTTCGCGGGAGACGATGCGCACCCCGGAAGCGGCGATAGTACCGAACATCACCAGCGTTGCGCCGCCGAGGACCGGCTCCGGAATATGCTGGACAAAGCCGCTGACTGCCGGGAACAGGCCCAGTACGATCAGCATCAGCGCCACCACGAAGCCGACATAGCGACTGGCGACGCCGGTCAACTGAATTACGCCGTTATTCTGGCCGAAGCAGGAGTTCGGGAAGGTATTAAAGACGGCGGAGACAAAGGAGTTCAGGCCGTTAGCCAGCACGCCGCCTTTCAGGCGCTTCATATACAGCGGACCGGAGACCGGCTGCTCCGACACGTCAGAGGTGGCGGTGATATCGCCGATGGTTTCCAGCGAGGTGATCATAAACACCAGCATCAGCGGCAGCAGCAGGCTCCAGTCGATGCCCAGGCCGTAGTAGAGCGGGGTCGGGACCGTAATCAGGCTATCGTTGGCAGGCGCGGTATTTGCCGGCAGCATATCCAGCAGCCAGGCCGCCAGGTAACCCGCCGCCATGGCGATAACCAGCGACGCGATGCGCAGATACGGGTTGCGCTGGCGGTTAAGAATAATGATCAGCGCCAGGACGATGCCTGCCAGCAGCAGGTTTTTCGGCGCGCCGAAGGTATGGTCGGCCATCGCCGCATAGCCGCCGCCGATGGAGGTCAGCCCGACCTGAATCAGCGACAGGCCGATAATCATCACCACCACCCCGGAGACCAGCGGGGTAATCACCCGCCGCGCCAGGTGCAGAACGCGCGAGATGACCATTTCCGTGCAGCTGGCCAGCATCAGGGTGCCGAACAGCGCGGCCATCATCGTCGGCACGTCGGCGCCGCCGGTTTTCAGCGCGGTGCCGCCCATAATCAGCGGGGCGACGAAGTTAAAGCTGGTGCCCTGAATAGAGAGCAGGCCGGAACCGACGGGTCCCCAGGCTTTAATCTGAATGATGGATGCCACGCCGGAAGCGAACAGCGACATGCTGATAATGTGCTGCGTATCCTGAGCCGGGAGGCCCAGCGCCTGACAGATTAACAACGCCGGCGTGATGACCGCGACAAACATCGCCAGCAGATGCTGAAAGGCGGCGAACAGGGTTTGCGGCAGCGGCGGGCGGTCTTCGAGGCGGTAGATTAATTCGCTGGTTGTTTTATGCGCAACCGGTTGCGCAGCTTCTGACTCGGCGGTGTTAACGGACATCACAAACAATCCCAAGGTGGCAAAGCGGGAATTTTATCGGACTGTAGTACAAAAGCAAACGTTTGCCAGCGTTTGCTGAGAAATATTTATACAACTCAGCGGGGTCGGTTATTAATTAACATTTTGTATGCTTGATCGCATCAATATCAAAACAAAATATCTTTTCCTGTCATTTTTTGCGCGGTTCTGCTTAAAATCCCCCTCCGATTCCTCAAGATGAGAAGTAATCGACACCGGGAATACCGACGCGTGTGAATGGATCATGCGCCTTTAAGGAGCTCTTTTTATGTTTCATCTCGATACCTTATCGACGCTCGTTGCCGCAACATTGGTGCTGCTGTTGGGCAGACAACTCGTGCAGAATGTCCCCTTCCTGAAAAAATACACAATCCCTGAACCCGTCGCGGGCGGTCTGCTGGTGGCGCTGGCGCTGCTGGTGCTGAAAAAGAGCATGGGTTGGGAAATTGACTTTGATATGAGCCTGAAAGACCCGCTGATGATGGCGTTCTTTGCGACTATCGGTCTGAACGCTAACCTCTCCAGCCTGCGGGCCGGCGGCAAAGTGGTGGGCACCTTCCTGATTGTGGTGGTGGGACTGTTGCTGCTGCAAAACGCCCTCGGCATCGGGATGGCGAAGCTGCTAGGGCTGGACCCGCTGATGGGTCTGCTGGCAGGCTCAATTACCCTGTCTGGCGGCCATGGCACCGGCGCGGCGTGGAGTAAGCTGTTTGTTGAACGCTACGGCTTTGCCAACGCGACCGAAGTCGCAATGGCGTGCGCCACCTTTGGTCTGGTGTTGGGTGGTTTGATTGGCGGCCCGGTGGCGCGCTATCTGGTTAAACACTCTTCTTCACCTGACGGAACGCCGGATGATCAGCTGGCGCCTACCGCCTTCGAAAAACCGGATATGGGCCGCATGATCACCTCGCTGGTGCTGATTGAGAGCATCGCCTTAATTGCCATCTGCCTGACGGTAGGGAGGGTGGTTGCGCAACTGCTGACCGGCACCGTCTTTGAGCTGCCCACTTTTGTCTGCGTACTGTTTATCGGGGTGATCCTCAGCAACGGTCTGTCGCTGTTAGGTTTCTATCGCGTGTTTGAGCGTGCGGTATCGGTGCTGGGCAACGTTAGCCTGTCGCTGTTCCTTGCCATGGCCCTGATGAGCCTGAAGCTGTGGGAACTGGCTTCGCTGGCGCTGCCGATGCTGGCGATCCTCGCGGTCCAGACGGTGGCGATGGCGCTGTATGCCGTCTTCGTGACCTATCGCATGATGGGGAAAAACTATGACGCCGCCGTGCTGGCGGCCGGGCACTGTGGTTTTGGTCTCGGGGCGACGCCGACGGCGATTGCCAATATGCAGGCAATCACCGACCGCTTTGGCCCGTCTCATATGGCGTTCCTGGTGGTGCCGATGGTCGGCGCGTTCTTTATTGATATCGTGAATGCGCTGGTGATTAAGCTGTATCTGCTGCTGCCGATATTTGGCTGATGAGTGGCCCGGTGGCGGCTTGCGCCTTACCGGGCCTACAAAATCCTGACTCTGTAGGCACGGTAAGCGTAGCGTCACCGGGGCAGTCCTGTGGTCGCGGTTACTCGTGTTCTTCCCACGCCAGCGCGCGTTTCACCGCTTTTTTCCAGCCGTTGTAGCGGTAGTTACGCTCGGTGGTTTCGATACCCGGGCGGAACTCGCGCTCAATCACCGCTTTCTCCTGCAGCTCATCCAGATTTTGCCAGAAGCCAACGGCCAGACCTGCGAGGTAAGCGGCGCCCAGCGCCGTCACTTCACGCACTTCCGGGCGCTCTACGCGGGTACCCAGAATATCGGACTGGAACTGCATCAGGAAGTTGTTGGCCACGGCACCGCCGTCGACGCGCAGGGCGTGCAGACGAATCCCTGAATCTGCCTGCATCGCTTCCAGTACATCGCGTGTCTGATAGGCGATAGACTCCAGCGTGGCGCGAATAATATGGTTGGCGTTCACCCCGCGCGTCAGGCCAAAGATGGCGCCGCGCGCATACGGGTCCCAGTATGGCGCGCCGAGACCGGTAAAGGCCGGAACCACATACACGCCGTTGGTGTCTTTCACTTTAGTGGCGAAATATTCGGAATCGAAGGCGTCGTTGATAAGCTTCATTTCATCGCGCAGCCACTGAATGGAGGCGCCGGCCATGAAGACTGCGCCTTCCAGCGCATAGTTCACTTCCCCGCGTGGGCCGCAGCCGATCGTGGTCAGCAGGCCATGCGTGGAGGTTACCGCTTTTTCCCCGGTATTCATCAGCATAAAGCAGCCGGTGCCGTAGGTATTTTTTGCCATCCCCTCTTTGACGCACAGCTGGCCGAACAGCGCCGCCTGCTGGTCACCGGCGATACCGGCGATAGGAATACGCGTGCCGCCTTTACCACCGATGTTGGTTTGACCGTATACCTCGGAAGACTTGCGCACTTCCGGCAGCATCGCGCGCGGAATATCCAGCGCCTCCAGCATCTTGTCATCCCAGTCCAGTTCGTGGATGTTGAACAGCATGGTACGCGAGGCGTTGGTGTAGTCGGTCACGTGGACGCGGCCCTGGGTCATTTTCCACACCAGCCAGGTATCCACGGTTCCGAACAGCAGTTCGCCGCGTTTTGCCCGCTCGCGGGCGCCTTCCACGTGATCGAGAATCCATTTTACTTTGGTGCCGGAGAAGTACGGGTCAACCACCAGGCCGGTGGCCTTGCGAATGTACTCTTCCATGCCGTCACGTTTGAGCTGTTCACAGATCTCTGCGGTACGACGGCACTGCCAGACGATAGCGTTATAGATCGGTTTACCGGTTTCGCGCTCCCACACAATGGCGGTTTCACGTTGGTTAGTGATCCCGATTGCGGCGATCTCGTCGGAGCTAATATCGGCTTTTGCCAGCACTTCAACCAGCGTGGAGCTTTGCGACGCCCAGATCTCCATCGGGTCATGCTCAACCCAGCCTGGATGCGGATAAATTTGTTCAAATTCTCGCTGAGAAACGCTGACGATATTGGCATCGTGATCCATCACAACGGCTCGGGAGCTGGTGGTGCCCTGGTCGAGCGCAACGATATATTTTTTGTCGGTCATAGTATGAGTCCCGTAGTCAGATTACAGCGAAGCGTTGTGTTGCGTAGTCGAGGTGCTCTCTTTCTCTTCCTCGACGCAGGTGTCGCAAGGCAGGTGGCGGCCGATCAACTTACGATAGCTGAACGCGCCCAGCGCGGCGCCCACCACCGGTGCGCACAGCGGCACCAGGAAATAAGGAATATCTTTACCGCCGGTGAAGGCGACGTCGCCCCAGCCGGCAAGCCAGGCAAACGTTTTTGGTCCGAGGTCGCGGGCCGGGTTCATGGCAAATCCGGTCAGCGGTCCCATGGATGCGCCGATAACCGCAATCAACAGGCCGATTAGTAGCGGCGCCAGCGGACCACGCGGAATCCCATTGCCGTCATCAGTCAGTGCCAGGATAACGCCCATCAGGATAGCGGTAATCACCATTTCTACCGCGAAAGCCTGCACAAAATTGATGTGTGGGTTCGGGTAAGTGGAGAAAATACCGGCCAGCTCAAGACTTTCGACGCTACCGCGCACCATATTGTGGCTGTGTTCGAAATCGAAGAAAAGATTGTAGTAAAGCCCGTAAACTAACGCCGCGGCGCAAAAGGCGCCTGCGAATTGAGAAATGATAAAAGGAACAACTTTACGCCCGTCGAAGCAGGCAAACAGCCACAATGCGATAGTGACCGCCGGGTTAAGGTGCGCACCGGATACGCCCGCGGTCAGGTAGATAGCCATGGCCACCCCCAGACCCCAGATGATGCTGATTTCCCACTGACCGAAGCTGGCTCCCGCAACTTTGAGCGCCGCGACGCACCCAACGCCGAAAAAGATCAACAACCCGGTACCGAGGAACTCTGCGATGCACTGGCCTTTTAATGTTGATGTTTGGCTCATATCGAATCCTGAAGCGAAGTGGTGATTATTGTATGTATGAAGGTCATAGACGACCACGCTGCCTTGTAGGCATAGTGTTAATTTATCGTTAACGAACAAAAACGAGAAATATCGAAATATAAATGTGTGTGCTGCGTCAAGAAAATGAGCGTTTTCGCGCCATAAACGCGTGTTGTGACACATTTGCCCCGCTTTTCCGGCGGATTTTGTTAACCCATTGATTAACAATTGCAGGATAACTTCCACAGAAACGCGCCGAATGCGCCAGGTAAAGACTGAAAAGTGTTGCAAACCGCAATCTGCGCGGGTTGTCGCTGGACAGGGAAGGCGGGGATTCATACAATCGACTGCATGACCACTGTAGTGCGCTTATTTTCGTTAAGGCGTCACCGCGTAGGTACACAACATCATTCGGGATGTGTCAAAACGGCAAGCGAATGAATCCTCGCCGCTTACTTCGGTAAGTGTTCGGGAAGCACCCGCTAACGCAGAAGCAGCTTGAAGGACGACGTGTACGGGATAGTACTCTATCAACGCCTTGCAAGTTCAGGAGAGGTATGACGATGTCATTAGAAGTGTTTGAGAAATTAGAATCAAAAGTACAGCAGGCGATTGATACCATCACTCTGTTGCAGATGGAAATCGAAGAGCTGAAAGAAAAAAACAACACGCTGGCGCAGGAAGTCCAGGGCGCACAGCACGGCCGTGAAGAGCTGGAGCGTGAAAACGGTCAGCTGAGAGAACAGCTGCAGGGCTGGCAGGATCGTCTGCAGGCGCTGTTGGGTCGCATGGAAGAAGTGTAACCCTCTCGCCCTCACCCTCTCCTCTCCTGGAGAGGGTAAGCATTCCCCTCCGCTTTACATATACTCACAAGTTATAGCCAATCTTTTTTTATTCTTTAATCATTGTTTCGCTTTCTGGCACGCTTAACTCATCACAACACGACATAAAGAGAGCGGTGCGATGAACAAGTGGGGCGTTGGGTTAACTCTGTTGCTGGCATCCGCCAGCGTTCTGGCCAAAGACATTCAGTTATTAAACGTATCTTATGATCCAACGCGCGAGCTGTACGAACAGTACAACAAGGCATTCAGCGCGCACTGGAAACAAGAAACCGGCGACAATGTGGTGATTCGCCAGTCGCATGGCGGCTCCGGCAAACAGGCGACGTCGGTGATCAACGGTATCGAAGCCGATGTCGTGACGCTGGCGCTGGCCTACGATGTTGATGCGATCGCTGAACGCGGCCGTATCGATAAAAACTGGCTGAAACGTCTGCCGGATAACTCCGCGCCGTATACCTCTACCATCGTGTTCCTGGTGCGTAAAGGCAACCCAAAACAGATTCATGACTGGAACGACCTGATTAAACCGGGTGTGTCGGTGATTACGCCAAACCCGAAAAGCTCCGGCGGCGCACGCTGGAACTACCTGGCCGCCTGGGGCTATGCCCTGCACCAGAATCACGGCGACCAGGCAAAAGCCCAGGAGTTTGTGAAGGCGCTGTATAAGAACGTCGAAGTGCTGGATTCCGGCGCGCGCGGTTCGACCAATACCTTTGTTGAACGCGGGATCGGCGATGTGCTGATTGCGTGGGAGAACGAAGCGCTGCTGGCGGCGAACGAGCTGGGCAAAGATAAGTTTGAAATTGTGACTCCGAGCGAATCGATTCTTGCTGAACCGACCGTCTCCGTGGTTGATAAAGTGGTCGATAAAAAAGGCACCCGCCAGGTGGCTGAAGCTTACCTGAAGTATCTCTACTCGCCGGAAGGCCAGGAGATTGCGGCGAAGAACTTCTACCGCCCACGTGACCCGGCAGTGGCGAAGAAATATGCCGATGAGTTCCCGAAACTGAAGCTGTTTACCATCGACCAGGAGTTTGGTGGCTGGACTAAGGCCCAGAAAGAGCACTTCTCAAACGGCGGCACTTTCGATCAAATCAGTCAGCGTTAATCGTTCCGAACGCCCGGTTAAATAGCCGGGCGTTTTTATTTAGTCATCAAACTACGCTACTCTTCCGTTTCTGGCTGGACAGGAAAAGATGATGAGAAGAGTACGATACCTTTTATGGCTGCTGCCGGTGCTTGTGCTGGCAGCGGCGGCCGGCGGCTGGTACTGGCTGCATTCCGGTAACCCTGACGCGCTGCGACAGATTGTTTTGCAGCAATGCGTTCCTAATCAACAGCAGCACCAAACTCCCTCGCCGTGTGCCGACGTTAATCTGCAGGGCGGTTACGTGCTGTTTAAAGATCGTAACGGACCCCTGCAGTATTTGCTGATGCCGACGTACCGAATTAACGGCACCGAGAGCCCGCTGCTGCTCGACCCGTTAACGCCGAACTTCTTCTGGCAGGCATGGCAGGGACGCGACATCATGAGTGAGCGCCGCGGTTCGGCAATACCGGATAGCGCCGTGTCATTAGCCATTAACTCCCGTAGCGGACGCACGCAAAACCATTTCCATATTCATATCTCCTGCCTACGCGAAGATGTGCGTGCCCGGCTGGATAACGATACCGCAGCCATCAGCAGCCGATGGCTGCCGCTTCCCGGTGGTTTGCTCGGCCATGAATATCTCGCGCGGCGAGTGACTGAGTCCGAACTGGCGCAGCGTAGCCCGTTTCTGATGCTGGCGGAAGAGGTGCCGGAGGCGCGTGAACATATGGGGCGCTTTGCGCTGGCGCTGGCGAAACAGAGCGATGGCTCGCTGGTGCTGCTGGCGACCGAGCGCAACCTGCTGACCCTGAATCGTGCCTCTGCGGAAGAGATCCAGGATCATCGCTGCTCTATCCTGAAATAACCTTTATTGCTGAGCCATGCGGGTTCCCGCATGGCTGGCTATTTTTTGATAGGTTTACCTGCCTCGCCCCCGATCGTATTCTTGCTGAAAAAACGACAGGAGACAGGCATGTCGCTCTGGTTTTCTCACCCTCTGTTCCTTCCCTCGCTGATTATCGCGATAACCATTCTGCTGTGGGCGACCTCGCTGTTGCCGGAGTTTATGACCGCGCTGCTGTTTTTCGCGGCGGCGATGATCGCCAAAATTGCGCCGCCGGAAGCGATCTTTGGCGGGTTTGCCTCGTCAGCATTCTGGCTGGTATTCAGCGGCTTCGTCCTCGGGATTGCGATTCGTAAAACCGGACTGGCGGACAGAGCGGCGCGGGCGCTATCGGCGCGACTGACGGACTCCTGGCCGTTGATGGTGGGTAGCGTCGTGCTACTCAGCTATGCGCTGGCCTTCGTGATGCCGTCGAATATGGGGCGCATCGCGCTGCTGATGCCCATCGTGGCGGCGATGGCTAAGCGGGCCGGTATCGCAGACGGCACGCGGGCCTGGTATGGGCTGGCGCTGGCGGTGGGGTTTGGGACCTTTCAGCTGTCGGCGACCATTCTGCCCGCCAACGTCCCGAACCTGGTGATGAGCGGCGCCGCCGAAGGTTCGTACGGGATCCACCTTAATTACCTGCCGTACTTGCTGCTGCACACGCCGGTGCTGGGCTGGCTGAAGGGGGGGATCTTAATTGCTCTGATTTGCTGGCTGTTCCCGGGCAAGCCGCATCCGCCGCGCGAACTGACGCCGCTTCCGCCGATGAGTCGGGACGAGAAGCGCCTGGCCTGGCTGCTGGCCGTAGTGCTGGTGCTGTGGGTGAGTGAAAGCTGGCACGGTATCGGGCCCGCCTGGACGGGACTGGCAGCCGCAGTCGTCACGCTGCTGCCGAGGGTTGGCTTTATCAGCGGGGAGGAGTTCTCCAGCGGGGTGAATATACGCACCTGCATTTACGTCGCCGGGATCCTCGGACTGGCGATTACCGTCACCCAAACGGGGATCGGCGAGGTGGTCGGCAATGCGCTGCTGCAGGTGATGCCGCTCGACAAAGAGAGTCCGTTCACCAGCTTCCTGGCATTAACCGGCATGACCAGCGCCCTGAACTTTATTATGACCGCTAACGGCGTCCCCGCGCTGTACACCACCTTTGCGCAGAGCTTTTCCGATGCCACCGGTTTCCCGCTGCTAAGCGTGATTATGATTCAGGTATTGGGCTATTCCACGCCGCTGCTGCCGTATCAGGCGTCGCCGATTGTCGTGGCGATGGGGCTAGGCAAAGTGCCGGCGCGGGCGGGAATGCTGCTGTGTATCGTGCTGGCGGCGGTGAGCTATTTGATTCTGCTGCCGCTGGACTATCTGTGGTATCACGCGTTGGGGAAATTGTAGCGGCATAAAAAAGCCCGGATGCGGCGCCTGCGCGCGTTGTCCGGGCTCCTCGTATTGCGCTATCCCTTCACCCCGGTAAGCGGTGCGCCGCCGGGGCCGGGATGAGTGCAGGTTACGCTTTTTTCGCTGCTTCAGCTGCTTTAACGATCACCGCGAAAGCGTCTGCTTTCAGGGAGGCGCCGCCAACCAGCGCGCCGTCGATGTCCGGCTGGGTGAACAGTTCTGCTGCGTTAGAAGCGTTAACGGAACCGCCGTACTGGATGATGACCTGCTCAGCCACTTTCGCGTCTGCTTTCGCAATGTGATCGCGAATGAATTTGTGCACGGCCTGAGCCTGTGCCGGAGTCGCTGATTTGCCGGTGCCGATTGCCCAGACAGGTTCGTAAGCGATAACCACGCCTTCGAATGCCGCAGCGCCCTGAGTTTTCAGAACGGCGTCGATCTGACGTGCGCACACTTCTTCCGTTTTGCCCGCTTCGTTTTCTGCTTCAGTTTCGCCGATGCACAGAACCGGAATCAGACCCTGTTCTTTCAGAACCGCGAATTTCTTAGCGATGAACTCGTCAGACTCGTTGTGGTAAGTACGACGCTCAGAGTGACCGATGATGATGTATTCAGCACCGACATCTTTCAGCATTTGAGCCGAGGTTTCACCGGTGAATGCGCCGGACAGGTTCAGGTCAACGTTCTGCGCGCCCAGGTGAATGTGGCTACCTTCTGCCGCATGCTTAGCCAGATCGATGTACATTTCTGGCGGAGCGATTGCAACGGCACAGCCAGAAACGCCAGCCAGTTCGGTACGCAGGTTAGCAACCAGTTCGTTTACCATGTGGCGGCTGCCGTTCAGTTTCCAGTTACCCATCACTAAAGGATGTCGCATTTTAATTCTCCACGCTACGTTAAGCGAATTAAGGAATATAGCCACCCGTCAGGGCAGCATGGTCTGTCAAACAGTATAGAGATTCATCGTTGGAAAGGCTTTGCTTTTTGTCATTTATTATTGCTCTCCAGCGTTTCAGATAGCGCCAGCTTAATCGGTTCAACAGCGAAGGTCAGTCCTTTTTCACCGTTGTCTGCGACAACATAACGTATCGCACCTTCCGTTTCAGCGAAGTAACGTTTTCCCTTGCCGGCGGCGAGCATTTTCTGCAGTTTTTGCTGGCTCTGAGCCACGCTTAAGGTGGGCGCGAATATGCGTAACACGGCGCTCATATACTCCTGCGCTTTGGCCTTCGCCGCTTTCTGCTCGGGCCCCTGAATAGGTAGCCAGGTCACCTGCATCGATTTTATTTTCAGAGTACCGCGCTCCAGCGCCGTGGAGGCGTAGAGATTTTCATTAATTTTGCTCGCCGCACGGGTCAGATTTTCCCTGTCGCGGCTGGAGGCAATGGCGCGAAATTCATTCAGCTGCAGCTTCGGATTCTGCGCATTGAATTTTTCCCGAAAGTCGCTGATAGACATATCAAAGGTAGGGGCGCCCGCCAGCAGATAAGGGGCGGTGGCGGAGGATTCGGGCACCGCGGACAACGCCTTCGGGCCGACGGATATGGCCGTCAGCCCAATAAAACATACAGTCATCCACGTCTTCATGCCGGTCTTTCCTTTTTTTGCCTGCAGACGATTAAAACGGGAACCGTCGCGCTTGTCAAAAAGTGACGGCTTCAGGGTAAACTACGCGAATGATGATGATAAGGAATAAAACATGACCCTACAGCAGTGGATGTTCTCAATTAAGGGGCGTATCGGGCGCCGTGATTTCTGGATCTGGATGGCCATCTGGGTTCTTGCCATGAGCGCGCTCTTTACCCTGGCCGGCACCCATTTGCTCAATGTGCAGACCGCCGCGTTTATCCTGGTGTGCCTGCTGTGGCCGACGGCGGCGGTGACGATCAAACGCCTGCACGATCGCGGTAAATCGGGGCTCTGGGCGCTGCTGATGATTCTGGCGTGGATGCTGCTGGCGGGGAACTGGTCGGTGCTGCCGGGCGTCTGGCAATGGGTTGTCGGGCGGTTTGTGCCGACGCTGATTATCGTCATGATGTTCATCGACCTGGGCGCATTTGTCGGCACCCAGGGCGAGAATAAATTTGGTAAAGATACGCAGGATGTTCGCTGGAAGGCGGAGCCCTGATTACCAGTATTGCTCGGCGGTCATGTGGCCCGGCCGGCGGCGTAAATGTTTGGTCATCTGCCGGGTTTCTTTCAACAGCTGCTGGGTATCACGCACCATCTGCGGGTTTCCACACAGCATCACGTGGCTGGTATCGACGTTCATCGGCAGGCCAACGGCCTCTTCCAGGGCGCCGGTGTCGATAAGAAACGGAATCCGTCCGGTCAGCGAACCGGCGGCGGTTTCACGGCTCACGACGGTCTGAATCCGCAGCTTTCCGCCATAGCGCTGTTCTAATTCGCGCATTAGCGGCAGGTAGCTTAAATCGGCCTCATAGCGCACGGCATGGACCAGCACCAGGTTTTTGAAGCGCTCAAGGTCTTTACCTTCCTGCAGAATTGACAGATACGGGCCGAGCGCGGTGCCGGTCGCCAGCATCCATAAGGTTTCGCAGTCAGGCACCTCTTCCAGAACGAAGAATCCCGCGGCTTCGCTGACCAGCTGAACGTCATCGCCCGGTTTGAGCGCCGCAAGGCGTGGACTGAGCTTACCGTCCGGGACGGTGACCAGATAGAATTCCAGATCGGGATTGCCCGGCGCGTTAACGTAGGAATAGGCGCGCTGAACGCGCTCACCGTCAATTTCCAGTCCGAGCTTGGTAAATTGCCCGGCGGTAAACGGGTGAACGGGCGCGTGGACGTACAAACTGAACAGCGTATCGGTCCAGAACTCTATTTTTTTTACTTTACCGCTAACCCAGTCCGCCATCATCTTCTCCCGTTGCGCAAAGCGTTGCCTTATCTTCGTTGCACGCGGCAAAGATTTCCAGCCTGACGGCGCCGAAAAGCTCTATTGATCAAATATTCCCGTCATACTTCAATTGCCTGTGGGTTGGCGGCATCCGTTTTCGGCCCGTCCCTGGGCCTGGCGCCAGCGTGCATTCCGCACGGGCGATCGGATGTTTACAGAATATGCAGCTGGATATCCGGGTCTTTACGGTCGAGATAATGAATGGACTGAATACGGCGAATCGTACGGGATTTACCGCGAATCAGCAGCGTTTCGGTGGTGGCCATATTGCCCTTACGGGTAATGCCATCGAGCAGATCGCCTTTGGTAATACCGGTTGCGGAGAACACCACATTATCACTACGGGCCATTTCGTCCAGGCGCAGCACTTTGCCCGCTTCGATGCCCATCTCTTTGCAACGCGCCAGCTCGTTCTCGCCGATACGACGGTTTTCTGCGGTATCGCCTTTGACATCGTGACGAGCCAGCAGGCGACCCTGCATGTCGCCATCCAGAGCGCGGATCACCGCGGCGGAAACCACCCCTTCCGGGGCGCCGCCGATGCCATACAGGACGTCTACTTCGCTGTCCGGCATGCAGGTCAGAATCGACGCTGCCACATCGCCATCCGGAATGGCGAAGACGCGAACGCCCGACTGCTGGAGTTCGGCAATCACCGCATCATGACGCGGTTTGGCCAGAATGGTGACGGTCAGCTCGGCCAGCGGTTTATTCAGCGCCGCTGCGACATTACGCAGGTTCT
This sequence comes from Klebsiella sp. YJ, assembly GCF_002108615.1. Taxonomy (NCBI): domain Bacteria; kingdom Pseudomonadati; phylum Pseudomonadota; class Gammaproteobacteria; order Enterobacterales; family Enterobacteriaceae; genus Klebsiella; species Klebsiella sp. YJ. Next base: position 88,939 of record NZ_MTEG01000014.1, read on the forward strand.
CCGCCAGCGGCAGATTGAGGTCAATCGCCCCTTTTGCCCCTGGACCGACAATCAGTTTTTCCATGTACATGTCCGGCGCGTTCAGGAAGCAGCCTTTATCGCCGACCGCCATCACCGCCAGCGCATTGGCCTGGCCCATGGCCGTCATGCGCGTCCCTTCGATAGGGTCAACGGCGATATCCACCGCATCACCGTTGCCGGTGCCGACCTTCTCACCGATATACAGCATCGGCGCTTCATCGATTTCACCTTCGCCAATTACGATGGTGCCGTCGATATTAATCAGGTTGAGCATAATGCGCATGGCGTTGACGGCGGCGCCGTCGGCGGTATTTTTATCGCCGCGGCCCAGCCATTTATAGCCTGCCAGCGCGGCAGCCTCGGTGACACGCGAAAATTCGATGGCCAGTTCTCGTTTCATAATCCACTCGTTGTGAAGATAAATTGCGCGCAGCATCCTGCTCTGGCCCTGCGGGACAGAGCGGACGCTAGGCGTTGGAATAGCGTTCGGTTTCCGGCATCCAGCGTTCAATAAGCGCCTGGGCCTGCTGAGAATAACGTTCGTGAATATGACGAGCGATGCGCTGAACGTCCGGGATCATCGCCTGATCGCGCAGCAGATCGGCGACTTTAAACTCGGCGGTGCCGGTTTGTCGGGTACCGAGTAGCTCGCCGGGGCCGCGGATTTCCAGGTCTTTCTGGGCAATAACGAAACCGTCGTTGCTGTCGCGCAGAACCTGCAGGCGTTTCTGCGCCGTTTTTGACAGCGGTGATTTATAGAGTAGCACGCAGTGGGAAGCGACCGCGCCGCGCCCGATGCGTCCTCTGAGCTGGTGCAACTGCGCCAGCCCCAGACGTTCCGGGTTCTCGATAATCATCAGGCTGGCATTCGGTACGTCGACCCCGACCTCAATGACCGTGGTGGCGATCAGCAGGTGCAGTTCGCCCTGCTTGAAGGCCTGCATAACCGCCTGTTTATCTGCCGGTTTCATCCGGCCATGCACGAGGCCGATATTCAGCTCCGGCAGCGCGAGCTTAAGCTCTTCCCATGTCGCTTCTGCCGCCTGCGCTTCCAGCAGATCGGACTCTTCGATCAGGGTGCAGACCCAGTAGGCCTGACGCCCTTCCTGAGTACAGGCGTTGCGAACCCTATCGATAATATCGTGGCGACGGGTATCGGGGATGGCCACCGTGGTGACCGGCGTTCGGCCCGGCGGCAATTCGTCGATAACTGAGGTATCAAGATCGGCGTAGGCGGTCATCGCCAGGGTTCGTGGAATCGGGGTGGCGGTCATGATCAGCTGATGGGGATGGAAGCCCTGCTGCTGGCCTTTTTCCCACAGCGCCAGACGCTGGTGGACGCCGAAGCGGTGCTGCTCATCAATAATCACCAGCGCCAGACCGTTGAACTGCACCTGTTCCTGAAAAATGGCGTGGGTGCCGACGATCATCTGTACCTGGCCGCTGGCGATGGCCTCCTGCTGTGCCTGGCGGGCTTTCCCTTTCTGTTTGCCGGCCAGCCAGCCCACTTCGATGCCCAGCGGCGCGAACCACTGGCGGAAGTTATTGGCGTGTTGTTCCGCCAGCAGTTCGGTTGGCGCCATCAGCGCTACCTGTTTGCCGTGAGCGATCGCCCGCAGCGCTGCGAGGGCGGCAACCAACGTTTTACCAGAGCCGACGTCGCCCTGTACCAGACGCATCATCGGCACATCGAGCGCCATATCGCGTTCAATTTCGGCGGTGACTCGCTGTTGTGCGCCGGTTGGCTTAAAGGGCAGGGAGGCCAGCAGCTGGTTTTTGAATGTGTCGTTTGCGCTGAGCGCCAGGGCATGATAACGCTGGGCGCCGGCGCGAAGCGCCAGCATGCTCAGGTTATGCGCCAGCAGTTCTTCCAGAATTAAGCGCTGTTGCGCCGGATGCTTACCGCTTTCCAGGTCACTGAGCTGCAGCGACGGCGGCGGACGGTGTAATGTGCGTAGCGCCTCCGGCAGGCTCATCATTCCCTGCGCCAGTTCGGGCGGCAACAGCTCGGCGATGGCGCAGGTCGCCAGTAATTCCAGCGCCTGATCGGTGAGCTTGCGCAGCGTCGCCTGCTTGATGCCTTCGGTGGTGGGGTAAACCGGCGTCAGCGTTTCCTGTAGATCGGGTGTGCTCATGTCACCCTGCACGCGATATTCCGGGTGAATCATCTCCGCCCCGTATTTTCCCCGTTTGGCTTCTCCGTAGGCCAGCACGCGGCGGCCGGTCGCCAGGCTGTTTTTCATGGCGGCGTTGAAGTTGAAAAAGCGCATGGTGAGAATACCGGAACCGTCGCTGATCTGGCAGGTCATCATTCGGCGGCCGCCGAAGGTGATGTTGCTACTGAGAACTTCACCCTCAACGGTGGCGTAAACGCCCGGCAGCAGCTCGCCTATCTGGTAAAGATGGGTGCGGTCTTCATAGCGTAGCGGCAGGTGCAGAAGGAGATCCTGCACGGTATGCAGGCCGATTTTCGCCAGTTTGTTGCTTTGTGCCGCTCCAACGCCGGTGAGCGAATTGAGCGGGACAGCATCTAACAGGCGACCGGCCATTTACCCTTCATCCTTCAGACTGCGTCTTGTCTGGCCTGCTCCGGCACGGTTGTCCCGCGTGCTGCTGTGAGCGGAACCAGAAGCCTGCATGGTTGCCCACCACGCGTCATCGGCTTCGACTTCGCCCTGCGCATTCACGTAGGGGTAAGGCAGACCTTTTTGTTTTGCCACTCTGGCCAGTACCGGATACCCGCCTTCAAACAGCAGGCGCTGCTGTTCTTCTTCCGGCAGCATGCTGTTCTCACGCTTATACATCCCCGCATTTTGCCGTTGGCGCTGGGCTTCATACAGAATCAGAGCCGAGGCGACGGAGACATTCAACGACTGCACCATGCCAGTCATCGGAATGATGATGTCCCGATCGGCCAGCGCCAGGGCTTGCTGGGTAATGCCGGTTTTTTCCTGACCCATCAGGATGCAGGTTGGGCGGGTATAGTCGATTTCGCGGAAATCGACGGCTTTGTCAGAGAGGTGAGTGGCCAGGATCTGCATGCCCTGGCCCTTTAAATGGCTGACGGCATCGTCAATCGAGCGGTGGGTTTTAACCTGCACCCAGCTATTGCTGCCGGCGGCGGCAGAGGCCATCGTACGCATGCGGCTACTGGGCCAGATGGCGTGGACTTCATGCACGCCAACGGCGTCTGCGGTACGAATCACCGCAGAGACGTTATGAGGTTTATGGACCTGCTCCATGCAGACCGTCAGGTCAGGCTGGCGCCTGGCGAGCATCTCGCAGATACGCGCATAACGCTGTGGATTCATAAACACTTCATCCTTCAAATTGCCTCGGCGTTAGCCGTACTCATTACCCCGGCTACGTATTCCTGTACGGGCCGGGTAATTCATTCGCTCGCCGCGCGATCCGGCTGACTGCACGGCCCTTCGGGATCGGTACGGTGCAAAACGCAAATGATTTTGCGCACAAGGTTAGTTTCGGTTACGGGTGACTTTAATTACATCCGGCATAACGCGAATTTTGCGCATAATATTCGCCAGATGGACGCGATCGCGCGCCGTCAGGCGGATAAACGCGCTGTACACGCGACCATCTTTTTCTTCGGTATTCAGACTCTGAATATTGGAAGAGGCGGTGTTAATGGCCGCAGTGAGGTTCGCCAGTGCACCCTGGTGGTTAAACATATCCACCTTAATTTCGGTGATAAATTCCTGCGCGGTCTCTTTATCCCACTCGACGGCCATAAACTTCTCTGGCTCTTTCTGATAGCCACGAATGTTACGGCAGGACTCATGGTGAATGACCAGGCCTTTGCCGGGGCTGACGTGGGCGATAATCGGGTCGCCGGGAATCGGACGGCAGCACTTCGCAAAGGTAATCAGCACGCCGTCAGCGCCTTTAATCGGCAGATGACCGTGGCCTGAAGAGGCGCCCTGCGCCGGTGCGGTGACGGTCTCGCCCTGTTGCAGGTTTTTGGCTACCACGACGCTCATCGCGTTGCCGAGGCCAATTTCCGCCAGCAGATCGTCAAGGCTGGCCAGCTTCATGCGTTCCAGTTCGCGCTGAATGCTCTCCTGCGGGATTTCAGCCAGTTTACGGCTGCCGCCCAGGGCATGGTTGAGCAGACGGCGGCCCAGACTGACGGAGTCATCGCGCTTAAGGTTTTTCAACAGCTGGCGAATTTTGGCGCGCGCTTTTGAGCTGACGACAAAATTCAGCCACGCGGCATTCGGACGTGCGCCCGGTGCGGTGATAATTTCCACCGTCTGGCCGCTGGAGAGCGACTGGGACAATGGATATGGCTGGCGGTCGACGCGTGCGCCAACGCAGGCATGGCCGATATCGGTATGCACCGCGTAGGCGAAATCCACCGGCGTGGCGCCAGCGGGGAGTTCGACAATACGCCCTTCCGGGGTGAAAACGTAAATCTCATCCGGGAACAGATCGGATTTGACGCTCTCGATAAATTCAAACGAACTGCCTGCGCTTTGCTGCAGCTCCAGCAGGCTCTGCATCCAGCGCTGCGCGCGGATTTGTGCGGTGGTGCTGCTTTCGCCGCCGTGCTCTTTATATGCCCAGTGCGCCGCAACCCCCATTTCTGCCATCTGATCCATGTCTTCGGTACGAATTTGTACTTCAACCGGGACGCCGTGAGGGCCGATCATCGAGGTGTGCAAAGATTGATAGCCGTTCGCCTTGGGAATGGCGATGTAATCTTTCATCCGGCCAGGACGAGGCTTATAAAGGCTATGCATCTGGCCAAGCACGCGGTAGCAGGTGTCAGAATCATGCACAATCACGCGGAAGGCGTAGATATCCATAATCGAGTGAAAACGCTGCTCTTTCAGCACCATTTTGCAGTAGATGGAGTACAGATGCTTCTCGCGACCGCTGACGCGACAGGGGATTCCCGCTTCCTGTAAACGCCCTTCGATTTCAGAGAGGATCTTTTGAATCATCTCTTTACGGTTGCCGCGCGCCGCTTTGACGACTTCTTTGATGACGCGATAGCGGTTGGGATACAGCGCTTCAAAGCCCAGCTCTTCGAGCTCGGTTTTGATGTGGTGGATACCTAAACGGTGGGCCAGCGGGCTGTAGATCTCCAGCGTTTCGCGGGCAATGCGGCGGCGTTTATCCGGGCGGAGTGAGCCCAGGGTGCGCATGTTGTGCGTGCGGTCGGCAAGTTTGATCAGGATGACGCGGATGTCCTGCACCATCGCCATAATCATTTTGCGAAAGTTTTCGGCCTGCGCCTCTTTCTTATCGCGGAACTTGAGCTTATCAAGTTTCGATACCCCCTCTACCAGCTCAGCAACGCTTTTGCCAAAGAGCTGCTCCATATCCTGGTAGGTGGCAGGGGTATCTTCAATCACATCATGCAGTAGCGCAGCCATCAGCGTTTCATAGTCGAGCTTCATCTCGGCCAGAATGCAGGCTACCGCTACCGGGTGCGTGATATAGGGTTCACCGCTTGAACGTGTCTGGCCCTCGTGAGCGTCACGTGCAACGAGATATGCCTGCCGAAGACGCTTGATTTGCTCTTCCGGCAGGTAATTTTGAATCAGCTGATTCAGGCTTTCAAACAGATACAAGGGCTACCCACTGCGTGATTAACGACGACCTTCGGCAATAGCGGTAACGGCTTGTAATTCAGCGGCTTCCTGCTCTTGCTGTTCTTGACGATCGCGGACGTCGAGGATCTGGTTGTTGATCAGACCTTCTTCGATTTCGCGCAGCGCAATTACGGTAGTTTTATCGTTTTCTTCCGGTACCAGCGGATCTTTTCCGCCAACCTGCATCTGACGAGCGCGACGCGCGGCGACCAGTACCAGGTCAAAACGGTTACCAATTTTCTCTACAGCGTCCTGAACAGTTACGCGTGCCATACTTAAAATGCTCCACAGATGAAGAAATGACTGGGCATGATACTGAATGTGGGTTCAGTCTGCCAACAGTTTGGTGATTAAAGCGCCATGTCGCTGCTTTTGGCGGCTCATGCGCAGACGTTCGGCGCGAATAATGTTTTTCAGATCGCTCAGCGCGGTATCAAAATCATCATTCACAATAAGGTAATCATATTCCGCGTAATGACTCATTTCTGCAACAGCCTGAGCCATACGTTTTGCGATCACCTCTTCGCTGTCCTGGCCGCGACCACGCAGGCGACGGTCAAGCTCATCTTTTGACGGCGGCAGAATAAAGATGCTGCGCGCGCCAGGCATTTTTTGACGGATTTGCTGAGCACCCTGCCAGTCGATATCCAGGAAGACATCGACGCCGGTTGCCAGTACCTGCTCGATGGTTTCGCGCGAGGTGCCGTAATAGTTGCCAAAAACTTCCGCGTGCTCAAGAAATGCGTCTCTGCTAATCATCGCTCTGAAATCGTCGTGATTAACAAAGAAATAGTGTTCGCCGTGCACTTCACCCGGACGCGGCGCGCGCGTGGTATGTGAAACAGAGACCTGGGTGTCGTACAGCGGTTGGGTTTTCAATAAAGCCTGAATCAGGCTGGATTTACCCGCGCCACTTGGGGCGGAAACAATATAAAGCGTGCCTTGAGCCATGAGAGTCTTTTGTATGTGATTGTCGAAAGAGATACTACATACGAGCCTATTATACACGGCGCCGCACCGTGACGCAGTCCCTGTCACACTTTTTGCTTCTGTTTCTTTCATTTTGCCAGCCGTTTCCCTGATTTCGCCGTGTATTACACAGAAGACAAACAAAGTCTGGATGTCCGATCGCAGCGTGATAAATCCCTCGTCGCCGCATAAAACCGCTCTCCTGCAGAATGTTCGCCGGTAAACAGGAGGTGGAGTCATGCATAAATGGATCTGGATGATTGGCGCGTGGGCGGTGGCTGGATACGGGCAGACTGCCTGCCCTGAATGGCCGCAGGCGCAGGCCCGGCAGGAGGTACATCGTCTGAACCAGCAGGTGACGGCCTGGAACAATGCATACTGGCGACAGGGAAGCAGTGGGGTCAGTGATGAGATATACGACCAGCTTTCGGCGCGACTCATGCAGTGGCGGCGTTGTTTTTCTCTGGTGTCGCCCGCGGATAACGCTGATGTGCCGCCCACAACCGGAGAGGTCGGGCATCCGGTTGCCCATACCGGCGTGCGTAAACTGGCCGATCAATCGGATGTCGCGCGGTGGATGCGCGATAAAACGGATCTCTGGGTGCAGCCGAAGGTGGACGGTGTCGCCGTGACGCTGGTGTATCGCCACGGGCGGCTGGCACAGGCCATTAGCCGTGGCGATGGTCGATCCGGGGAGGAGTGGACCGCCAGGGTGCGGCAGATTCCAGCCGTGCCGAAGGTGACGGAGGGCGAGCTGGCGAACAGCGTGCTGCAGGGAGAGCTTTTCCTGCAGCGTGACGGACATGTGCAGAAGCAGATGGGGGGAATGAATGCCCGGGCGAAAGTGGCCGGTACTCTGATGCGCCTTGATAGCTCGGCGCAGCTCGCGGAGCTGGGGATCTTTATCTGGGCATGGCCAGATGGTCCTCAGGATATGCTCCAGCGTCTGGCCCTGTTGCGCAAGAGCGGATTTCTCCATAGCGCATCTTTTACGCAGCCCGTTACGGATGCTCAGCAGGTGGTACGGTGGCGAGAGCGCTGGTTAACCTCGCCTCTGCCTTTTGCTACCGATGGCGTGGTCGTGCGTCGCGGCCACGAACCCGCCGGGCGATTGTGGGCGCCAGGGCAGGGTGAGTGGATCGTTGCGTGGAAGTATCCGCCGGCGTCGCGGTTAATGGAAGTACGCGGCATTCACTTTCGGGTCGGGCGCAGCGGCAAAATTTCCGTCGTCGCGCTGCTGGAGCCGCAGTACCTGGATGACAAACGGGTTAAGCAAGTCAGTATCGGGTCACTTTCCCGTTGGAAGCGCCTGGATATTGGTCCCGGCGATCAGCTACAAATCAGTCTGGCGGGCCAGGGCATTCCGCGTCTCGACAGCGTCGTATGGCGATCGGCGCAGCGTACGAAGCCGCAGCCACCCCCGGAACGGTTTACCCCATTGACCTGCTATTTCACCACGCCGGGGTGTGACGCGCAGTTTCTCGCAAGGCTTATCTGGCTGTCGTCAAAACCGATTCTGAATCTTGATGGCGTGGGTGAATCAGTGTGGCGCACGGTGCAACATGCGCGCCCGCTGGAGCATCTGTTCTCGTGGCTGACATTGACGCCAGCGCAGCTGCAGGGGATTCCAGGGATAACCGCCGGGCGCGGGCAGCGGCTTTGGCACCAGTTTAATCTGGCGCGCGAACAGCCCTTTCTGCGCTGGGTCCAGGCGATGGGCGTACCGATACCCCGGGTGGCGCTTGCCGGTCTGGCGAGGGAAAACTGGCAGCAGCTACGGGAACGTTCTGAAGAACAGTGGCAGCGTCTACCGGGCATGGGGGCAGAGAGAGCGAGACAGCTGGTTGCCTTTCTCCAGCACCCGGATGTTGCCGCGCTGGCGCAGTGGCTCAGCGGGCAACATATTCCCGGGTTTTGAGGAGATCAGTGGGCGTTATGGTTGTAGTGGAAGACGGGCAGCCCCAGCTTCCAGCGCAGCGCCAGCATGCGAGCGGTAAAGCCAAACAGCAAGGTGGAGATCACCACGACGTCGTGGCTGCTGACGTAATGCTGCAGGGCAATATAGAGGATAGCTGCCGCAAAAGAGATGCCGGCATACAGCTCTTTCTGGAAAACCAGCGGGATGCGCTTGCAGAACATGTCCCGCAGTACGCCGCCAAATACGCCGGTAATCACTGCGGCAATAGAGGCGATCACCGGTCCTTCTCCCATATCCAGCGCGATTTGCGCGCCGATAATCGAGAATACCACCAGGCCCAGGGCATCGAGGACCAGAAACAGGCGGCGCAGATGGGGCATGACCGGCGCAGCAATGGTCGTTAACACTGCCGCGACGGCGACGATAATGACGTATTCCGGATGTTTTACCCAGCCCAGCGGGTAGTGGCCCAGCAGGATATCCCGGACTGAGCCGCCGCCCAGTGCGGTGGCGGTAGCAATGATGATGACGCCAAAAGTGTCCATCCGGCGGCGACCGGCGGCCAGAGCGCCGGTCATCGCTTCCGCGGTAATACCGATTAAATACAGAATATGAAGCAGCATAAATCCCCCACAATGATGTCGGGCAGATTAGCGATTTGTGCGTAAGATCACGATTGAGATTTTCTAAGGTGAAGCATTTACACCAGGAAAAACTAATGTGAGAGATATTTCATGAGCAGTATTGCAGTGGGATGTTGATCGAAGGATGAGAAAAAAAGATAAGTAAAAGTAATGCTGGCTCGCAACAAGACGAGCCAGCAAAAGAGATTACTCGATGTTCTGGATCTGCTCGCGCATTTGCTCGATCAGGACTTTCAGTTCGATGGCGGAATTGGTCACTTCGGCATTAATGGATTTTGATGCCAGCGTGTTCGACTCGCGGTTAAATTCCTGCATCATAAAGTCAAGACGGCGGCCAACGGCTTCTTTCTTCTTCAGGATGTTCCAGGTCTCTTTTACGTGCGCTTCCAGACGATCCAGCTCTTCGGCGACGTCGATACGCTGTGCCATTAGCACCAGCTCTTGTTCGAGACGGTTGTTTTCCAGCTGTACTTCCGCATCTTCCAGTTTGGCCACCAGGCGTTCGCGCTGCCACTGTAAGATTTCCGGCATATGAGCGCGCACTTTGGCGACCTCAGCGGTGACGCCTTCCAGACGTTGCTCAATAAGCGCTTTCAGCGCCTGACCTTCGGTCTCGCGGGCAACGATAAAATCATCCAGCGCGCCGTTCAGGGCCGACAGAATATCGGCGGCAATCGCATCGAGATCTTGTTCCTGAGCGGCCATGACTCCAGGCCAGCGCAGAATATCAACCGGGTTGATTTCGCCTTCGTCGCTCTGCATCTTGACCCAGTTGGCGGCATTGACCAGCTGTTTTGCCAGGTTTTCGTTGAGAATCAGCTCGCCCTGGGCGCTGGGATCCTGCTCAAAACGCAAGGTACATTCAACTTTGCCACGGGTCAGGCGAGAACGAATACGCTCGCGCACGACAGGCTCCAGGCTACGGAACTGCTCCGGCAGACGGAAATAAGTTTCCAGATATCGTTGGTTTACCGAGCGCAGTTCCCATGCGGCGCTGCCCCATTCACCCTTGATTTCACGCCGGGCATAGGCGGTCATACTGCGGATCATAGACGTTCCTGTTTTTAAAGGAGAGTGAGGTGGATTATAGCTTTCAGGGCCTTATCAGGATAGGAATAAGCGAGCATTATCCGTATATACACGTTATCCTTCTGACAGCCCCTCTGTTGGCGGCATCGCTCCGCCCTGAGCGCCAGTTATCTATGCTGTCAGGGGCGCGTCACCTCATGCATCCCGCATGATTTTGTGTATAATGCGCGCCACATTCGTTTCAAGCCGGAGAGATCATTATGCGTCCAGCAGGTCGTAGCGCTAATCAGGTGCGTCCCGTCACCCTGACCCGTAACTATACAATACACGCAGAAGGCTCCGTGCTGGTCGAATTTGGTGACACCAAAGTGTTGTGCACCGCATCGATCGATGAAGGCGTGCCGCGCTTCCTGAAAGGTCAGGGCCAGGGTTGGATCACGGCGGAATATGGCATGCTGCCGCGTGCAACGCATACCCGTAACGCGCGTGAAGCCGCGAAAGGGAAACAGGGCGGCCGTACCATGGAAATCCAGCGTCTGATTGCCCGTGCCCTGCGCGCGGCGGTAGACCTGAAAGCGCTTGGCGAATTCACCATTACCCTTGATTGCGACGTTCTGCAGGCAGACGGCGGCACTCGTACCGCATCGATTACCGGCGCCTGTGTGGCACTGGCCGATGCGCTGAATAAGCTGGTCGCGGCGGGTAAACTGAAAACCAACCCGATGAAAGGGATGGTGGCGGCGGTTTCTGTCGGTATCGTCAATGGCGAAGCGCTTTGCGATCTGGAATATGTCGAGGATTCAGCGGCGGAAACCGATATGAACGTGGTGATGACCGAAGATGGTCGCATCATTGAGGTACAGGGCACCGCGGAAGGCGAGCCGTTTACCCACGAAGAGCTACTCACCTTGCTGGCGCTGGCCCGCGGGGGTATCGAATCCATTGTCGCGACGCAGAAAGCGGCGTTAGAAAATTAATTTTAAGGGCGGCTGATGAGCCGCCCTTTTTTTTACGTTTTATCCTTCATGCGGTCTTTCTCGGTTGCCACACGCGACCAGCTCACAGCGTTATCGACGTATCTGTGCCGCCTGATGACGCGTGAAGTATTTGGCGTAAACCTAAATGATGAAAAGTAAGATGAGGAGCGAATCCATGAAACCGTATCAGCGCCAGTTTATTGAGTTTGCGCTTAACAAGCAGGTACTTAAGTTTGGCGAATTTACGCTGAAATCCGGGCGTAAGAGCCCCTATTTCTTCAACGCCGGCCTGTTTAATACCGGGCGCGATCTGGCACTGTTAGGCCGTTTCTACGCCGAAGCGCTGGTCGATTCCGGAATTGATTTCGATCTGCTGTTTGGGCCGGCTTATAAAGGGATTCCTATCGCGACGACTACCGCGGTTGCGCTGGCGGAGCACCATGACCTGGATTTGCCTTACTGCTTTAACCGCAAAGAAGCAAAAACCCACGGTGAAGGGGGCAACCTGGTCGGCAGTCCCCTGCAGGGACGCGTCATGCTGGTTGACGATGTGATTACCGCAGGCACCGCGATTCGCGAGTCGATGGAAATTATCCAGGCGCACGGCGCGGAACTGGCCGGCGTGCTGATCTCTCTGGACCGTCAGGAACGCGGTCGCGGCGAAATCTCGGCGATTCAGGAGGTCGAGCGTGACTACGGCTGCAAAGTGATTTCTATCGTTACTCTGAAAGACCTGATTGCCTATCTGGAAGAGAAGCCGGAGATGGCTGAGCATCTGGCGACGGTACGTGCTTACCGCGAAGAGTTTGGCGTATAAGTCAAAAGCCCCGGAGGCGATATGCCTCCGGGATTTCTGCTACCGCAGCTGTGCGGCGACCAGCGGCCAGCGGGCGTCAAAATCATCCGTCGGACGATATTTAAACTCGCTGCGCACAAAACGCGACAGCATGCCTTCGCAAAATGCCAGTAGCTGGCTGGCCAGTAGCGCCTCATCGATGGTGTAGCCTTCACCTTCACGCATTTTCTTCTCACGCATGACCTGGCGCAGCTGAACCTCGATACGCTCAAACAGCTGGTTAATCCGCCCCTGGAGACGATCCTGTTCGAACATCAGCGCATGGCCGGTCAGAATGCGCGTCAGCCCAGGATTACGCTCACCAAACCCAAGAATCAGCAGCACAATCAGACGCAGGCGCGCTGATGTGTCTTTTTCATCTTTTAAAATCAAATTGATGCGCGTAATCAGACTGTCTTCGATAAACTCGATCAGGCTATCGAACATGCGGGTTTTACTGGGGAAATGGCGGTACAATGCCGCTTCGGACACGCCGACAGACGCCGCCAGTTTCGCTGTGGTAATGCGTTGGCTACCATCGCTGGATTCAAGCATCAGGGCCAGAGACTGAAGTATTTCTTCGCGACGATTCCTTTTCGCAGTTTGTTTTTCTGCCATGTTTTAAAATACCCCTGAAAATAAGCACTTGTCAGGCAGGCATCCACAAAGTGACCGCAAACGGTCGTTTGCGGTGATGTTATTGCATTAGTGCACTTTGGGATGCGGATTCGATGTGGTCGGGCTTATGCGCGCCCTGAGTGACCAAAGCCACCTTCGCCACGTTCGGTGGCGTCAAAATCTTCCACCAGGTTAAATTCCGCCTGTACGACGGGTACAAAGACCATTTGAGCGATGCGCTCGCCAGGTTCAATCGTAAAGCTCTGCTGGCCGCGGTTCCAGACGGAAACCATCAGCTGCCCCTGGTAGTCGGAGTCGATAAGACCAACCAGGTTGCCCAGAACCACGCCGTGCTTATGACCCAGCCCGGAGCGCGGTAGAATCACCGCCGCCAGAGACGGATCGGCGATATGAATAGCCAGACCGGTCGGCAACAGCGTGGTTGCACCCGGCGCCAGCTCTACGGCGTCGTCGAGACAGGCTCGCAGGTCAAGTCCGGCGGAGCCGGAGGTGGCATAGGTCGGCAGCGGAAATTGCTGGCCAACGCGCGGGTCCAGAATCTTAACGTCGATTTTTTTCATCATAACGGGTCACGATCTCGTCGAGTAATAATTGGCCAAGGAGTTCTTTACGCTCAAGTGGTAAGCGCTTATCTCCATCCTGCCAGAAAAGGTGTAATGCGTTGCTGTCGCTGTTAAATCCTTGATCAGGCTGAGAAACATCGTTAGCGCAAATCAGGTCGAGATTTTTGCGCGCGCGTTTTTGCCTCGCGTATTCTTCCACATTATTCGTTTCGGCGGCAAACCCTACGACAAAAGGCCGATTAGCCGTGAGTGCTGCCACCCCGGCAACAATATCCGGATTTTTGACCATTTTGAGGGTGAGTTCATCACCTTGCTTTTTAATTTTTTCTTCAGCGATGGCGACGGCACGATAGTCGGCTACGGCGGCACAACCAATAAAAATCTGCTGCTGCTGAGCGCTTTGCTGGACCGCCGCTTCCATTTCCAGCGCGGTCGTTACATCGATTCGCTGGACAAACGGCGGCGTCGGTAATGCAACCGGCCCGCTCACCAGCGTGACGTTCGCCCCGCGGCTTGCGGCAGCGGCGGCAATGGCAAACCCCATCTTGCCGGAGCTGTGGTTAGTAATATAACGCACCGGATCCAGCGGTTCACGCGTGGGGCCCGCGGTAATCATGATGTTGAGATGTTGCAAATCTTTGACAGGCGAAAAATGCGCGGCGGCTAAATCAACAATCGTCATCGGATCCAGCATGCGGCCAGGGCCAATGTCGCCACAGGCCTGGCTACCGCTGTCTGGGCCCCAGAGCAGTAAGCCGCGTGAGGCAAGCACCTCAAGGTTATGCTGCGTAGCCGCTGCGCGGTACATTTGCTGATTCATCGCCGGGACAACGGCAACCGGAGAAGGGGTCGCGAGGCAGATAGTGGAAACCAGATCGTTGGCCATACCGGCCGCGACGCGGGCAATCAGATCGGCGGTTGCCGGGGCGAGGATAACCAGGTCCGCCCACTTGCCCAGCTCTATGTGACCCATCGCAGCTTCCGCGGCCGGATCGAGCAGACTATCGGAGACCGGATAGCCAGACACCGCCTGCAGGCTCAGTGGCGTAATGAAGGCTTTGGCGGCTTCCGTCATGGCAACACGCACATCCGCGCCACGGTCACGCAGGCGGCGCACCAGTTCCGGCGTTTTATAGGCAGCAATGCCGCCGCTCACGCCAAGAACGATCTTTTTACCAGCCAGACTCATCATGATTCTTTCCTGTTGCAGTACACCAGAATCCGCGCATATTACCACAATCCGGTCGCCGTCGCGTGACTGCCAGGAATTCACTTTGCGAGGCGCTGCGCAAGAGGTACATGCGGTAGTCGGCAGCACCGTCGGGCTGTGCCAGGATGGGGGGCACGAGAAAGGAGAGGCCCTATGGATACACCGGAACCCCTGATGCCACGGGAAAAAATGTGGCTTTACGGCATTGAAACGTTGTCGGACGTTGAGCTGCTGGCGCTGTTTTTACGCACCGGAACGCGGGATAAAGATGTCATGACGTACTCGCATGACCTGCTACAGCGTTTTGGTTCGCTGTATGGTCTGCTGTCAGCGAATAAAGCACAGTTTGAGACGGTAGACGGGATTGGCCTGGCGAAATATGCCCAGCTAAAAGGGGTGGCCGAGCTGGCGCGGCGTTATTTTAGCCTGCGGCTGGTTGAAGAGCCTTCTCTGGTCACGCCGATGATGACGCTGGAGTTTTTGCAAAGCCATCTCTCTGATGAAGAGCGGGAGATCTTCATCGTGATCTTTTTAGATAATCAGAACCGGGTATTGAAACATAGCCGGCTTTTTTCTGGTACTCTTAGCCACGTAGAGGTGCATCCGCGAGAAATTGTACGCGAAGCCATCAAAGTGAACGCCGCTGCGGTGATCCTTGCACATAATCATCCGTCCGGTAGTCCCGAGCCGAGTAAGGCCGACAGACTGATGACCGAACGTGTGGTAAAGTGTTGTGGTTTCATGGATATACGAGTACTCGATCATCTCGTAATCGGCCGCGGTGCGTACGTATCTTTTGCCGAACGCGGCTGGATTTAGCCCCGATCACGCGATCCAGCGGGATCTTTGTCTGTTCGGGACTTGAGCACATCGCCGAGTCAGCGTATACTACGCCACCTTTGAGAATCTCGGGTTTGGCATTTGGGCCTGGCAATCGATGGTTCACTTAGAACTGCGATGACCGGGCTGTAAAGCCTGACGAGGCGCCGATACCCCATACGAAGCTCGAGCTAATTTGATTTTTGGAGAATAGACATGTCCCGAGTCTGCCAAGTTACTGGCAAGCGTCCGGTGACCGGTAACAACCGTTCCCACGCACTGAACGCGACCAAACGCCGTTTCCTGCCGAACCTGCACTCTCACCGTTTCTGGGTTGAGAGCGAAAAGCGTTTTGTCACCCTGCGTGTATCTGCTAAAGGTATGCGTGTTATTGATAAGAAAGGCATCGATACAGTTCTGTCTGAACTGCGTGCCCGTGGCGAAAAGTACTAAGTACTAAGAGGAAATAAATCATGGCTAAAGGTATTCGTGAGAAAATCAAGCTGGTTTCTTCTGCTGGTACTGGTCACTTCTATACCACCACGAAGAACAAACGTACTAAGCCGGAAAAACTGGAACTGAAAAAATTCGATCCAGTTGTCCGTCAGCACGTTTTATACAAAGAAGCTAAAATCAAATAATTTTAGTTTCCTTGTAAAGAAAACCCCGCCCCGGCGGGGTTTTTTGTTTTTGTCCGGCAGACACCGTCGGATAAACCCTGCCGGGAATTTACTTCCCTACCGTCTGTTGCTGCATCACAATACTCTGGGTTAACGGAGGAAAACGAATGCCTGAATTACCTGAGGTAGAAACCAGCCGGCGTGGCATCGAACCATACCTGGTGGGCGCGACCATTCTGCATGCTGTTATTCGCAACGGACGTCTGCGCTGGCCGGTCAGTGAAGAAATCTATCGGTTGAGCGACATACCGGTGCTGAGCGTGCAGCGGCGTGCCAAATATCTGCTGCTCGAGCTTCCCGGCGGCTGGATTATTATCCACCTTGGGATGTCGGGAAGTCTGCGGATTCTGAGTGAAGAGCTGCCCGCAGAAAAGCACGATCACGTTGACCTGGTGATGAGTAATGGCAAGGTCCTGCGCTACACCGACCCGCGCCGCTTTGGCGCCTGGCTGTGGACCCGCACGCTGGAAGGACATCCTGCGTTGGCGCATCTTGGCCCAGAGCCCTTAAGCGATGATTTTAATGCCGACTATTTGCAGCACAAGTGCGCGAAAAAGAAAACCGCCATTAAGCCCTGGCTGATGGATAACAAGCTGGTGGTCGGGGTAGGCAATATCTACGCCAGCGAATCGCTGTTTTCGGCCGGGATCCATCCCGATCGGCTGGCGTCTTCGCTGTCGCGCGAAGAGTGCGAACGGCTGGTAAAAGTGATTAAAGCGGTGCTGCTACGCTCGATTGAGCAGGGGGGCACGACGCTGAAGGATTTCCTGCAAAGTGATGGCAAGCCGGGCTACTTCGCTCAGGAGCTGCAGGTTTATGGCCGCAAGGGCGAACTTTGTCGCGTTTGTGGTACGCCGATTACGGCCAGCAAACATGCTCAGCGGGCAACATTTTATTGCCGCCAGTGCCAGAAGTAAGGTGCTGATGTTGCCACCATCCCGGTGACGCTTCGCTGAGCGGGCTACGAGTCTACGCGATTGCTGGCGGGTAGCCCGGACGGGTGCCGGGCATCATTCTGCGGCGCAAGATGACAGCTTTTTCAGCAGCGCCTGGTGTACGTTGGCCGGCAGGAAGTGGGAAACATCGCCCTGGTGGCGGGCCACTTCCTTCACCAGCGATGAAGAGATAAACGACCACTCTTTGCAGGGCATCAGGAAGACGCTTTCCAGGGTCGGCATCAGGTGGCGGTTCATATGTGCCAGCTGCATCTCATATTCGAAATCCGCTACCGCGCGTAAACCGCGAATGAGGATATTCGCCTGCTGCGCGCGGGCAAAATTCGCCATCAGATCGCTGAAACCAACCACCTCGACGTTGACCAGATGCGCCGTTGCCTGCTCCGCCAGCGCAATACGCTCGTCGAGCGTGAACATCGGTTTTTTGCTCGGGCTGGCGGCAATGGCCAGCAGCACCTTGTCAAACATGCTGGCGGCACGCGTGACGATATCGATATGCCCGTTAGTAATGGGGTCGAAGGTGCCCGGATAGATCGCTTTTGTGCTCATAATTACACTTTCTCTGAATAGCCGCGGCTCAGCGCCCACAGCTCGGTGTATTTATTAAACGTATACTGCGCATTGACCACGGCGAGTAGCCAGCCCTGTTTACCATCCAGCACGCCGCCGCGCAGCAGCAGCGTTTTCACAAAAGCTCCCAGCGTATGGCCGAAGATGCTCGCCAGAGAGGTTTTCTTCCCCTTCTGGTGACGCTCCCGTGCCCAGGCTGAGGCATAGGCCAGCTGCTTTTGCTGGAAGCCGGAGAAGTCGCGGCAGGTCAGATGCAGTAAATCGCCCGGCAGCTCGATAACCTGCGCGCCTTTGGCATCGAGCGATTCGTGCACCAGATTATTGTTATAGCGGAAACGGCTGCGTTCGTACAAACGCATGACGCGGTCGGGATACCAGCCGCTATGGCGCATAAAGCGGCCAAGGAAATAGTTACGCCGGGCGATGCTGTAGACGGCGCCGCTTTGGGGCGCCTCCAGTACGCGGCGAAGCGAGCTGGCCAGCTCCGGCGTCACGCGCTCATCGGTATCAATCATCAGCACATAGTCGCCGGTCGCGTAGTCCTGGGCGCGCTGACGCTGAATACCGTAGCCTTGCCAGTCGCTGTTGATGTAGACCGTTGCACCGAGGCTGCGGGCCAGTTCGACGGTGTTATCGCTACTGCCAGAGTCCAGCAGCACGATTTCATCGGCCCAGTCTACCGAGGCCAGACAATCAGCCAGCAGATCCGCCGCATTTTTGGCGATCATCACGACGGACAGTCGGGTCGACATTAGTGGCTCCGCTGCGGCAGATAGGGTTGCAGTAAATGTAGCAGACGCGAGAGCGCACCCTGGTTTTGATGCAACACTTCCACCGCGTGACGGCCGTACCACAGACGATAGTCTTCATCGGTGAGCAGATTGGCGACCTGGGTGACCAGCGAACTGACGTCGGTGACCGTAATCAGGCCATCGTCCTGCTGCAACTTGGCGCAAATATCTTTGAAGTTGAAGGTGTGCGGGCCCATCAGTACCGGGATGGCGTGTGCCGCCGGCTCCAGCGGGTTGTGACCGCCGCGCTCGACCAGACTGCCGCCGACGAAGGCGAGGTCGGCAATGCCGTACAGCAGCATCAGCTCGCCCATGGTATCGCCGATCACCACCTGGGTGCTGTTCGACGGGATTTCGCCGGTACTGCGCAGCGTGAAGCTCATCCCCGCTTTCTGCACCATTTCTCGTGCATCGGCGAAGCGCTCCGGGTGACGAGGGACGAGAATCAACAGCAGGTCCGGGAAGGTATCGAGCAGCTTCCTGTGCGCCTGCAGGATAATTTGTTCTTCACCGTCATGGGTGCTGGTGGCGATCCAGACTTTGCGGTGCGGCGCCCACTGGCGGCGGAGAGTAATCGCGCGTGCCGCCAGCTCTGGCGTCACGGAAATATCAAATTTGAGGCTGCCGGTAACCGCCAGCTGGTTGCGCTTCAGACCCAGCGCCAGAAAGCGATTGCCGTCTTCTTCATTCTGCGCCGCAATCAGCGTGATGCGACTGAGCAGCCGACGCATAAATTTCCCAAGTTTCGCGTAGCCTTTGGCGGAACGCTCCGACAAACGGGCGTTAGCGATGACCAGCGGGATTTTACGTTTGTGCAGCGCGGCGACCATATTCGGCCACAGCTCGGTTTCCATCACGATAACCAGCTTCGGTTGCACCGTGTTGAGAAAGCGGTTCATGGCGCAGGGCAAATCGTAAGGCAGATAGACATGGTGAACATCTTTGCCGAAGGCGGACATGGCGCGTTCTGAGCCGGTCGGCGTCATGGTGGTGACGGTGATAGGCAGCGAGGGGTAGCGGTGGCGCAGCGCGCGCACGAGCGGGATAGCAGCAAGCGTCTCACCCACGGAAACGGAATGCAGCAGAATCCCATCCGGCGCTACCTTGTTCTGACAGAAGCCATAACGTTCAGCCCAGCGCTTTCGGTAGGCAGGGGCCTTACGGCTGCGCAGCAGCAGTCGCAGCCATACCAGCGGCTGAATAAGATAGAGTAGGGTGGTATAAAGCAATTCCAAGCGATTTATCCGATTTATGTTTTAGCGGGCAAATTCTAAGCATTTAGCCCGCGTAAAGCTATCTCTTTGGCGGAAACAACGGGATTCAGAGTCAGGCCGCGTCGCGATAGCGTTTAATGCGCAGGTAGCGTCGGCCAAGGCGCCAGCGTAAACGGAAGGTACGCGCATTTTTCCAGATCAGACGCCAGATGCCGCGGTCAAAGAATTCTTTAATGATAATATGCTTTTTTGACTCATCTTTCATGCTATCAAAGGTATGAATAATTCCCAGCCCCTCTTTGGCGATTTGCCAGCGGCAGGCGGAAATATGACGCACCTTATCAGGATAGCGTTGGTTGATGGCTTCCAGCATCTCCAGAATTTTCATGTAGTGGCGCGCCGAGCGCATCAGCGTGTCGTCGTTGTCCGGTTTGTGCGATACCGATTCCGAGTGAATATAGTAATCGTAGAACTGTTCGCTGGTGTACTGCACGCGTTCAGCCGCCAGCAGCGCTTCGGTGGTCCATGGAATGTCCTGATGACGTAATCCGGGCTCGAAGTGGAACTTGTGCTGCATGATAAATTCGCGGCGATAGATGTTCAGCCAGGTCACGTGCAGGAACTTGCGCGAATCCAACGCCTGTTTAAGCCAGACGTGGCCTGGCAGGATACCGGTCGACGGCAGACGGTCCGGTGGAAGAATCGGGTGGATATCTTTTCGGGTTTCGTAAACGTAGCGGCCGTTACAGGTGGCGACATCAAGGCGGCCCTTTTCGGCCATCTCCAGCAGCGTGCGGTACATTCCAGGATAAAGCTTATCGTCAATATCCGGGAAGGCCAGGTACTTGCCGCTTGCCACAGCCAGGCCGGTATTACGCGCAACCGAGACGCCCTGGTTTTCCTGTTCCAGCACGATAATATGGGGTAAGCGTGCTTTCCATTCATCGATAACCGCCAGGCTACCGTCCGTCGAACCGTCGTTGACCAGGATCAGCTCATAGCTTTCCAGCTGCTGTTGCTCAATGCACTCAAAGAATTGCGCAAGGAATTTTTCGCCGTTATAAACGGCAGCCACAATGCTCAGTAAAGGCGTTTGACTCATAAATCATTCGATCCTGGTTAAATAGCGGCGTCAGCCGCGACGCAGCTGACGGTACTGCTGACAAATCGTATCCACACTGAATTTTTCCAGTGCAGAAGGTTCGATAGCGGGTGGGTTATGGTAAATGCTTTGCATCGTCCGGGCCAGCGCCGGGCTGTTCAGATCGGCCAGACCGCGGGCTAATTCGCCGGTGAGAATTTCCGTCACCCCGCCAGGACAGCGGGTGCTGGCGACCGGGGTATTGAGCAGAAGAGCCTCAACCACCACGTTACCAAAGCCTTCGCTGTCGGAGCTGAGCACCAGCATCCGCGCATGCTTAATCCACGGCAGCGGGTTTTTCTGGAAGCCTTTAAACAGGACACGATCGGCAACCTGTAGCTGCTGTGCCAGCTGGCGCAGGCGCTGTTCCTGCTCCGGTTTACCCTGACCCAGCAGCACCAGCGGCGCGCTGATTCCGCTTTGCGCATAGGCTTCGATCAGGCGATCGTGGCGTTTCCCCGGGTGGAACCGACCGACGTGAATAATATAATCACCCGCGGGCTGCTCGCCAGGGGCATCGGCGGCGGCGCGCAGAGCGGGAATGTCGAACGGGTTATAAATAGTTTTTAACTGTGCCGGGCGAATAGCGAACTGTTCGACCAGATCCTGGCCTACCGCATCGGAGACGGTAATGACGTTGCGCCCCTGATAGACACGCTTAATCTTCTGCTGCTTCATCCAGCGATCAAATCCGCTGCGATGGCCCAGATAGGATGTGGAAAAGACGCCATGCAGGCAGAACCAGACGTTCCGGTTTTTCAGCGACCGGCTGCGGGCGACAATGCGATCGGTTTTATGCAGGTTGGAGAGCACCAGATCGAATTCGCCCTGCTGCTCGGCGTTGACTATGGCTGCATCCAGCTGGCGGGCACGGCGCGAAAGTTCGGTGATTTTGCGCCAGGGTGTCCGGCTGCGATCGCTCACAACCTGATAATCCAGCCCTTCCGGCAGCGCATAATCACAGACGTCGCGCAGGGAAAACAGCGAGACCCGTTCGCCCTGGCGCAGAAAGCGCTCAGCCAGGGTCAGCACGACCTTTTCCGCTCCGCCGCCGGGCAGGCCGTCGATCACAAACAGTATACGCATCGTTATTTCACCAGATCCTGATAGAGGGAGAGCAGCTGCGTCGAGAGTCGTTCGCTGGTGCAGGTCATGATGCGTTCGCGGGCGCGTTGGCCTTCCGCAGAACCTGACGCGCGGGCAGGAAGCGCCATCACCGCCTGCTGAAGCGCCGGGATATCCAGCGCATCGCAAACATAGCCATTGCTGCCCTGAACGATAAACTCCGCGCCGCCGCAGCCGGTGGTGGTAATGACCGGCAGGCCGCAGGCCATCGCTTCGAGAATAACGTTAGGGAACGGATCGTACAGCGTCGGCAGCAGCAGGCCGTCGGCCATCTGATAGAACGGCAGGGTTTCCGACTGCATGCCGAAAAAGCGGACCCGTTCCTCGCAGTTGAGGGTTTTCGCCAGCGCCTGATAGCGATGCTGATCTTTGTCTTTACCGACGACCAGCAGATAGCGATCGGTGGGGGCGATGGCGCGGATCGCCGCATCCAGCCCCTTGCGCTCAAAGCCGGAGCCGACGTAGATCAGGCAGGTCGCCTGGAGCGGCAGATTCCATTGGTTACGTAGCGCAACAAAGGCCGCTTCCGTAGGCGGCAGAAAACGCTGGCTATCGATGGCGTTATAGATAACGTGGATTTTCTCCGCCGGCAGGCCGAAGTCTTCAATAATCTCGCGTTTTATCATTTCCGCGTTGCAGATGACGCCGCGCAGGTGCGAGTCCTGGTACATTTCGCGCTCAGCCTGCATCACATAGCGATGGTAGCGGTCGGCAAACAGCAGGCGGCTTTTCCAGCCGGGCAAAATGCGCGAGCGCTGCTGTAGCCAGCGGCGGTGCACGCCGTCTCCGGCGCGGTACAGGTCGCAGCCGGGAATGCGTTCATGACTCTGCACCAGATCGAAGTGTTCGCTCTGCCACAGCTGGCGGGCGGCGTCGGCAAAACCGCGTTCGCGGCTGATCCGCCCCCACTTACGCGGGTTGCAGATATGAATATTCCAGTCGGGTTTCACCGGTCCTTGCCATTCGCGAGTAATGACGTTCAGTTCAAGATTGCTGCTATCAAGGGCTTCCAGCGCGCGGGAGACAAAGCGCTCCGCGCCGCCGTCCGGGCGATATTTCTGTCGCACCAGGGCCAGCCTGAATTTGCTCATGCCAGTACCTTTTTCGCCGCCGCGATAACCGCGTCGGTGGGAATTAAATCGAGATAACGTTCGTCTGTGCCGGTATCGATATCATCCGGGTCGGGAATAGAACCGAAATCCCCCGCCCAGATCACCTCGCCTTTGGCCTGCCATGGACGCCAGAAGGTGAGCTTGGAGGGGCCGAACAGCGCCACCAGCGGCGTACCCAGCGCGGCGGCCATATGCATCGGTACGGAGTCGACGCCGATAAACAGGCGGCCATGGTCGATGACGGATGCCAGCTGGCGTAGAGTCAGCTGACCGGCGAGGGAGTGCAAACGCGCATTGGGGCAGCCCGCCATAATGGTTTCGATCATCTGCTTCTCTTTGCCATCAGGACCGGAGGTCAGCACGACCGGATAGCCCGCGTCAGAGAGAGCGTTAATCAGGGCGCTCATCCGCTCTTCGCGCCAGCACTTAAAGAACCAGCGGGAGGTCGGCTGAATGACGATATAGTTGTCCTGAAATCCTTCCGGCAGCCGCGCACGGCTGGCGTCCCAGTCCTGCTCGCTGTAGCCCATTTTCGCCGACGCGTCATTAATATCCAGCCCAAGCGGCGCCAGAATCGACAGATTCTGCTGCACGGTGTGCAGCTGGTTATGCTGCTGCGTTGCGGCGAGAGCGGTATGACAAAAACGCCATGCCGGGTGACGACGCTTCGGGAAGTCAAAGCCGATACGGGTTGGCGCGCCGGTCAGTTTGGTGATAATTGCGCTTGGCCACTGATCGGCAAGATTGAGCACCATATCGTAGCGCTGCTGGCGCAGCGCGCGAATCAACTGCCACTCCATCTTGAGCTGGTGGCCGGTACCCTGTTTTTTCCAGCGCCGGTCAATGGCGAAAATCTGGTTGATATCAGGATTGGCGGCGAGCATATCCCGGGTTTCTTCATAAAGCAGAACATCAACGCTGGCCGCGGGATATTGCTGTTTGAGGGCGTGAATGAGCGGCGTGATCAGCAGCATATCGCCATGATGGCGCAGCTTAATAACCAGGATTCGCGTCGGGGTCACAGGGCCGGAAGTGCGGGTTTCAGGCGTCATTCTCTGTTCTTCATTCAATATCAGGTTTCCGATTCTAGGGGATCAGACTGATTGAGAGAAGCGTTGTATTGCTCTACCATGACCCGATACGTATGCTCTGAGGACGTTTTCGTGCACAATCCCGCATTTCTCATCACGATTGATACAGAGGGCGATAACCTCTGGCAAAAACATGACAGCATTACCACCGAGAATGCGCGCTATTTACCGCGTTTTCAGCAGCTTTGCGAAAAGTATGGTTTTAAACCCGTCTATTTGACCAACTATGAAATGGCGATTGATCCCTTTTATATCGAATTCGCCAAAGATGTGATTGCCCGCGGGACGGCGGAAATCGGCATGCACCTCCACGCCTGGAACAGCCCGCCGACGGACCCGTTGACCGATGACGACTGGCGTCATAAGCCCTACCTGATTGAATATTCCGATGCGGCGATGCGCGAAAAAGTCGCTTACATGACCCATCTGCTGGAAGACACTTTCCAGACGAAAATGGTCAGCCATCGCGCCGGACGCTGGGCGTTTGATGAGCGCTACGCCCGTCTGCTGGTGGAGCATGGCTATCTGGTTGACTGCTCGGTCACGCCGCGGGTCAACTGGAAGACGGCGAAAGGCGCCCCGCAGGGGGACGGTGGGACCGATTACCGTCGTTTCCCGCAGCATGCCTATTTCCTTGATGAGAATGATATCAGTCGCGAAGGCCGCTCTTCGCTGCTGGAAGTGCCGATGAGCATTCAGTATAAGCACTCCGGCTGGATGAACAGCGTGAAGCAGGGCTACGATCGCTTGCGCGGCAAAGTGCGCTCGCCTTCCGTTCACTGGCTGCGCCCGATGGGGGGAAATGTCGACACCATGAAGAAAGTGGTGCAGCAGACATTGACTCAGGGTAATGATTACGTCGAATATATGCTGCACTCTTCTGAGTATATGCCTGGCGGCAGCCCAACATTTAAAAATAAACAGGATATCGAGCAGTTATATGTCGACCTGGAAGCATTTTTTAACTGGCTGGCGCCGCAGGTGAAGGGAATGACGTTGGCAGAATATTACCAGCGGAAACACACACAGCGATAAAAGGCACCCTAAGGTACCGTATGCGTATCCTTAAACAACTGACGCGGAAGAAGAATGCTTTCTTCCGCGACATTAAATTTAATTTAATTAATTTTCGTTATAGAAATAAAGCTGAGCGCCAGCCGTTTAATCCGGCTCAGGTGAAACGCATTTTATTACTGCGTCTGGATGACAAAGTCGGTGACATGGTGGTGACCACAGGCTGTGCCAGACTTCTTGCCGAGCGCGGCTATAAAGTCTCTGTTCTCACCGGTCCTGTCTGTATGCAAATATTAGCAGGCTCAATATTTCTTGAGAATATATATTTGTATAAACCGCGGATGTCTCTCGCTGCATTACGGGCACTTAATTTTGATGTGGTCATCGATTTTGATGATGTGAAAACCTATGAACGGTTTAAGTTTCTCTCTGATTTACGCGCGCCCTGCGTGATTGGTTTTAATAAAGAGAAATATAAGCTGTATGACCAGTCAATCGCCTTTTATGATAGCAAAAGCCATATTTCCGCCCGTTATAAACAGGTGGTTAAGCTTTTTGGCGTGAGAGATGAGCACTATCATTATCACGTTCCCGGCGATATACGCGAGCGTGAGCGAGTGGAAAAGTTACTGGCGACAGAAAGTGACAGACAGCTATGCGTCGCCATCAACCCCTTTACCGCATCAACCGATAAGGACTTCTGCCGTCATCAGGTCGCCACGCTCATTGAGCGACTCCGTCAGCTACCCTATAAAGTGAGCGTGGTGATGGTTGGCCGCAGTGAGAAAATCCGTCAACTTGGGCTGGATATGGCGCTGTATCTGGCTGACAGCAATATCAACTCGGCAGTAGAAGTTATCCGCTGCTGCGATCTGGTGATTACCGCTGACACTTCCATTGTGCACATTGCCAGAGTGTTTGATAAGCCAATGGTGGCGGTCTATAACAAGCGCAAGCTCAAGGATACTGGCCTGCCGGGTTATACCATCTGGGCCCCGGGTTATGCTAAGGCCAGACAGATTGTCTGCGAGGAAGAGAACGTGGCGGATGTCTCGATTGACGCCATATGGCCGATGATCAAAGAACAGGCTGATAGTCTGGTGACCACGCGCTTGCGGCAATAAAAAAGGGCCCGGACGGGCCCTTTTCTGTTACGGTTTCACGACGGCCTTACGGCCGTTTTGCCGTCAGGTTATTGCTTAACGCAATCCCGAGCGGTAGCCAGAACAGCACCCAGGTTTCTCGCGGGTTGCTGACGATAAACATCCCCTGCGACGCCATAAAAATCAATGCGTACATGAAGATCGCCAGGCCGTACCGGCTGTCGCCGCGGCGTTTGCACCATGCCCGCCATAATCCGCTGGCGATGACCGCCAGCAGCAGCAGCAGGCCAATGATGCCGCCTTTCAACAGCGAGCCGAGATAGACGCTGTGGGTGGTGGTAATGTGTTCACCGCTGTAGTTAATGAATTCGAGTCCATAATCGAACCCCCGGCCCAGCCAGGGATGGTCCGCGATTTCCGCAAGCGTATGGCGCCAGATGCTGAAACGTAGACCACTCTGCGTCCCCATCTCCTCAAAGCGGGCTAGCAGCAGGTCCCCAACCGGCGTCAGGAAGAAGACCAGCCCGAGCACCACCGCCAGCGTGGCGACGATCGCTAAATTACGGCGCGTAAATACCTGAAGATGCAGCGTGCAGCAGAAGGCCAGCGCCAGGGCGATAATCGGCCCGCGGCTCTGGGTAAAGACCATCATCACCAGCAGGATAGCGATCGGCAGATAGAGATAATGGCCGGCTTTCTCTTTCAACAGCAGGCAGCAAATTAAGATGGCGATGCCGCAGTATCCTGCCAGGTCGATAACGTTGGTCGGGCCTGGGTTTTCCGGTGAGACTTCGCGCAGGGTCAGAACCAGCGTATGGTCTATCGCCAGCGTCCAGACAGACAGCACGGTGACTCCGGCAACCACGCTGAGCAGCGCCAGATGCCGGGTGCGGGGATGGCCCAGCAGGGTGGCGAGCAGCAACAGGTAGAAGATGAGATAGGTCCCGTGAGTCAGCGGCGAGTCAATATGTTGCGGCGTATGCCCCCAGAGATTGCTGAGCGCATAGTAGACAAAGAAGAGCACCAGCAGCGCATAGGTCGGCCATTGCTGGCAGGTACTCTCCGCCAGCGCCTGGCGATGGTCTTTGTTCAGTAAAGACAGCAGGAACAGCAGAATTGACAGGTGGAGCAGGTTATTCGTCCGGGTGGAGATGCAAAAAATAGCGCTGAAAAATAAAAATAAGGGAAAGAAAAGGGAGTAACCCTGAATGGCATAGTTACTTATTTTTAAAGTACGCATCAAAAGAAACCTTTGCAAAAATCGTTTCCGGCACCGCACTCTCCTGAGAGAAATTGATGACCCGAATATGGTTTTGTTGTAGCACACAAGCGGCGTGCGAAAAGGACGGGATGACCAGGTCATCCACTTTGTTTGCCAGGTAGGAAGGCAGTTTATTCTGTTGTGTTTCGTAGAACCGCGGTTGGTGGAAATTATTCATGTCCAGCCCGCTGATAAGAATGGTGTCGAATCCCAGCCAGGCGAGGATCTGTAAGGACCAGTAGACCACGGTTCCGGCATCAAAGACCCCGTGGCGGATATCGGTGCTAAAGCAGATATCCTGACGCTCAGGGTGGAAACGCAGCGCTTCGATATGCTGATAGGTTTTCCGCATCACGCTGCTGGCGACCTTAGGCTGGTAAATTTTATAGCAGCCGTCTTCAATCAGCGCCAGGCGGCAGCGCAGATCGGCCGGATAGCGATCGTAGATTTTGGCGATCCCGTGCATGGTGGTAAACAGCACAAGATCGGGCTGGCCGATCACCGAGCGAATAATGTCGGGCTGCTTGTCGTAAAACTCCATATCGACAATGGTGTAGAACGAAAACCGCAGCGTATCAGAGAGAAACCAGGCGCCGTTGACGCCCATCACCGGCACGCTCTCCGGCAGTCGTGAAAAATCAATACCGCGGGTAGAGGGGCCGGTCGCCGTCAACAAAACCTCGCCATGCGCGCTGTTTTTTAACGCGCTCAGGCTGACCAGCGGAATATTTTGACCTTTGTACTGCAGCGTGCGGATTTCACCGCTTTCGCCCCGGGTGATTTTGGTATACGGCCAGAGATTTTCGTTATGGCGAAAAGCACGCGGGTGCGTGTAGCGGTAAATTTGCTTGTACAGTGAACCCATTAAATCAGCCCCTGAGATTGCAGCAGCTGCGCGATGCGGGCGGCGGAAATATCCCCGGTGCTGTTGCCGCTTTCCGGACGTACGACATACTGATTTTTACCGTAACCGCCAATCAACCCCGGGTCGGTGGGGCCATATAACGTAAAATTGGGTTTATCGAGCGCGGCGGTCAGATGGCTCAGGCCGGTATCAACGGAAACCACGCCTCTGGCGCCCGCCAGAACCTGAGCGACCTGCTCCAGGCTCATGCGCGGCAGAACGTCGACAAAGTCGTGACCCTCCGCCAGCCGTTTGGCCCGCGCTTCTTCATGCGGGGCGCCCCACGGCAGCTTAATCTGCAGGCCGCTGTCGGCCAGCAGGGCGATAAGCGCCTGCCAGTGGCTTTCTGACCAGTGTTTGTCATCGCGGGTCGTGGCATGCAGGAAGACGAGGTACGGCACAGCAGTGGCGGTTTCCGGGCGGGTAAAGTGGCGGGCGATGGCATAATCCCCCTGGCTTTCCGGGCGGGCGTAGCCCAGGCTTTTGGCGAACAGTTCGCGAGTGCGCTCAACGGCATGCTGTTGTTTCGCGATATGGTGGCGGCGATTGTAGAACAGGCTGGCCAGCGGCTCGCGGGCGGTTTGCCAGTCCATACCGTGCTTCACGCCGCGCGCCAGCCGGGTGACCAGCGCGGCACTTTTGACCAGACCCTGGGCGTCGATAATCGCGTCATATTTCTGTGCCCGTACGGCATCGCGAAAGGCCTGGCGTTCGGCCTTCACCGGCGCGGAAAACCAGGCTTTACGCCAGCGGCGAATGGCGACGGGAATCACCCGATCGACCGCTTCATGCCAGGACGGGATCTGGGCGAACCCTTCCTCGACGACCCAGTCAAAGCGAATGCCGGGAAAAGCTTGCGCGGCATCGGTCAGCGCGGGCAGCGTATGCAGGACGTCGCCCATGGACGAGGTTTTTACGATCAATACCCGCATCCGCTACGCTTCCTCTTTATCGGTTTTTTCCTGCAGGAGCGCGTTTAGCTCTTCCTGTACGCGCTGCGGCGTAATATCGATCAGGCTCTGATGATAACCTTCCGCGGCATCGCCCTTACGGACTTTGTGGTAGCCGCTAATCAGGCGAATCACCCGTGCTTTGTGTGACAGCGGGGGAGTGAAGTCCGGGCTGCTTGGGCCATACAGCGCCACCAGCGGGCGGTCCAGCGCAGCGGCGACGTGCATCAGGCCGGAATCGTTGCTGACCACCGCTTTACAGGCGGCAAGCAGAATGACGGCCTGCTCAAGCTGGGTCTCCCCGGCCAGATTGCGACACCAGGCCTGCTGTTCGCTGCTCAGCGCGGCGATGATCTCTTTGCCCGCTTCGTTATCTTTGGCCGAACCGAACAGGACTATCTGGTAACCGTCGTCGATAAGCTGTTTCGCCAGCTCGGCGTAGTGATAGTGCGGCCAGCGTTTTGCCGGGCCAAACTCTGCGCCGGGGCAGAAGCCGATCATCGGGCGATCGGCTGAGAGATTAAACGCGCTACAGGCCTGCGATTTTTCACCTTCATGAACCTGCAGCTGCGGCCACAGCAGCGGCTGCGGCAGATCTTTGGCGCTGCGCATGACGCCCTTGTCATAGGCCAGCGCGACATAGCGTTCAACCATCAGCGGCCAGGCGTCTTTATCCAGCACTCGCGCGTCATTCAGCAGACCGTAGCGCATCTCGCCGCGCCAGCCGGTGCGGTGCGGGATGTTGGCGAAGAAGGGGACCAGCGCCGATTTAAACGAGTTGGGCAGCACGTAAGCACGATCGTAGCGACGCTCGCGCAGGCTGTGCCCCAGCTTACGGCGTTCGCCGATTGCCAGCGCGCCGTGGCCGAGCGGCATCGGGATGGCTTCGTTAACTTCCGGCATGCGCGACAGCAGCGGACGGCACCACGCAGGTGCCATCACGTCGATTATCGCCTGGGGATAGCGCGCCCTGAGCGTGCGATAGAGACTTTGCGACATCATCATGTCGCCCACCCAAGACGGGCCAACCACCAATATTTTCATGTTATGTCTTACGCGTCGCGGTTGAGCCAGGCCATATATTCCGTTACGCCTTCGGCAACGGTCTTGAACGGCTTATCGTAGCCCGCAGCGCGCAGGTTGGTCAGATCCGCCTGGGTAAATGCCTGGTAGCGGCCTTTCAGCTTCTCGGGGAACGGGATGTATTCGATGCTGCCTTTCTTATGGTATGCCAGCGTGGCATCGGCTACCGCCTGGAAAGATTCCGCACGGCCGGTGCCGAGGTTGAAAATACCGGATACGCCGTTTTCCCAGAACCACAGGTTTACCGCCGCCACGTCGCCTACGTAGACGAAATCGCGTTTGAAGCCATCGCTGCCTTCGAACAGTTTCGGGCTTTCGCCGTTATTCAACTGGGTGTTGAGGTGGAAAGCCACGCTCGCCATGCTGCCTTTGTGCCCTTCGCGCGGCCCGTAGACGTTGAAATAGCGGAAGCCTACGATCTGCGAGTCGGCTTCCGGCAGGATCTGACGGACGTATTCGTCAAACAGGAATTTGGAGTAGCCGTAAACGTTCAGCGGCTGCTCATATTCACGGGATTCGATAAAGTCGCTGGTGCGGCCGCCGTAGGTTGCCGCCGACGAGGCGTACAGGAACGGAATCTGACGCTCCAGGCAGTAGTGCAGCACCTCTTTAGAGTACTGATAGTTGTTATCCATCATGTACTTGCCGTCCCACTCTGTGGTGGAAGAGCAGGCGCCTTCGTGGAATATGGCTTCAATTTCACCGAACTCTTCCCCGGCCATCACCTGAATCAGGAAGTCTTCTTTATCCATGTAATCAGCGATATCCAGGTCTACCAGGTTAGCAAACTTGGTGCCGTCTTTCAGATTATCTACGACCAAAATGTCGGTAATGCCTTTGTCATTCAGGGCCTTAACGATGTTGCTGCCGATAAACCCTGCGCCGCCGGTAACGATGATCATAACTGTAACCTTTGAAGTATGGAGTCCAGAGACAATCCGGACATGAATACTCATATCATATCACCACATGGAGCAGGCTTCAGCCATTCGCCGAAAAGCGGGGTGGTGAGCGTGATTTATGCTGCAAATAATTCATCCAGGCATGCATCATCTCGTATCAGCGTATAGCTTTGGGTAATATGTGCCAAATTTTGCCAAATCTGGAGAGTTGCAATGCGTGGTGATTTTTACGAACAGTTGACCAATAGCCTTGAGACCGCTCGTGCGGAAGGGTTATTTAAAGAAGAACGCATTATTACGTCGGCGCAGCAGGCGGATATTACCGTCGGCGGCAGCAATGTGATTAACTTCTGCGCCAATAACTATCTGGGTCTGGCTAACCATCCGCAGCTGATTGCTGCCGCGAAAGCCGGGATGGACAGCCACGGTTTTGGTATGGCTTCCGTGCGCTTTATTTGCGGGACGCAGGACAGCCACAAAGCGCTTGAGAAGAAGCTGGCTGAGTTCCTCGGCATGGAAGATGCGATTCTCTACTCCTCCTGCTTCGATGCCAACGGCGGTCTGTTTGAAACCCTGTTAGGCCCGGAAGATGCCATTATTTCCGATGCCCTGAACCACGCCTCGATCATTGACGGCGTTCGCCTGTGCAAAGCAAAACGCTACCGTTATGCCAATAACGATATGCAGGAGCTGGAAGCACGTCTGAAAGAGGCCCGTGAAGCCGGCGCACGCCACGTGCTGATCGCCACCGACGGCGTATTCTCCATGGACGGCGTGATCGCCAACCTGAAAGGCGTCTGCGACCTGGCGGATCAGTTCGATGCGCTGGTGATGGTCGACGATTCCCACGCCGTCGGCTTTGTGGGTGAAAACGGTCGCGGCTCGCATGAATACTGCGATGTGATGGGCCGTGTCGATATCATCACCGGGACATTAGGTAAAGCGCTGGGCGGCGCATCCGGCGGCTATACCGCCGCGCGTAAAGAGGTCGTTGAATGGCTGCGCCAGCGTTCGCGTCCGTATCTGTTCTCCAACTCGCTGGCCCCGGCGATTGTTGCGGCCTCTATCAAAGTGCTGGAGATGGTGGAGTCCGGTGCTGAACTGCGCGATCGCCTGTGGTCCAACGCGCGCCTGTTCCGCGAAAAAATGACCGCCGCGGGCTTTACGCTGGCCGGCGCCGACCACGCGATTATCCCGGTTATGCTGGGCGAAGCCGTGATTGCGCAAAACTTTGCGCGCGAGCTGCAAAAAGAAGGGATTTACGTCACCGGGTTCTTCTATCCGGTGGTACCAAAAGGCCAGGCGCGTATTCGCACCCAGATGTCGGCGGCGCATACCCCTGAACAAATTGAACGTGCGGTAGAAGCCTTTACCCGCATCGGTAAACAACTGGGCGTGATTGCCTGAGGGCGTGAGATGAAAGCGTTATCCAAACTGAAAGCGGAAGAAGGCATCTGGATGACCGACGTACCGGAACCGGAAGTCGGCCATAACGATCTGCTGATCAAAATCCGCAAGACCGCCATTTGCGGTACCGACGTACACATTTATAACTGGGATGAATGGTCGCAAAAAACTATCCCGGTGCCGATGGTAGTAGGGCATGAGTACGTGGGGGAAGTCGTGGGTATCGGCCAGGAAGTACGCGGCTTTAAGATTGGCGATCGCGTTTCCGGCGAAGGGCATATTACCTGCGGCCACTGCCGTAACTGCCGTGCTGGCCGTACACATCTGTGCCGTAACACGATCGGCGTAGGCGTGAACCGTCCGGGCTGTTTCGCGGAATATCTGGTCATTCCGGCTTTCAACGCCTTCAAAATCCCGGACAACATTTCTGACGATCTGGCGTCGATTTTTGACCCGTTTGGTAACGCGGTCCACACGGCGCTCTCGTTCGATCTGGTTGGTGAAGATGTGCTGGTATCCGGCGCAGGCCCAATTGGGATCATGGCGGCTGCGGTCGCGAAACACGTCGGCGCCCGTAATGTGGTTATTACTGACGTGAACGAATATCGACTGGGTCTGGCGCGTAAAATGGGCGTGACGCGTGCCGTGAATGTCGCGCAAGAGAGCCTGACCGATGTGATGGCCGAACTGGGGATGACCGAAGGGTTCGACGTGGGGCTGGAAATGTCCGGTGCGCCGCCGGCATTCCGTACCATGCTGGATACCATGAACCACGGCGGCCGTATTGCGATGCTCGGTATTCCGCCGTCGGATATGTCCATCGACTGGACAAAAGTTATCTTCAAGGGGCTGTTTATCAAAGGGATTTATGGCCGGGAAATGTTCGAGACCTGGTACAAGATGGCCGCATTGATCCAGTCTGGGCTGGATTTGTCGCCGATCATTACCCACCGTTTTGGCATCGATGAGTTCCAGCAGGGCTTTGATGCGATGCGCTCCGGCCAGTCCGGAAAAGTGGTGCTGAGCTGGGATTAAATCTGATAAAACGGCAGCCCGGCTGCGGTCGGGTTTTACGCTGAGCGCCTGCGGGCGCTTTTTTTTATTTAGATTTGGATAACATTTCACAGATCCTTCATCGTGAACGCACTTTTTCTAAATCGATTTTTGGCCTATTCGTTTATACAGTTCGTTTAACTACCGTTTAATTTTATAAACACCATGCTTAAACTCTCTGTATGCTTGCTGACCTGTAATTCTGCCCGTCTGCTGAGCCAGGTTTTACCTCCGCTCCTGAAGGTGGCGGATGAGTGCATTGTCGTGGATTCAGGCAGTACCGATACGACGCTGGATATCTGTCGCCAGTTTGGGCTGACGGTACATCATCACCCCTATACCGCTCACGGGGCGCAGATGAACTACGCGACGACGCTGGCCAGCTATGACTGGGTGCTGTGCATGGATAGCGATGAAATTCTCGATAATGAGGTTGTCGCTGAGATTCTGAGGCTGAAAGCCGGCGAGGATCTCGACCCTGTCTGTGCCTGGCGCCTGCCGCGTTACTGGTATGTGCTTGGCGAAGCCGTCAGGACAATTTATCCCGTCTCATCGCCGGATTATCCGGTTCGCTTATTCAATCGTACCACGGCGGCCTTTAATAACCGCCCGGTTGACGATCAGGTGGTCGGCCACGTCAGGTCCGTCAAACTCCCGGGCCGGGTGCGTCACGATACCTTTTATTCGCTGCACGAAGTCTTTAGTAAGCTCAATAGTTATACCACCCGGCTGGTGAAACATCAGAAGATCAAACCCTCGCTGGGCCGCGGGATCATCAGCGCGACTGGCGCTTTTTTTAAGTGGTATCTGTTTAGCGGGGCATGGCGGAAAGGGAAGGTGGGTGCCGTGACCGGGCTGTATGCAACCCTGTACAGTTTTATGAAGTATTTTAAAGCCTGGTATGCCTTTGAAGATAAACGGGAATCTGCCGCTGAAAAACGAACAGATTCCCGATCCGTTTAGTTCGTTGGGTTGTCCCAGCCCTGCCATTTCAGCTGGTAGTACTGCACCAGAGGGCTCTGGCTGATGCTTTCGCTCAGGATGCTGAAGAAGCGGCTGGCGTACACCGGCTCCGGCGGATGCTTCGGCTTACAGAACTTCACGCCGCGGAACGGATTACGCGGCGACGTTGGCGGCGTCGTTTTCGACGGCGGTAGCCCGCTGTCCGGCCTTGAGGTATCGACCTGCGGCTCGTTCAGCAGGTTGCTCGGACGCACCAGGGTGATATCCGGCGGCAGGTTATAGACCATTTGCTGCAGGACGCGCACCGTGGTGGGGTGCGGATGACCGATAGCAATGGCGGAACCGTTGCGGCGCGCCAGCGCGATGGCGCGGTTGAACTGCACGCGAATATCGGCTTCATTCTGCGTGTCATCGAGGAACACCTTCCGCTTGATCACCTTCACTCCGGTACCCTGCGCCGCGCGCATGGCCTGAGTATTACCGATGGTGACGCTGTCGAGGAAGTAGAGATTGTAGCGCTCCAGGGCCTGCATCACCTTTTGCATTCCGAACAGGCTGGAGGTCATCGCGCTGCCCATATGGTTGTTCAGGCCCACGGCGTACGGCACTTTGCTATAGGCGTCGCGGATGATGCGCTCGATCTCGTTACTGCTCATATCCGGGCGCAGCGTATCTTTTTCCAGCGGTTGCTTGCTGAGCGGCGCCATCGGCAGGTGAATAAGCACCTCGTGGCCGAGATTGTGCGCTTTGGTCGCCATTTCACGGGCGTGCGGCGCGTTGGGTAATACGGCGACGGAGATGGTCGCTGGCAGCGCCAGTACCTGATTTTCAGTCTGTGGACGATAGCCAAAGTCGTCAATAACAATGGAGAGTTTACCGGCAAATGCCGATGATGCCATAGCCAGCGTACCGGCTACCGCGAATGCAATTCTGCGAAATTGAAGCAAAACTTATCTTCCCAACCACGGCTGTGGATTGACCGCCTGACCCTGGCGACGAATTTCGAAATAGAGCGACGGACGGCCCTGACCGCCGCTGCTGCCTACGAGAGCAATCGGCTGGCCCGCCCGGACCTGAGTGCCGACGCTGACCAGCGCGCTTTGGTTATAGCCGTAAAGGCTCATATCGCCTTTACCGTGTTCAACGACCACAACCAGGCCGTAGCCCTGTAGCCAGTCGGCGAGAATCACCCGGCCATCGGCAATTGCCTTAACCTCGGTGCCTTCAGACGCAGCGATAACCATCCCTTTCCAACGTAGTTCACCTTGCAGCTGTTCGCCATAACGATGAAGCAACGTTCCGCGAACCGGCCAGTAGGCCTGACCGCGCGGAGAGCCCAGACCACCGGTGCGGGACATCAGCGAACGCTCGCTTTCGGTTGGTTTGTAGGTGGTGCCTTTACGGGATGCATCCTGCTGACGATCGCGCACGGCCTGAGCCTCGCGAGCTTCTCGCTCTGCGCGGGCCTTCGCTGCGGCTTCTGCTTGCGCGATCCGACCGCGCAGGCGCGATTCGTTAGCCCGCATTTCGCCCAGCTGCTGCTGACCTTGCTGAATAGACGATTCAAGGCCTGAAAGGGTTTTCTTACGTTCGTTCCGCACCTGTTCCAGCTTTGCCTGCTGTGCGCGCTGCTCGTAAACCAGCGTCTGCTGCTGGCTCTGCTTTTCTTCCAGCTCCGCCTTTTGCGCGGCGACCTCTTCGCGCGTCTGTTTCAATTGGGCGATGGTCTCCTGGCGGGCCTGGTTAAGATAACCGTAGTAGACCTGCATGCGCTGGTTACGCTGACCCTCTTCACCGCTGAGGATCATTTGCATCCCGGTATGCGGCCCCTGGCGGAACGCGGCATCAAGCTGCGCGGACAGGTTACGCTCCTGAGTGGCGCGCTGACGTTCCAGCTTTGCGATTGACGCGTTCATCTCGTCAATCTGCTTATTCAGCTGGTTCAGGGTATCCTGGGTTTCACGCAGTTTGCGGGCGGCGGCAGAGATGGCCTCTTCCTGCGCTTTTAGCTGGGCAAGCAGAGAGGCGCGTTGCTGTTGTTGTTGCTTGATCGCCCGCTGCTTTGCGGCGATATCGGCCTGAATAGATTTGAGCTGGTCGCGGTCATCCGCCTGAGCGGGTGCGGCGCACAGCAATACGCCAGCGCTGAGTGCGCTGGCGTAAAGGACGGATCGAACAGCCGTTGCGATCCATGTATTTGAATAAGTCGCCTTTCCCCTCATGGGGAAGGATTATTCCACGATGAACAGCGGCTTGCCAGTCATCTCTTGCGGGATTTCCATTCCCATCAGCGACAACATGGTTGGCGCGATATCGGAAAGCTTGCCACCTTCGGCGACTTTTACGGTTTTATCGCCAACGTAGATCAGCGGTACCGGCAGGTTGGTGTGGGCCGTATGGGCCTGGCCGGTAGCCGGATCGCGCATCTGTTCAGCGTTACCATGATCGGCGGTAATCAGCAGCTGGCCGCCGACGGATTCTACCGCTTTGGCAACCTGATCGATGCAATTGTCCAGCGTTTCAACGGCTTTAATTGCCGCCTCCATGACGCCGGTATGACCGACCATATCGCCGTTCGGATAGTTACAGATGATGGTGTCGTACTGACCGCCCTTGATAGCAGCAACCAGTTTTTCGGTCAGCTCGGCGGAGCTCATTTCCGGCTGCAGGTCGTAGGTTGCGACTTTTGGCGAGTTGATCAGAATACGCTCTTCGCCTTTGAACGGCTCTTCAACGCCGCCGTTAAAGAAGAAGGTCACGTGCGCGTACTTCTCGGTTTCGGAGATGCGCAGCTGAGTCTTGTCGTTCTTCGCCATCCACTCGCCGAAGGTATTGGCCAGGGACGCCGGCGGGTATGCGCAGGCGACTTTGATGTCGGCAGCATATTCGGTCAGCATCACGAAGTCGAGTTTGACCTCTTTCTTACGGGCAAAACCGTCGAAATCGGCGTTGACGAAGGCACGGGTGATTTCACGGGCGCGGTCAGCACGGAAGTTCATGAAAATCAGCGCATCGCCGTCTTCCATCGCGGCATCGGCCTGGCCTGCGGCACGGATCACGGTCGCCTTCACGAACTCATCATTTTCATCGCGAGCGTAAGCGGCCTGCAGACCGGCAACGGCGGTATCGGCCTGGAACTCGCCCTGCGCCAGGGTCATCAGATCATATGCCTGCTCAACGCGGTCCCAGCGATTGTCGCGGTCCATGGCGTAGTAGCGGCCAATAATGGAAGCCACGCGGCCTTTACCGAGAGCGGCAAATTTTTCTTCAAATTTCGCCAGTGATTTTTCAGCGCTGCGCGGCGGCGTGTCGCGGCCATCGAGGAAAGCGTGCAGGTAGATTTTTTCTGCCCCACGTTCAGCGGCCAGCTCTACCATCGCCATAATGTGGTCTTCGTGGCTGTGAACGCCGCCAGGGGACATCAGGCCCATAATGTGCACGGCTTTACCCGCAGCAACGGCTTTGTCGACC
The DNA here is from genome assembly GCF_002108615.1 of Klebsiella sp. YJ. Classification (NCBI taxonomy): domain Bacteria; kingdom Pseudomonadati; phylum Pseudomonadota; class Gammaproteobacteria; order Enterobacterales; family Enterobacteriaceae; genus Klebsiella; species Klebsiella sp. YJ. The sequence continues at coordinate 126,972 of NZ_MTEG01000014.1, forward strand.
GCGGCGGTCAGCACCGGGTTTGCAAAGAACGTGCGTTCTTTGATTTCGACATCAAGACGGGTCAGATCCTGGTAAACGATACGACCGGCGCCGAGGTTAACGTGACCCACTTCAGAGTTGCCCATCTGGCGATCCGGCAGACCGACCTCCAGGCCAGAAGCATCAATCAGCGTATGGGGACGTTTCGCCCACAATGCGTCCATGACTGGCGTTTTCGCGCTATAAATCGCGTTATCCTGCTGGTCTTCACGATAGCCATAGCCATCCAGAATGACCAGTACCATCGGCTTTTTAGAATTCGACATTGCGACAACCTCATGCTCAAAGACAGAAAATTTGCGTAATTTTACTACAGCTGAATCGTTCAAAGCACCGTGAAAGATCAAAGAAAGAGAGCGTCGGGCCCGCATGAAAGTCGTCGGAAGGGGATTTTTTCGTGACGGGCCGCAGAAAATACATTACATCGCGCTCACTGGCTGTATTTGCCGCAATGCACAGGTATACTCCTTCCCTGGTTTTTTTATCACTTAGTCGGGAGTTGTAACCCCCCATGCAAGAAATTATGCAATTCGTCGGCCGTCACCCCGTCCTGAGCATCGCGTGGATCGCGCTGCTGGTGGCGGTGCTGTTCACCACCTTTAAGGGGCTGATGTCGAAAGTTAAAGTCATTACCCGTGGTGAAGCGACGCGTCTGATCAACAAAGAAGATGCCGTGGTTGTCGACCTGCGTCAGCGTGACGACTTCCGTAAAGGCCATATCGCGGGCTCCATCAACCTGCTGCCGACCGAAATCAAGGCAAATAACGTTGGTGAGTTGGAAAAACACAAAGCACAACCCATTATAGTGGTAGACGGTTCCGGTATGCAGGCGCAAGAGCCTGCCAGCGCGCTGAATAAAGCCGGATTCGAAAAGGTCTTTGTACTGAAAGAAGGCATCGCTGGCTGGAGCGGCGAAAACCTTCCGCTGGTACGCGGCAAATAAATTTACCCGCGTCTTTATGACGTAGCCAGGTTTCCCCCGCTGCGGCGATCCGTTGGGGGGCAGCCTTGTCTGCGGCGTAACATCCTGCGGGTAAAAACAGGAGTGAAGTCATGGCCAATATTGATATCTACACCAAAGCGACCTGTCCGTTCTGTATCCGTGCGAAAGCACTGCTGAACAGCAAAGGCGTAACGTTCAATGAACTGCCGATTGATGGCAATGCCGCGAAGCGTGAAGAGATGATTCAACGCAGTGGTCGCACGACGGTTCCGCAGATTTTTATTGATGAGCAGCACATTGGCGGCTGTGACGACTTGTATGCGCTTGATTCACGTGGTGGACTTGATCCCCTGCTGCGCTAATTTTGCGTCCACCCAGGCCGGGTAGGCGTATTTAAGGACAACACGAAAGGGTTTTACTATGTCAGAACAAAACAGCACCGAAATGACTTTCCAGATCCAGCGTATCTATACCAAGGATATTTCCTTTGAAGCGCCAAATGCGCCGCAAGTTTTCCAGAAAGACTGGCAGCCGGAAGTTAAACTTGATCTGGACACAGCTTCCAGCCAACTGGCTGAAGGCGTCTACGAAGTGGTGCTGCGCGTAACCGTAACCGCTGCGCTGGGCGAAGAAACCGCGTTCCTGTGTGAAGTACAGCAGGGCGGCATCTTCTCCATCGACGGCATTGACGGCAACCAGATGGCGCATTGCCTCGGCGCATACTGCCCGAACATTCTGTTCCCGTATGCGCGTGAGTGCATTACCAGCCTGGTGTCTCGCGGTACCTTCCCGCAACTGAACCTTGCGCCAGTGAACTTCGATGCGCTGTTCATGAACTATCTGCAGCAGCAAGCTGGCGAAGGTGCCGAACAACATCAGGATGCCTGATGAACGCACTTAATGCTGCAATGACTGTGATCGGTGCCGGCTCATACGGCACCGCTCTTGCCATCACTCTGGCAAGAAATGGCCACCATGTTGTGCTCTGGGGCCATGACCCGAAACATATCGCGACGCTGCAACATGACCGCTGCAATGCCGCTTTCCTTCCTGACGTCCCTTTCCCTGACACGCTGCATCTTGAAAGCGATCTGTCTGCCGCGCTGGCTGCCAGCCGCGACATTCTGGTTGTGGTGCCAAGCCATGTCTTTGGTGAGGTCCTGCGCCAGATTAAACCGCTGATGCGTTCGGATGCGCGCCTGGTCTGGGCGACGAAAGGCCTTGAGGCTGAAACCGGTCGCCTGCTGCAGGATGTCGCGCGCGAAGCGCTGGGCGACACAATCCCGCTGGCGGTGATTTCCGGCCCGACCTTCGCCAAAGAGCTGGCGGCAGGGCTGCCGACGGCCATTTCGCTGGCGTCCACGGAGCCGCAATTTGCCGACGACCTGCAGCGCTTGCTGCACTGCGGTAAAAGCTTCCGCGTCTATATCAACCCGGACTTTATCGGCGTGCAGCTTGGCGGGGCGGTGAAAAACGTCATCGCCATTGGCGCCGGGATGTCTGACGGTATCGGCTTTGGCGCCAATGCGCGTACGGCGCTGATAACCCGTGGTCTGGTTGAAATGTCTCGTCTCGGTACCGCGCTGGGCGCCGATCCGGAAACCTTTATGGGGATGGCGGGGCTGGGCGATCTGGTGCTGACCTGTACCGATAACCAATCGCGTAACCGCCGCTTTGGCATGATGCTCGGCCAGGGTATGGATGTGCAAAGCGCGCAGGATAAGATTGGCCAGGTGGTTGAAGGCTATCGCAATACCAAGGAAGTTCGCGTTCTGGCACAGCGTTTAGGTGTCGAAATGCCAATAACCGAGGAAATTTATCAGGTATTGTATTGCGGAAAAATTGCGCGCGAGGCAGCATTGACTTTATTGGGCCGCGCACGCAAGGACGAGCGCAGCAATTAAGCTTAAAGGAACCTTTGTCACCTCGATGACCCGGTCAGCGTAGAACTGGCCGGTCATTCTGCTATCGCCTGGAGTCAGCAATGCCGTGTGAAGAACTGGATATCGTCTGGAACAATATTAAAGCCGAAGCCCGGGCTCTGGCCGACTGTGAGCCTATGCTCGCCAGTTTTTACCACGCAACGCTACTCAAGCACGAAAATCTGGGCAGCGCCCTGAGCTATATGCTGGCGAATAAGCTGGCGTCGCCGATTATGCCCGCTATTGCCATTCGTGAGGTAGTGGAAGAGGCATATGCCGCTGATCCGGAGATGATCGCCTCCGCCGCCTGCGATATTCAGGCCGTGCGTACCCGCGATCCGGCGGTCGATAAGTACTCCACGCCGCTGCTGTACCTGAAAGGTTTCCACGCGCTGCAGGCCTATCGTATTGGCCACTGGCTGTGGAATCAGGGGCGCCGGGCGCTGGCGATTTTCCTGCAAAACCAGGTTTCCGTTTCTTTCCAGGTGGATATCCATCCGGCGGCGAAAATTGGCCGTGGGATTATGCTCGATCACGCCACCGGCATTGTGGTCGGCGAAACGGCGGTGATTGAGGACGACGTGTCGATTCTGCAGTCCGTGACCCTCGGCGGTACCGGTAAAACCAGCGGCGACCGTCACCCGAAAATCCGTGAAGGCGTCATGATTGGCGCCGGTGCGAAGATCCTCGGTAATATCGAAGTTGGTCGGGGAGCGAAAATTGGCGCCGGTTCCGTGGTGCTACAGCCCGTACCGCCGCACACCACCGCAGCCGGCGTACCGGCGCGTATCGTCGGTAAGCCAGAGAGCGACAAGCCGGCGATGGATATGGATCAGCACTTTAACGGTATTCACCATACCTTCGAGTACGGCGACGGTATCTAGACTCGGGCTATCCCGATAACGCGCTGCCGACGTAGCGAGGAGCAGGCGCCTGCGCGGCTATTCTGGCATTTGCTGCCGGACTGCTTTCCCCCGGCTGGCGCTGCGCGTAGCCGGGCGACGGGCCGGTGAGATCGGGTAGCCTGGCTCAGGCGCAGCGCCTTGCAATCCGGGAATGACTCAGGCTAACTGCGCAATACCGCCCCCGGATACCCCAGCTGGCGCCAGGCCTCATACACCACCACCGACACCGCATTTGACAGGTTCATACTGCGACTGTCCGGCATCATCGGAATACGGATTTTCTGCTGTGGCGGCAGGGCATCAAGAATGCTGGCCGGCAGGCCGCGCGTTTCCGGGCCAAACATCAAGAAATCACCATCCTGATAGCTCACCGCGCTGTGAGCCGGCGTGCCCTTTGTGGTCAGAGCGAACAAACGCTGTGGCCTGGCGCTTTCCACGAAGGCAGCATAGTCACGATGGCGCTGAACGGCGGCGAATTCATGGTAATCCAGCCCGGCGCGGCGCAGGCGCTTATCGTCCCAGGTGAAACCCATCGGCTCGATAATATGCAGATTGAAGCCGGTGTTGGCGCACAGGCGGATGATGTTCCCGGTATTTGGCGGGATCTCAGGTTCGAATAGTACAATGTTCAGCATGCTGCCCTGTCTCATTAGGCTCTTAATCGCGCGGGCAGAATAGCAGATATTTGCCCGGCCCTCATCCCCGTGGGTGAGCGCCGGGCGGGGGGATTATGCCGCGTTGCCCTGCGTCATCGCATTGAAGGTATGCAGCGCGTCGGCGTTCTGAACCAGTGAGTCGCGGCTGATTTCACCGATGGTTTTGGTTCCGGTCAGGGTCATGGCCACCTTCATCTCTTTCTCGATCAGATTCAGCAGGTTGGCTACACCCTGCTTGCCGTGGGTGGCCAGCGCGTACAGATAGGCGCGGCCCAGCAGTACGCTATCGGCGCCCAGCGCGATCATGCGCACCACATCGAGACCGTTACGAATACCGCTATCGGCGAGGATGGTGATATCGCCTTTTACCGCATCGGCGATGGCCGGCAGCGCACGGGCTGAGGAGAGAACGCCGTCGAGCTGGCGACCGCCGTGGTTGGAGACCACGATCCCGTCGGCGCCGAAGCGTACGGCGTCGCGCGCATCCTGCGGATCGAGGATCCCTTTGATCACCATCGGGCCGTCCCAGAATTCGCGGATCCACTCGAGGTCTTTCCACGAAATAGACGGATCGAAGTTGTTCGCCAGCCAGCCAATGTAGTCCTCAAGACCGGTAGGCTTGCCAAGATAGGTGGAGATATTGCCAAGATCGTGAGGGCGGCCGTTTAAACCGACATCCCACGCCCACTGCGGGTGGGTCATCGCCTGCCAGTAGCGGCGCATCGCCGCATTCGGGCCACTCATTCCGGAATGGGCATCACGATAGCGAGCGCCGGGGGTGGGCATATCGACGGTAAACACCAGGGTTGAACATCCCGCCGCTTTGGCGCGCTCCAGCGCATTGCGCATAAAGCCGCGATCGCGCAGGACGTACAGCTGGAACCACATCGGGCGCTTGATGGTCGGCGCGACCTCCTCTATCGGGCAGACGGAAACGGTGGAGAGGGTAAACGGAATGCCTTTATCATCCGCGGCGCCTGCCGCCTGCACTTCACCGCGGCGAGCGTACATTCCGCACAGCCCGACCGGCGCCAGCGCCACCGGCATAGAGAGCTTTTCTTTGAACAGCGTGGTCTCCAGGCTCAGGTCCGACATATTCTTCAGCACCCGCTGGCGGAGCGCCACATCAGACAGATCTTCAACGTTGCGGCGCAGCGTGTGCTCGGCATAGGCGCCGCCGTCGATGTAGTGGAACAGGAACGGTGGCAGGATACGCTGTGCGGCTGCGCGATAGTCGCTGGCGGCTGAAATAATCATCACGGGTTCTCCCTGGCATTTTCGTTGTGGTCACCGGGCAGGCGGGTAATGCGCGCCTGGCGGGCCTGGTCTTCATCAAAGTGTTTAATCGTGGCGTGGACAAAGCCTAGGTGCGCCATCATCGCCTGCCGCGCGCCTTCGGCGTCACCGGCGAAAATGGCCTCCATCACGGCCTGGTGCTGTTCAGTCAGACGGGCGAATACCGGCGGGACAAGATACATCCGCTGGCGGCTCTGTTTGACCGAGGATTGCAGGAGGTCGAAAAAGCCGCGCATGGTTTGTAGCAGAACCACATTGTGCGAGGCTTCGGCAATCGCCAGGTGAAAGCGAACGTCAGCCTGTGAGGCCAGGTCCGGGTCTTCGCTCTGGGTCGCTTCAAAGCACAGGCGAATGCGCTCTTTTTCGGCGTCAGTTGCGCGCATCGCCGCATGCCAGGCCGTGCTGGCTTCGATGGCGTGGCGCGCTTCCAGAATATCAAAACTGTAATCGGGGTCGTCGGCGAGCAGCGTTTTTAGCGGCTGAACGATATTCTGTTCCGACCACGCCTCGTGCTGCCAGCGCACGAAAGTCCCGCCGCCGCGGCGGCTGACCAGCAGGCCTTCGCTCACCAGCATCGCCAGCGCTTCGCGCAGCGAGTTGCGTGAGACGCCAAGCAGGGCGGCCAGCTGGCGCTCGGCGGGCAGTCGCATGCCCGCCTCCAGCTTCTGTTCTTCAATCAGCGCCCGCACACGACGGGCTACATCGTCTGCGAGGCGCCGGGGCATCACTATCATGGGATCATCCAGGTTAAGACATAGGCCTGTAGCGTGGTAATAACACCGACCATGCAGGTAAAGATCAGGCTGTGTTTTACGGTAAAGCGGAACAGGTCCGACTCTTTCCCCACCAGGCCTACCGCCGCACAGGCGATAGCGATGGACTGCGGCGAAATCATTTTGCCGGTGACGCCGCCGGTGGTGTTGGCCGCGACCAGCAGAATATCGGAGACGCCGATCTGCTGTGCCGCGGTCGCCTGCAGCGCGGCGAACAGCGCGTTAGACGAAGTGTCTGAACCGGTCAGGAATACCCCCAGCCAGCCGAGGAATGGCGAGAAGAAGGTAAACGCGTGGCCGGTGTGCGCCAGCGCGAGGGCCAGCGTCGACGACAGCCCGGAATAGTTAGAGATAAAGGCGAACGCCAGCACCATGCCGATGGAGTAAATCGGTAGAGCCAGTTCTTTTAACGTGCTGCCAAAGGTGATCAGCGCATCTTTTGGCTTCATACGCAGCCAGACGACGGAAAGTATAGCCGCAAACAGGATGGCGGTGCCGGTGGCAGACAGCCAGTCGAACTTATACACCGCCGCGTAAGGGGTGGCGGCGCTGACAACCGGCGGCATGCGGGCCACCATCTTATCGAGGAACGGCACGGAGATATTGATAACGAAGTCATACATCGCGCCGCCGGGAGCAAACAGGGCCTTAAACGGCGGAATACTCCACAAAGTCACGGTGGCGGTCAGGAACAGGAACGGCGACCAGGCGCGGACGACCTGCCCGGCGCTGTAATGGGTACGCGCCAGCGTTTGATCGACCTGGGCGGCGCCCATATCGCCGAAGCGGAAGATACGGACCGGCTGCCAGCGTTTGAGGAACAGGGTCAGGCAAACCAGTGACACCAGAGAGGAGATGATGTCCGGCAGTTCCGGGCCAAGGAAGTTAGAGCTGAGGTACTGCGCGATGGCGAACGAGCCGCCGGCAACCATGACCGCCGGCCAGGTCTCTTTGATACCGCGCCAGCCGTCCATAATCGCCATAATCCAGAACAGGACGATAATGGTCAGGAACGGCAGTTGACGACCGACCATCTGGCCGATAGCAAAGCTGTCGATACCGGTGACCTGGCCGGCGACCAGAATCGGAATGCCCATCGCACCAAAGGCCACCGGCGCAGTGTTGACAATCAGACACAGCCCCGCGGCATACAGCGGGTTAAAGCCCAGGCCGACCAGCAGCGCGGCGGTAATCGCCACCGGGGCGCCAAAACCGGCCGCACCCTCGAGGAAAGCCCCGAAGGAGAAGCCGACAATCAGCATCTGCAGGCGCTGGTCAGGGGTAATCGAGAGAATCGACGAGCGAATAATATCGAACTGTCCGGTCTTAACCGAAATTTTATAGACGAATACCGCGGCGATAATAATCCACGCGATGGGCCACAGGCCGTAAAAGAAACCGTAGACCACGGAAGTCAGCGCGCGATCGACGGGCATCTTATAGAACAGCAGCGCGACCGACAGCGCAATGGCCACGGTCCATGTCGCCGCCAGGTACCCTTTGAGCTTGAGCTTTATCAGGGCAAAAAAGAAAAACAGAATCGGTAACGATGCGATAAGACTTGAGAGCCAGATATTACCGGCCGGATCGTAATTTTGTTGCCAGAGGTTCATGCAGGTCTCCATCGGGCCAAAAAGATGCGGTGCTGAGTCTGCGCTCCTTGCAGATCACATCTTTTGTAAAACTGGCCCAGCCAAAATTTAGTTGTAGGGTTAACGACAACGAATGGTTAACCAAATGTTATTGGCAGGCAATATATCTGTGACTAAAAATGATGGATATGTGAACCGTTGAGTGGTTTAAGAAATAATTGGTAGGGCCAATGGGGTGGGGGAATCATGGATGTGAAGGGTATGCGAATCAGCGCCTGTCTGGACACCGACCGCCGGCGTACGCGTTCCCGTCGCCCCGGTCAGCGCCGTCGGGAGGCCGTGGGATTCCCGGACACGGCGCCTGATACGCTTGTCCGGCCACCGACTGCCAGCGTACGTATTCCCGTCACTCCGGTCAGCGCCGTCGGGAGGCCGTGGGATTCCCGGACACGGCGCCTGATACGCCTGTCCGGTCACCAACTGCCAGCGTACGCGTTCCCGTAGGCCCGGTCAGCGCAGCGCCACCGGGGAAGGTTCTCGCGGCTAAAAGCTTAGAACTCGGTTTTAGCGAAGCCGGTCATTTCTTTGAGGTTCATTTCGCGACCGAGGGCAGTCATCGGATGAACAATCACCAGTCCGCGAACGCTTTTCTTCAGCTTGCCCATATCGGCCTGCTCTTTTTTGGTAATCGCGCGGCGATGTGGCAGGCTCATCAGCTTCTGTGCTTCTTTGCTCAGTTTCTGGCCCTGAACTTCGCGCAGGCGAATAATTTCGGCTTCGAGGGTGGCTTTTTCTTTTTCCAGCTCGGCGTATTTGTCCGCCGCTTCCACCAGCGACAGGTCTGCCTGCTGGTGGCGGATGGCGTCGAGGCGGTCGCTCAAACGCTTGATTTCATTCTTTTCGACTTCTTTCATGATGACTTAATCTATTAATAAAGGGATTTCGACAACATATAGTATGTGCTGTGACTTCTGTTGTGGGTAGTCATTTATCCAGAATCCGGCGTTTTTTCCGCGGAAGTCTCAGAGGCAATGATTTATAATTATATGAATGTTAATCATATTGTGACTAAGAGTGGCCTGTTTTTCATCTCTGTGAAGTCTGTCGTCAATACAGCACGTTTTCCTCAACCCTGACCTCGCTTTTCGCTAATCCTTTACAGGATGATCCCTGAACACAGGAGGGCGAGATGGCAAAAATCGGTGACGGCGTACCGCGTATTATCGACAAGACAGTTGATTTTATGGCTTCAAGCCAGGCTTTTATGGAGTATCTGAAAAAATCCCCGCGTTTACAGCATGTGCCACCGGAGATTCCGCAGAACAAAGAGGCGCTATTTTTGAATCGGCTGGAGTATTACCGGCAACTTTACCGGCCAACCTGCGATCAGTCTGAACCTGAATCAGAGCGTTGATTTCTGGAAGGCTTTTTTTAAGCTGATTCGGGAAATCAGCTCGGTCAGAGACAGCATCATTGTTGAACGTACCACCTGCTGGTAGCGCAGCTTCTGCATTGCCAGCAGTTCTTCGTCGCTCTCATCAAACAGCGGCGTCGGCGGTAGGGCGGTCACGCAATGCAGTTCGCCAAAAGGCCCAAGAATCTCATCATCGGTAAAATTGTACTCATTTCCGTCGTGATTCAACTCTTCACGCAGGGCCATCAGCAGCTCGGCGTCTTCGTATTCGGCGCGACTAATCACCCCAAGGCCGTAAATCAGCTTCAGGCGTACAGAAAGGTCCCCCAGCGGCCCATCGCCATCCAGCAATGGCTCCACTGCGTATTTCACCGCGTAGTCGTCTTTACGGAACACCTGAAGCACCAGAATATTGACCGCTTCCGTGAGTAGCTCGACGGTGGCGATCAGGAAGCTTCGTACGGTTTTGCCAGCATTCAGACGCTCAAGCACGCGGTTTTCAAATGCCTGTGTTTCTTCCATTATTGCCTGCATATCTGACAGGAGTAGTAATGGGCGCGGTTCATTCCGCGCCAGGTCTTGCCTCATTTGGTGGCGTTGTAGTCGTTAACGGCCTCGGTCACCACGGCACTTGCTGCATCCAGACCAGAAATCTGTGCCAGCGCAGCCTGGGGGCCCTTGTCGTTAATCAAGGCTGCCAGCTCCTGCGCCTGCGGGTCTTCTTCGCTGCGGAAGTGCATTGCCGCCGCGATCCCTTTGACCAGATTGACGTGCGGCAGAGCATATTCCAGCGTACCAAGCAGCGGCTTAATCAAACGATCGCCCGCGCTCAGTTTACGCAGCGGCTGACGACCCACGCGCTCAACGTCATCTTTCAGGTACGGATTCTCGAAACGGCCGAGGATTTTCTGGATGTAGGCGGCGTGCTTCTGTGCATCAAAGCCGTAGCGTTTGATCAGCACCGCGCCGCTCTCTTCCATAGCCCCTTTCACCACGGCGCGAATGTTCTCATCGAGAATCGCGTCGCGGATCGTCTGGTGCCCGGCCAGTTTTCCGAGGTAGGCGGTTATAGCATGTCCGGTGTTTAAGGTGAATAGCTTACGTTCGACAAATGCCATCAGGTTGTCGGTTAATTCCATTCCCGGGATCGCCGGCAGCGTGCCTTTAAACTGAGTTTTATCGACGATCCACTCGCTGAAGGTTTCCACGGTCACTTCCAGCGGGTCATGCGTCGCAGAGGCGGACGGGGGAACAATACGGTCAACCGCGGAATCGACAAAGCCGACGTTGGCTTCTACCCAGGCTTTGTCTTCTTCCGCCAGGGCATTAAACACGTGGCCTTTGAGCTGCGTGGTTCCGCGCACCATATTTTCACAGGCAATGATGTTTAGCGGGGCGGTTATCCCCTGCGCTTTACGCTTCGCCAGCCCTTTCGCAATAGCCGGCGCAATGCGCTCCAGCACAACCGGGCCGACGGCGGTGGTGATCAGGTCAACGCGGGCAATCAGGTCAATCACTTCCTCGCCGATGCTGCTGACGGCATTGACGCCGGAAACGGTATCGACCTGCTCGTTTTCACCGACGACGTGAACCTGATAGCTATGACGGGCATTCAGGGCATCAAGTACCACCTGATTCACATCGGCGAATGTTAAAGCGATCCCCGCGTCAGCCAGCAATTTGCCGATGAAGCCACGTCCGATATTACCTGCGCCAAAATGTAATGCATTCATAGTATTAACCTTCATTAATGTTTTTACCTGAGAGGGTTCGGGTGAGGCCTGCCCCTCACCCGAACCCTCTCTCTCCAGTCAGAGAGAGAGGGATTCGTCTCCCGGCGTGGCCGGGACCGTTTACGCTTTGTTGCCTTTCAGCAGCGCCAGCACTTCCTCAACGCTGGTGGTGTGGGTCAGGCGCTCAATCACCGACTCATCATCCAGCGCGTTAGTCAGGCTGGTAATCACATGAATGTGCTCGTTATTGCGTGCTGCGATACCGATAACCAGACGGGCTACGTCATCTTCGTCTTCGCCAAAGCGCACCCCTTCCGGATACTGGCAGAACACCACGCCGGTCTTCAGGACGCGGTCTTTAGCTTCAATCGTGCCGTGTGGTACCGCGATGGACTCTCCCAGATAGGTGGAGGTCAGTTTTTCACGATCCAGCATCGCCTGCACATATTCCGGCTCAACGTAGCCGCCTTTCACCAGCTGCTCGCCCGCAAAGCGGATCGCTTCTTCTTTCGTCGCCGCTTTGCGACCGAGGAAGATATTCTCTGCGCCAAGCTTGAACAGATTTGTGTCGGCGGTATCGAAGCTGTCTTTCAGACTGCCGCGGACTTTCTCTTCGTTGTCAGTATGGCGCTGCGCCGCAACCAGACGCTCGGTCAGGCTGGTGTACAGGCCGCTGTCGAGGAAGTTGGTCAGCGAAATGTGCTGGGCCTGCGGCACCTGGCGCATCGCACGCTCGGTCAGATCGCGGTGGGTAATCACCAGGTCGACATCCGGCGGCAGATTGTTAATCGCGCAGTTGGTGACGGAGATATTGCTCAGCCCCGCATCCTGCACTTTTTTACGCAGCACCCCGGCACCCATGGCGCTGGAACCCATGCCGGCATCGCAGGCGACGATGATTTTGCGCACGTGGCTCAGGTCGTTAGCTACGGTACCTGCAGACAGCGGGGTAGCCGCGCCTTTAGATTCGGCTTTCATATCCTGCATGCGACGAGTCGCCGCATCGATATCATCTTCCTCTTTCACTTTGCTGGTTTTCAGCAGAATGGCGGAGACCACAAAGGAGACGGCCATTGCCGCAATAATTGCCGCGATGTTAGCGAAGTACGCGCCTTTCGGCGTCATCGCCAGCACCGCAAGAATAGAACCCGGAGAAGCAGGAGAAACCAGACCGCCGTTGAGGATAGTCAGAGTGAACACGCCGGTCATACCGCCGAGAATAACGGCAAGGATCAGACGCGGATTCATCAGCACATACGGGAAGTAGATTTCGTGGATACCGCCCAGGAAGTGGATGATTGCGGCACCGCCTGCAGACTGCTTCGCATTACCGCGACCAAAGAACATGTATGCCAGCAGCACGCCCATCCCCGGGCCCGGGTTGGCTTCAATCAGGAAGAAGATTGATTTGCCCAGCTCATGAGACTGCTGAATACCCAGCGGCGAGAAGATACCGTGGTTGATAGCGTTGTTCAGGAACAGGATTTTCGCCGGTTCAACGAAGATAGATGCCAGCGGCAGCATGTCATGGACAACCATGAAGTTAACGCCCGCCGCCAGAATTTTGGACAGGACTTCAACCGCCGGGCCAATGCCGAGGAATGCCAGAATCGCGAGGATCATCCCGATAATACCGGCGGAGAAGTTGTTCACCAGCATCTCGAAACCGGACTTAATCTTACCGTCTACCCAGCCATCAAAATGTTTAATCGCCCAGCCGCCCAGCGGACCTGCGATCATGGCGCCGAGGAACATCGGCATGTCCGCGCCGACGATGACGCCCATTGTGGTGATGGCACCGACGACGCCGCCACGCTCACCGCCAATTAATTTACCGCCGGTATAGCCGATAAGCAGCGGCAGCAGGTAGGTGATCATCGGGCCGACTAACTTCGCCAGCGTCTCGTTCGGTAACCACCCTGTCGGTATGAATAATGCGGTGATGATACCCCACGCGATAAACGCGCCGATGTTTGGCATCACCATATTGCTGAGGAAACGACCAAAGCTTTGCACCTTGATCTTGATATCGGATGACATAAAACACCCCTTCTTCTGTTTTGCTTATCGCGTAGGCTAAAAGCCTGAGGCTTGTTGTGAATATGGCGGCAGAGGTCGCCGGACCCTGATTGATAAAGCGAATCTGGCACTGAATGGTTAAACTGTCCAGTCGGTGGGTTTTTGTGTGATTCTGATCACATGAATATAGGTGTCTGACAGCTATTTGTAGTGATGTGCATCACAAAATTGGTGTGCAAAAAAAAGACAATGGGTCAAAATTAGCCTGATTAGGGCAATTAATGTGAATTACATCACATAATATTGTTTTTGGTTTGTCTCTATATTGTGATCATGTTCACAAAAAATAATTCGTTGAATTTTGCAGATGTGATCGCCGGCAAACTCTGCTCCCTCGCTCTGCGGCTGGCGTTGGTCCACAGACTTCACAATGAAAAAACATCATCGGCGGGCCGTATGGAAAAAAGTCAGCATGTGGCTTAAGCTCAAGTTGTAAAGATAAGTATATCGTTCTTCAGGATATATTTTGTCACGCTTAAAAACTTGCAAGGAGAATAACTAAAAACAATACTCCTCGGCCTTAAATTATAAGCGTATTTTTCTTTTACTTAAATTTCATTAATTAATTTGGTTGCTTACCATTTTATATTATTGATGAGCTGTCGTCGTGTTTAGTGAGGCACATATGTTTCTCAACTATTTTGCGTTGGGTGTATTGATCTTCGTTTTTCTGGTTCTCTTTTATGGAATCATTGCAATTCATGATATTCCCTATTTAATGGCCAAAAAACGTAATCATCCCCACGCTGATGCCATCCATACCGCCGGGTGGGTGAGCCTGTTTACGCTGCATGTTATCTGGCCATTCCTGTGGATTTGGGCCACGCTCTATCAACCTGAGCGCGGGTGGGGAATGAAATCTCATATTCCTCCAGCTGAACGCGATCCCGATATCGAAAGGCTTTCACAACGCGTTGCCGAGTTGGAAAAAAGACTGGGTGCGGTGCCATCATCCGCAGATAAAGAGACCCCGGAGCGCTAATCATGGATCTGTTAATTGTATTGACCTATGTAGCGATTGCATGGGCGGTTTTTAAGATATTTCGCATTCCGGTTAACCAGTGGACTTTAGCCACGGCGGCATTAGGCGGCATATTTCTCGTCAGCGCCCTTATTTTATTAATGAACTATAATCATCCTTATACATTTACTGCACAAAAGGCGGTTATTTCTATTCCCATTACGCCGCAGGTGACCGGTATCGTCAGTACCGTGACGGATAAAACGAATCAACGTGTTAATAAGGGTGATGTCCTGTTTACGATTGATCCCGTGCGTTATCAGGCCCGGGTGGACAGACTGCAGGCCGATCTGGTGACCGCGCTGCACAGCATCAACACTCTGAAGGCGCAGCTTTCAGAAGCGCAGGCCAACACGGTACGTGTTTCCGCCGAGCGCGATCGGCTCTACAAGGACTACCAGCGCTATCTGAAAGGCAGCCAGGCGCGGGTCAACCCGTTCTCTGAAAGCGATATCGATAACGCCCGGCAAAACTATCTGGCGCAGGATGCGTTAGTGAAAGCATCCGTTGCCGAGCAGGCGCAGATACAGAGTCAACTGGACAGCATGGTGGGGGGTGAGCAGTCGCAGGTTGTCAGTCTGCGCGCGCAGTTGACGGAGGCGAAATATAACCTCGACCAGACCGTGATTCGCGCGCCAAGCAACGGCTATGTTACCCAGGTGCTGATCCGTCCCGGCACCTATGCGGCAGCGCTGCCGCTGCGCCCGGTGATGGTCTTTATCCCGGAACAAAAACGGCAGATTGTTGCCCAGTTCCGCCAAAACTCGCTGCTGCGACTGAAGCCAGGCGATGATGCCGAAGTGGTCTTTAACGCGCTGCCGGGCCAGGTATTCCATGGCAAGCTGACCAGTATTCTTCCGGTGGTCCCGGGGGGATCTTACCAGGCGCAAGGAGCATTGCAGTCGCTGACGGTCTTACCGGGAACCGATGGCGTCCTGGCGACAATTGAGCTGGATCCCAACGCGGATGTCGACTCGCTGCCGGACGGTATTTATGCCCAGGTGGCGGTCTATTCTGACCACTTCAGCCATGTATCGGTCATGAGAAAGGTCTTGCTACGCATGACCAGCTGGATGCACTACCTCTACCTGGATCATTAATTGCGATGAAGGCAGGCTGACGTTAAGTCTGACCTGCCTTTTGCCTGCGCCTGAACCATACTTACTTTTTTGTTGGCGAAAGGAGCAGGCAATGAAACTGATCGGCAGCTACACCAGTCCCTTTGTACGTAAAATCTCCGTCATTCTGCTGGAGAAAAACCTCCCCTTCGCATTCGTCAATGAATCTCCCTACCACGACGAGAACGGCGTCGGCCAATACAATCCCTTGGGCAAGGTGCCGGTGCTGGTCACCGACGGCGGCGAATGCTGGTATGACTCTCCCATTATCGCGCAATACCTCGATCAGCTCGGCGCGGCGCCAGCAATGGTGCCATCGGACCCGAAAGCGGCGTTGAAAATGCGCCAGCTGGAGGCCCTGGCCGACGGCGTAATGGAGGCGGCGCAGGCACTGGTGCGTGAAAAGAGCCGTCCGGCGGCGCAGCAGTCAGAAAGCGAGCTGCTGCGCCAGCGGGAGAAAGTGACCCGGGGCCTCGATGCGCTGGAAGCCTATGTTGCCGATGGCAGCCTGCGTATCGATGAGGTCAATCTGGCCACGATTTCAGCGGCGTGCGCGATTGCCTATCTAAACTTTCGGCGGGTTGCGCCCGGCTGGTGTGCGACGCGGCCTCAGCTGATTAAGCTGGTCGATGCGCTTTTTCAGCGCGCCAGTTTTGCCCGTACCGAACCGCCAAGGACTTGACCCAGGCAGGTAACAGTTTCCCCCCGGAGACGTTACAATCACCGCTGATTTGTTGACTCCCTCTCCCGTCGGGAGGGGGGTAAATAACTTACCGCCAGGTCCATTCATGACTACCGATATTCGTGCGCTTTACACCCGGCTTCCGGCCACCGACCGTTTGCTTCGCGACCCCGCTTTTTCTGCTGTGCTGGCCCGCTATGGTCATGCTCAGGTGGTGACGCTGCTGCGCCAGATGCTGGAGGAGGCGCGGGAATACATTCGTCAGCAGCAGGCGCTGCCGGGCTGGTGCGATGACTGGCCGCAGGAAACCGGGCGACGGCTGGCGCAAACATTGCAAAGCGCGCTGCGCCCGGTGTTCAATCTCACCGGCACGGTGCTGCATACCAACCTGGGGCGCGCAATCCAGGCAGAAACGGCGGTTGATGCCGTCGCCCAGGCGATGCGTGCGCCGGTCACGCTGGAGTACAGCCTGGATGATGCCGGACGCGGCCACCGCGATCGGGCGCTGGCGGAACTGCTGTGCCGCATCACCGGTGCAGAAGATGCCTGTATCGTCAACAATAACGCCGCGGCGGTGCTGCTGATGCTGGCGGCCACCGCCGGCGGTAAAGAGGTGGTGCTCTCGCGCGGCGAGCTGGTGGAGATCGGCGGAGCATTCCGTATTCCCGATGTGATGCGCCAGGCGGGTTGTATCCTGCATGAAGTTGGTACCACCAACCGCACCCATGCGAAAGATTATCGCCAGGCCGTGAATGACAATACCGGGCTATTGATGAAGGTCCATACCAGCAATTACAGCATCGAGGGCTTCACGGCGGCCGTCGATGAAGCCGAGCTGGCGATGATTGGCCGCGAAACGGGTATTCCGGTGGTGGCGGATTTGGGCAGCGGTTCGCTGGTTGATTTGAGCCAGTATGGCCTGCCGAAAGAGCCGATGCCGCAGGAGATGATCGCGGCGGGCGTCAGTCTGGTGAGCTTCTCCGGCGATAAGCTGCTGGGCGGCCCGCAGGCGGGGATTATCGTTGGTGAGAAGGCGATGATTGCCCGTCTGCAGCAGCACCCGCTTAAGCGCGCGCTGCGGGCGGATAAAATGACCCTTGCCGCGCTGGAAGCCACTCTGCGGCTCTATCTGCATCCGGAAACGCTGGCCGATCGGCTGCCCACGCTACGCCTGCTGACCCGCACGGCGGAGGCGATTCAGGCACAGGCGCTGCGCCTGCAGCCATTGCTGGCCGCGCATTACGCGCAGTTTGAGGTGCGGGTGGAGCCCTGTCAGTCGCAAATTGGCAGCGGTTCGCTACCGGTGGACCGTCTGCCTGGGGCGGCGCTGACCTTTACGCCGCGCGATGGTCGAGGCAGTCAGCTGGAGGCGCTGGCGGCCCGTTGGCGTGGGCTGACGATCCCGGTGATCGGACGGATTTACGATGGGCGTCTGTGGCTGGACTTGCGCTGTCTTGAAGATGAACCCCGGTTTATGGAGATGTTATTACAATGATTATTGCCACTGCCGGACATGTTGACCACGGCAAAACGACGCTGCTGCAGGCGATCACCGGCGTTAATGCCGACCGTCTGCCGGAAGAGAAATCACGCGGGATGACGATCGATCTGGGGTACGCCTACTGGCCACAGCCCGACGGTCGCGTGCTGGGGTTTATCGATGTGCCTGGCCACGAAAAGTTTTTGTCTAACATGCTGGCGGGGGTGGGCGGTATTGACCACGCGCTGCTGGTGGTGGCCTGCGATGATGGCGTGATGGCGCAGACCCGCGAGCATCTGGCCATCCTGCAGCTGACGGGAAAGCCGTCGCTGACGGTGGCGTTGACTAAGGCCGATCGCGTTGATGAGGCGCGCGTGAGCGAGGTGCGTGCCGAGGTGGACGCGGTGCTGGCCGAATTTGGCTTTACCCATGCCACGCTGTTTGCCACGGCGGCGACGGAAAACCGGGGGGTCGACGAGCTACGCGCGCATCTGCGCCAGCTGCCTGAACGCACCCACCCACAGCATCAGCGTTTTCGCCTGGCTATCGATCGCGCCTTCACCGTAAAAGGAGCGGGCCTGGTGGTGACCGGCACCGCGCTCAGCGGCGAGGTCAACGTCGGCGATACGCTATGGCTGACCGGGGTGGATAAGCCGATGCGCGTGCGCGGGCTGCATGCGCAAAACCAGCCGGTCGACCGGGCGCGGGCCGGTCAGCGAATTGCGCTGAACATTGTCGGCGATGCGCAGAAAGAGGCGCTCAATCGCGGCGACTGGCTGCTGTCCGTTCAGCCTCCCGAAGCGTCCGGACGGGTGATTGTTGAACTACAGTGCCATACGCCGTTGACGCAATGGCAGTCTTTGCATATCCATCATGCCGCCAGCCATATTACCGGACGCGTCTCGCTGCTGGAGGGGAATCTCGCCGAACTGGTACTCGATACTCCGCTGTGGCTGGCAGATAACGACCGCCTGGTGCTGCGCGATATCTCCGCCCGCGTTACCCTGGCGGGTGCCCGCGTGGTGACGCTAAATCCGCCGCGGCGCGGCAAACGGAAAGCGGAATATCTGCAGTGGCTCCATGCGCTAGCGGCGGCTGCGGATGATGCCCAGGCGCTGGAGACGCACCTGCAGCGCGACGCGGTACGTCTGGATGAATTTGCCTGGGCCCGTCAGCTGAACGAAAATGGCCTGGCGGCGCTGACCCGCAACGCCGGCTATCTGCAGGCCGGTTATAACCTGCTCAGCCCTGCGCTGGCGGCGCGCTGGCAGACAAAACTCCTTGATGCGCTGGCGCGCTATCACGATCAGCATCGCGACGAGCCTGGACCGGGCCGCGAACGTCTGCGGCGTATTGCGCTGCCGATGGAGGACGAAGCGCTGGTACTGCTGCTGATTGAGCAGATGCGCGCCAGTGGGACTATCGACAGCCATCACGGATGGTTGCATCTGCCGGAACACAAAGCGGGCTTTACCGAGGAGCAGCAGGCCATCTGGCTACGGGTTGCCGACCTGTTTGCCGATGAGCCATGGTGGGTGCGCGACCTGGCGAAAGAGGCGGGCGTTGAAGAGGCGCTGATGCGCGCGGTGCTGCGTCAGGCGGCGCAGCAGGGCATGATTACCGCGATCGTCAAAGATCGTTATTATCGCAACGATCGGATCGTGGCCTTTGCCAGAATGATCCGCGAGTTGGATCAGCTACGCGGTTCAACCTGCGCGGCAGATTTCCGCGATACGCTGAACGTCGGGCGTAAACTGGCGATTCAAATTCTTGAATATTTCGACCGGATTGGCTTTACCCGCCGTCGTGGTAATGACCATATTCTGCGCGATAAAGCCTTGTTTCTTTAAGTCTTTTCAGGCGACCGGGCCAGCCTGCGCTGCCCGGTCAGCGTAGCGCCGGCGCGGATGTTTAGGTTGAACTCCCTCGGGGCGCGGCACTACCTCCCGCGTTTATTCGTCCGTTTCTTTCACCCAGATGCGCATTTCTCCTTCGCCGCGATTCGCCCAGCTAAACCACGGAACAAAGGTTAAGGTCTGCGGCTGGCGCGTGGCCGGCGTGTGGTCATAACTCCACAGCGCCTGGCTTTGCGCATTCTCCGCCGTTTGCTTATAACCCGGCGCCTGAAGAAGCACCTTATGCGCAAACATGCCTTTTCCTGCAAAAGCGCTGAACCGGGCGTTACGCGGCAGCTGCAGGTTATGCAACTGTTCGCCGTTGTCCGCCTGTTCCAGACAATAGACCAATGGGCCTCGCTGTACGGCGACCTGGCCGGCCTGATGGCGCACCAGCGGATTACCGTAGACGCGGCGCACCGGCATCGGTAGCGTTAGCAGCAGAGTGTCGCCTTCCTGCCAGCGATGGTGGATGTGCAGATAGCCTTTGCGGACATCCCGTGAAACCGCCACGCCGTTCAGCGTCACCTGCGGGTTATCGCACCAGTCTGGCAGGCGCAGCGCGAGGGTATGCTTGACCGGTATGGAGGAGTCAATGGTGATTTTTACCTGCTCCTGCCACGGATAGTTGCCGCTGATGCACAGCCGCAATGTCTTATCGCCCACCGGGATCTCTGCATGGTTGCCGATATACAGATTGATATAGAGCGCCTCTGCATGCGGCGTGTAGATGTAGTGTCCCAGTGACGTGAGTACGCGGGCGATATTCGGCGGGCAGCAGGCGCAGCCGAACCAGCGCTGACGAACGGGCTTCACGTGGTCGTAAATATGGTTAAATTTCAATGATTTTGGGTGGACCTCCAGCGGATTGACGTAGAAAAAGTGCTTACCGTCCAGCGCCATTCCGCCCAGCACGGTGTTATACAGCGCGCGCTCCATTACGTCGGCATACTGACTGTCGGCTTCCATCTCCAGCATCCGGCGGGCAAACATCATCAGGCCAATGGAGGCGCAGCTTTCGGCATACACCGTATCGTTTGGCAGGTCGTAGTCGCTGCTGAAGGCCTCTCCGCTGCTCTGCGAACCGATGCCGCCGGTGATATACAGCTGGCGCCGGGCCATGTTCTGCCACAGCCGCAGGCAGTCCCGGCGCTTGCCCTCGTCCTGGCTTAAACGGGCGAGATGGGCAACGCCGGTCATCAGGTAGACAAAGCGCACCGCATGACCGATGGCGACAGGCTGTTCAGCGATCGGTTGGTGCGCCTGGCTATAGGGCTTATCCATCACCATCCATGCCGGGCCGTAGGTATTCCAGTAGGAGGTTTTGCCGCGCTTTTCATATTCGATATCGTAAAAATGCGGCTGTGTTCCGCGCTCCTCAACGAAATAGTTCGTCAACGCCAGGTAGCGAGGTTGCTGGGTGACGTCATACAGGCGCATCAATGCCAGCTCAATTTCCGGGTGCCCGGGATAGCCGTGTAGCTGATGTTCTCCGGGGCCAAACACGCTGTCGATATGGTCCGCCAGGCGACAGACCACCTCCAGCAGGCGGCGTTTGCCGGTGGCCTGGAAGAAGGCGACGCCAGCTTCAATCATGTGCCCGGCACAGTAAAGCTCGTGGCACTCGGCGAGATTCGTCCAGCGTTGCGCTGGAGCTTTGACCGTGAAGTAGGTATTCAGGTAGCCATCTTCGCACTGGGCGTCAGCCACCAGTTCAATCACTTCATCAGCGGTCTTTTCCAGTTCGCTATCTGGCTTCTGGCACAGCGACCAGGCGACGGCTTCCAGCCATTTCGCCACGTCACTGTCCTGAAAAACCATACCGTAAAATTCGCCTTGCTGACGCCCGGCGGCGATACGGAAGTTTTCTATCGCATGGCTCGGATCGGCCTCGTCGATGCGGTCGTTAAGCGCATCCCACTGGTAGGGGATCACCACATCGCGCACCAGCTGCTGGTACTGACCGAGGAATGGATCGGTGATTTTCAGTTTGTGCAGATCGACTTCCATAACAGACATGACGGACTCCTTAGGGCTGAACGTGGCGCGTGCGCAGGTCGCTGGCAATGCGCGCCATCATCGGATTATTGAGTTTGCAGGCGCGGATCGCGAAGGCGAGCAGCAGATGGAAAAGTGCGGGCAGCAGGGTTTCCATTGCGGTGATACCGGCCAGCGATGATGCCGTCTGATTATCGGCGCCCGGCTGATAGGCCACGTAAATAAACACGAGGCTGATGATGCCGGCGCTGGAGGCCCATGCCAGCTTGATGAAGAACAGGTTAAAGGCGAAGTTCATGCCGGAAGAGCGCACGCCGGTATTCCATTCGCCGTAGTCATCGGAGAAGGCCATCAGCGAGAAGTGCAGCGGCAAAGTGAAGCCGAGAATAATACCGTTGCCGAGGATCACCCCCAGCCACAGGGTCTGGTAGGCCGGGCCGGTGGGTAAAAACCACATCACGACGGCAAGCGCCGCTAACACCAGGTTGGTGTAGTAGTAGAGGGTGACGGTATCAAAACGGCGGGATAACAGGTTGATGATGACGGCGCCGAAAATAGAGGCAAAGGTCACCATAGTGAAAAACAGGGAGGTATAGCCAGTTGAACCGCCAAGGACGTAGGTGATGAAGTACATGTAGCCGCCGCCACGGATATTAAAAACATTGATCAGCAGGAATGACATCACCAGCATCAACAGCAGCTGGTCGTTTCTGCGCAGCCCGGCAATATGTTCGCGCAGGGTAAATTTGCCCATCACATCCAGTGAGACACGTTCGCGAACCCAGAAGAAACAGCACAGGAACATCACCACCGCAATGGCACAGAGTACGCCAACGCCATACTGATAGCCCTGAGCGGTATTTCCCTGGCCCAGCGCTTTTACCAGCCACGGCAGCCCGACGGAGACCAAAAAACCCGCTACGCCGCACAGGACAAAGCGCCAGGCCTGGCACGAGATAACCTCGCTATGGCGAGTGGTCATGGTGTTGATCAGCGCGCAGTACGGCACGTTAATCGCGGTGTAGCTCATCGACAGCAGCAGATAGGTGCCGAATGCCCAGGCGATTTTTACCCCCATGCTGGCATCAGGTACGGTAAACGTCAGTACGCCGATGATGCCGATCGGCACGGCAATCCACAGCTGCCAGGGACGAAAACGTCCCCAGCGACTTTGGGTGCGGTCGGCCAGAACGCCCATGATCGGGTCGGAAATGGCGTCAAAAACGCGCAGCGCGAGGAACAGCGTTCCGACCAATGCGGGCGTCAACCCAAAAACATCGGTATAGAAAAACGTGAGAAAGTTCATTATCAGGCAGGTAATGACCGTCCCGCCGGCATCGCCCAGTCCGTAACCTATTTTTTCACGGAGGGATAATTTTTCGTTTTGTGCACGTAGTGCCAAATCGTTGGTCGTAATCGGAGCCGAAGTCATAAATAACTCCCGGAGATGATATGCGGAAAATAACCCACTTAATCGCGGGTTTTATTGTGTAATTTGCAAAGTACGGTATTTATTCTGCACGAAATACAGGTACCAACAAGGGAAGGGAAAAGTATAAAAAGATGACGATTCCGACTTCATCGTAAAAGTGTGATTTCGATCCGATATGATGCGCTTTTATCGTTAATAATCAGATATAAACAGAGTTATAAGTGGCGCAAAAAAGCGAGAAATTGAATATCTATGCTTGAATTATCCATGTCTCTTCCGATTAAAGTACAAAATGGCGGGTTATTTATTTCCCGGGGTATTGGTAGCCATCCGGCGCGACGGCTTCTTTCCTGGGAGCTCATTTTTGTCGAAAAAGGGATATTAACGATTCGCGAAGAAAATCAAATATTCAGGGTGAATGCCGGAGAAAGTTTACTGCTTTGGCCGCAGCGTTCACATGTCGGTATTGACCCGTTCCCGGCGGATTTAAAATTCTACTGGTTGCATTTTGAAGTGATGCCGGATGAGGGCGATTTGACTCCCAAAGCGCCGCTGTCTATCCCACAGCACTCCCGGGTGAGTGAGCCGCAGTATATTATTTCTCTGTTCAGGCAATTCTTGCGTGAGCAGGAAAATATCCACCGTAGCACGGCACTGGAATTGATTCTGCTGCTCATTCTGCAACAAATCTCGGCAGCCGCAAGCGAGCAGACAACGGATAGTCCCGGGAATGCGCTGGCGTGGAAAGCGCAGCAAATCATTCATACCCGGTTTCATTTACCGGTTTCCGCTTCAACCTTAGCGAAAGAGCTGCACTGTAACGCCGATT
Source organism: Klebsiella sp. YJ (assembly GCF_002108615.1). NCBI lineage: Bacteria > Pseudomonadati > Pseudomonadota > Gammaproteobacteria > Enterobacterales > Enterobacteriaceae > Klebsiella > Klebsiella sp. YJ. The sequence goes on from NZ_MTEG01000014.1 coordinate 150,779, forward strand.
ATCTGGGACGCGTTTATCGTCATGTTTTTCGGCTGACGCTCACTGAAGCGCTGCACCGCCAACGGGTGAGGGCCGCGGAAAAGTTGCTCATCAGCGACTCCTTGTCGCTGACCGAAGTGGCAATGAAATGCGGCTTCAATGATGTCGGCTATTTCCGCAAAATTTTCCGTAAACATACCAGCCTGACGCCGGCGGCGTGGAAGCGTCGTTACTGTAAGGAGCATATTAACTCGGCGTAGGCGAGGCATCCCCCAGACGGGAAGCGTCTTTGCCATACGCGCTATCTTTTCCCGTCGTCATTGCTTACGGCAGGAAGACTCAGGCAAATGACTAAAATTCCCCGGCGAGAGGTAAAAAAAGGGCTGATTCCATTCAGGATCAAGGCGCGGGGACCGCGTTTTCTGGCACGCTGCTTTTTTATCCTCAATGGAGCAGCGGATGAACCGTTTTATCATCGCGGATGCACAAAAATGTATTGGCTGCCGGACCTGTGAAGTGGCCTGCGTGGTCTCGCATCAGCACGATCAAAGCTGTACCACGGTTTCTGCGCCGCAGTTTGCGCCCCGTATCCGGGTGGTGAAAAGTGACGAGCTGTCGACGGCCACGCTGTGTCGCCAGTGTGAAGATGCACCTTGTGCAAATGTCTGCCCGGTTGACGCCATTCAACGTGAAAATGCCGCCTGGTACGTTGACCAGCGTCGCTGTATCGGCTGTAAAAGCTGCATGGTCGCCTGCCCTTATGGCGCAATAACCGTCATGTTGACCGGGGAGGGCGTGCAGGCGCTGAAATGCGATTTATGCCGCCATCGCGCGGAGGGACCTGCCTGTATTGCCGCGTGCCCGACTCAGGCGTTGCGCTGTCTGGAAGGTGCGGAGCTGGAGCGACTGAGCGCGCAGCGGCGTCGGCGAATGGCGTTGGCGATGTAGGCGTGCGAGAGGCCCGGATAGCGGCACCAATACGCCTTAGCCGGGCGATATGGCCCGCCGTCCGGCAGGCCATAAGAGGTCGGGGTTACGCTTTGTGAGCAGGCGTTACGCGTGCGCTTCGCCCCAGGCCCGCTCAACCTCTTCGGCGAGAATCTTCACGCCCGCTTCAATTTTCTCCGGGTCCGGTACGTAGTTCATGCGCATGCACTGGTGGGTGTGCGGCCAGGGTTTATCCAGCCCCGGGAAGAAGTAGTCGCCCGGCACCATCAATACGCCGCGTTTTTTCAGCCGCTGGTACAGCAGTTCGGTGGAGATCGGCAGATCTTTAAACCACAGCCAGAGGAAAATCGCCCCTTCAGGTTTATGAATCAGGCAGCGATCTTCCGGCAGATAGCGGCGAATAATGGCGATAGTTTCCTGTACGCGCTGGTAGTAGAACGGCTTGATGACCGTTTCTGACAGGCGCAGCAGGTCATGGCGTTTGATCATTTCGCACATCATCGCCGGCCCCATTCCGCCGGGCGCAAGGCTGATAATCCCGTTCATGTTGCTGATGGCGGTAATGATTTTCTCATTGGCCACGATGATCCCGCAGCGGCTGCCCGGCAGGCCCAGCTTGGACAGGCTCATACACAGTACAATATTCGGGTTCCAGAGCGGCCTGGCGTCGCTGAAAATAATTCCCGGGAAAGGCACGCCATACGCGTTATCAATCACCAGCGGAACGCCGTGTTGGTGGGCCAGCGCATCCAGCTTGATCAGCTCTTCGTCGGTAATCACGTTACCGGTCGGGTTGGTCGGGCGAGAGACGCAAATCATCCCCGTCTCTTCCGTGACCTGCAGGTGTTCAAAATCGACGTGGTATTTAAACTGGCCTTCTGGCAGCAACTCAATATTCGGGCGGGTGGCGACAAACAGATCCTCTTCGAGACCCGAGTCGGCGTAGCCGATATATTCCGGCGTCAGCGGGAACAGGACTTTGCGGGTGGTGCCATCCGCACGGCGTCCGGCAAAGAGGTTAAACAAGTAGAAAAATGCACTCTGACTGCCATTTGTTAGTGCAATATTCTGTGGTTCAATCTCCCAGCCCAGTTCTTCGCGCAGCATCTGCGCCAGCACGGTCAGAAGCTCGCTTTTTCCCTGCGGACCGTCGTAATTACAAAGCGCATCAAGGGCTTTGCCGTTGGCGAGCATGTCAGCCAGCAGGGTCTGGAAGTATTCGTTCATTTCCGGGATCTGCGCGGGATTACCGCCGCCCAGCATAATAGCGCCCGGAGTGCGCAGGCCGTCATTGAGGTCTTCCATCAAGCGGGTGATGCCTGAATGACGGGTGAATTTGTCGCCGAAAAGTGAAAATGTCATTGCGGATAATCTATCGGTCTTCCTGGAAAGTGGATAACCATAACGCCAGCCTCGATGCGGTGCAAATCGGCAGGAATGTCGAGGATTTCATTTTTATGCTGGATTATCGATAGATATTAGTTTTTTATTCTGTAAAGGCTCCCCGGGGAGACCGGGGAGCCATCAGAAAAGGGGTTATCGTTGGCCTGCCCATACCACCATGACTTTGTCATCGGCGTTTTCACGGACGAAACCGTAACCTTGCGGCATAGAGAGCGTGGTTTGTTTGCCCATCCCGATTGCCGGGTGGCGGGCGCGGAACTGGCCGAGCTTCTGCCAGTGGGTGACGCTGAGCGCGGCTTTACCCTCGACGTCCTGCCAGTTCATATCCGAACGTGTCCCCTGCAGCGGATCTGAGCCGGTAGGCCCGAACGGCCGCGCGGACTCATCGCCATAGAAGAGCTGTACCGCGCCTGGCGCGAGCAGCAGCAGTTCTGCCGCAGTGCTGCCGCCTTCGCGGAACAGACGCGTGTCGTGGGATGAGAGATAGCTCAGAACGTTAAACGTCTGCAGTTTATCCGCCATCTGCTGCCAGGTCAGGTCAATACTGGAGAGACAGCCTGATGCTTTCGCCGCCTGATCCTGGTAGTCGAAGTTAATCATCGCATCAAAACCGTGGCGGTAGTAATCGCTCTGCATCACCCCATGGCCCCAGGCTTCACCGGTCATCCAGAACGGCGCGTTATCCAGCGCTTTATCCGGATTGGCCTTTTTCCATTCCGCCAGCGCCGCAGTGGCCTGGGTTTTCAACTGTTGCCAGGCGGCCTGCTCGACGTGTTTGGCGGTATCGACGCGGAAACCGTCAATGCCGTAATCACGTACCCACTGACTCAACCAGTGGGTCAGATAATCGCGCGGCGTATAGCCTGGAATCACTTTTGCCGCCGTATCAGGCTTTTGTTGATAGAAATTCGGCAGCCCGGAAGGGGTGGTCGATTCGGTTTTCAGATCCGGCAGGAAGGCCAGGGACATGGTCAGATCGTCAAAGCCTGGGTTGTCGTAGTCGCCGATATCGGTACGAATCCACTTTTTCCCCCACCATTTTTCCCAGCCGGCTTTATCGCTGAAGTTGATGTAGTCGTTGAAGCTGTGCCAGGTCTGGCCCGGGCCGGGTTTCCAGTTGGTCCAGTGTTCCCCGAGCGTTTTTTTCAACTCGTCGCCCTGCAGATACAGCGAGCCGAATTTGAACTCCTGCATATCGGCGAGGGTGGCATAGCCAGTGTGGTTCATCACCACATCGAACAGGATGCGGATACCGCGCTTGTGCGCCTCATCGACAAGGCGACGCAAATCCTCCTCGGTACCCATATTGGCATCCAGCTTTGTCCAGTCCTGGGCGTAGTAGCCGTGATAGGCGTAATGCGGGAAATCGCCCTTGGTTCCGCCGCCGACCCAGCCGTGAATTTGTTCCAGCGGCGAGCTTATCCACAGCGCGTTAACGCCTAACTCTTTCAGGTAGTCGAGTTTGCTGGTCAGCCCTTGCAGGTCGCCGCCGTGGAAGGTGCCGATTTCCTGCATTCCGTCTTTGTGCCGCCCATAACTGTTGTCGTTGGCCGGGTTGCCGTTGACGAAACGGTCGGTCAGCACGAAATAGACCGTGGCGTTATGCCAGTTGAAGGGGGCGTCGGCGGTGGTGTCTGCCCGCTCAAGGAGCAGTAAACCGTTGCTGTTGGGGGCCGGCTGCAGCGTAATTTTCCCGGCGCTGACCGTGGCGACATTGCCGCTGTAGAAATCACGGACTTTGCTACCCTCGGCAAAGGTCTTGCTGACATCCAGCGTTAGCGGCTTACCATCCCATTTTGGACACTGACGCAGCTGCGGCGCAGAAGCTGTCGCCGCCTCTTTTTCCTCCAGAGAAAGCATCAGCGTCGGCGTACCGGAGCGGGTATCCACTTCAAGCGTGTAGCGACCTTCGCGGAAGACCCGCCATTGTGCCGGGGTGCCGCGGCAGGGTTCCATGGACAGCATCTGGTTGAGTTTGATGGCTCCGACGGGCTGCCAGCACTGTTGGTCAAAATTAATTTGTAGCGGACGTGTACCCTTCGCCACCTCGTTTTGACTGATAAACCTGCCGGTGCCCTCTTCGGTAAAGGCCGGGAAATCGGCGGTGGTCCAGGCGGCGAAGGCCATTCCTGGCAACAAGAGCGACGCGAGCGCAGCGAGTTTCATTCTGGAGTCCTGTGAGCGGTTTTTTGTTCAGTTTGCCCGGCAAACCGGATAATGAACTCATCCCACCTGCGCTTTTGCAGGGATGACAAAAAGGGGTGAGTGACAGAGGTCAAAAAACAGGCAAAAAATGAGACGGCGCTAGCATTTTCGCCCCCTGATGACGGCGCGGAAACCGATTTCAGATGACAGCTTTTAGGAATTGGACTATTTCTGTTAGTGCTCTCACTGGGTATTTTTGATACTATTCGCGACTCAATTAACGTTTTTTTGCGTAAAACAAGGTGTTGGAATGATTAAATCCGACCAGGAGACCTAATGATATCGATTCCCATGCGACGATATGGGGCTGCGATACTCATGTTACTTACCTGCATATTTTCAGGTAGTGTGTTGGCAACAACCCACACAGCAACAACGAGTCATAAAGCCTCACAAGTAAAGAAAAGTAGTCAAGTTAAGGTAAGCAGTAAACAAGAGTATTCTCGCAATAGTGTAAAGAGTAGTTCACTTCCTGATTTGCGAAAATACCCTTCCGGAACCCCAAGGAAAAAAGCGTTTCTCCGGACAGTAATGCCTTATATTACTAAACAAAATCAGGTGATTACCGCCGATCGTAACTGGCTTGTTGCCAAGCAATACGATTCGCGCTGGTCACCGACAGAGCGCTCGCGCCTGAAGGATATTACTGCACGCTATAAAGTGAAATGGTCTGGCAACACCCGCCATATTCCATGGAACACGCTGATGGAGCGCGTCGACATCATTCCGAACAGCATGGTGGCGACCATGGCGGCGGCGGAAAGCGGCTGGGGTACGTCCAAACTGGCGCGCATGAACAACAATCTGTTTGGTATGAAATGCGGCGGCGGAAACTGCCGCGGTGCGATGAAAGGCTACTCCCAGTTTGATTCCGTGGAGGAGTCTGTACAGGCTTACGTGACGAACCTGAACACCCATCCGGCATACAAGTCCTTCCGTAAATCCCGCGCGCAGCTGCGTAAAACGGATCAGGAAGTGACGGCCAGCACCATGATTCATAAGCTGAAGGGCTATTCGACGAAAGGGTCGAGCTACAACAACTATCTCTTCGCGATGTATCAGGACAACCAGCGGCTGATTGCTGCCCATATGTAATAGCGAATGCCCGGCGCGTAAGCCCCGGGCATTTTTCTTTTCGATCTCACTGGCTCTACATCATCACTTCACTGTGCCGATCCCGGTACTCCTTCGGCGTCACGTCGTACTCTTTCTTAAATACCGAATAGAAATATTGCAACGATGGATAGCCGCACATTTGCGAAATTTCATTAATCGACAGCGTGGTGGAGACCAGCAGGCTGCGGGCCTTTTCGAGTTTCTCGCGGTGAATGATGGAGTGAATGGTGTCGCCGACCTCCTCCTTGAAGCGCTTCTCGAGGTTAGAGCGGGAGATGCCGACGGCATCCAGTACCTGTTCGACCTTGATGCCCTTGCAGGCGTTATTGCGGATATAGTGCATCGCCTGAATCACCGACGGGTCGGTGAGCGAGCGATAGTCCGTGGAGCGCCGTTCAACGACGCGCATCGGCGGCACCAGCCGGCGCTGCAGCGGCAGAGGCTCTTTATCCAGCAGTCGATGCAGCAGCTTGGCCGCCTGGTAACCCATCTGCCGGGTCCCCTGCGCGACGGAGGAGAGCGCGACGCGTGACAGGTAGCGGGTCAGCTCTTCATTATCAATACCGATGACGCACAGCTTTTCCGGCACCGGGATATGCAGCAGCTCGCAGGCCTGAAGCACGTGACGGGCGCGGGCATCGGTCACGGCGATAATTCCGGTTTGCGGAGGGAGCGTTTGCAGCCAGTCCGCGAGGCGGTTCTGCGCGTGTTGCCAGTTTTCCGGTGCGGTCTCGAGTCCCTGATAAACCACGCCGCGATATTTCTCCTTCGCGACCAGCTGGCAAAACGCGTGTTCGCGCTCGACAGCCCAACGTTTTCCGCTGGAGGTGGGTAGCCCGTAAAAGGCGAAGCGCTGGACGCCTTTTTCTTTCAGATGCAGGAAGGCGCTTTCGACCAGCGCGGCGTTATCCGTCGCAATATAGTGCACCGGGGGATAGCATTCGGGGCGATGGTAGGAGCCGCCGACGCCGACAATCGGGACCTCGACGTCGGCCAGCAGTCTTTCGATTTCCGGGTCGTCATAATCAGCAATCACGCCGTCGCCCAGCCACTCCCTGATATTCTCAATACGCGCCCGAAAATCCTCTTCAATGAAGATATCCCATTCCTGTTGCGATGCCTGTAAATATTCTCCTACCCCCTCGACCACCTGCCGGTCGTAGGCTTTGTTGGCATTGAATAGCAGCGTAATACGGTGGCGCTTTGCAAACATAGTCTCTTTTCCTGGTCTCTCTTTCTGGCCATACAATACCGGCCAATGCCCGAATAATGACAAGCGTCTTATGCGTAAATCTGGTGGTAGCGCATAGAATTCGGGCATTCTTCCCTTTAGCTGGCTTATGTTCTGCGCTTCGTCGCCGAATCCATCCATACTGCCAGCAGTAAAATGGCGCCTTTGACGATGTACTGCCAGAAGGTGGCGACGTCCATCATGCTCATACCATTATCCAGCGCCGACATGATAAATGCCCCCATGACGGCTCCGGCGACGCTACCTACCCCGCCGGCGAGGCTGGTGCCGCCGATGACGCAGGCGGCGATAGCATCCAGCTCGGCAATGTTACCGGCTGAAGGCGAACCGGCGCCCAGACGCGAGCTGAGGATCAGACCGGCGATGGCCACCATCAGACCATTGATGGCGAAAACGGCCAGCTTGGTGCGTTCAACGCTAATCCCGGACAGGCGTGCCGCTTCCAGATTACCGCCAATGGCATAAATTCGCCGGCCAAAGGCTGTTCGGGTGGCCATAAACATTCCCGCCAGCAGCAGAGCTGCCAGGATGAGAACCGGCGTGGGGACGCCGCGATAATCGTTTAATAGCCAGATGGCGCCGAGCACGATAACCGCAGTAATGCTCTGGCGTGCCACCGTCGAGGTTGGCGCGGGTGTGGTTAATCCCAGGGATTGACGACGCAGGCGACCGCGCCATTGCCAGACAATAAAGGCCACCATGCCGATGACGCCGATGCCGAAACCGAGGCCGTCAGGCAGATAGCTTTGTCCAATTTGCGACATGGCCGGGCTGGTGGGAGAGACGGTGGTGCCGTTGGTAATACCGATCAGAATGCCGCGGAACGCCAGCATCCCGGCGAGGGTGACGATAAACGACGGGACTTTGCGGTAGGCGACCCACCAGCCGTTCCAGGCGCCGAGTACCAGCCCCATCACCAGCGTGACCGCAATGGTCAACGGTAGCGGCCAGCCGAGCCAGACGTCAAAAATCGCCGCCGCGCCGCCGAGCAGCCCCATCATCGAGCCCACGGAGAGATCGATCTCGGCGGAAATAATGACGAAAACCATCCCGACCGCCAGGATGCCGGTAATCGCCGTCTGCCGCAGCAGGTTAGAAATGTTTCGCGCGCTTAAATAGGCTCCTTCGGTAGCCCAGGTGAAGAACAGCATAATCACCACAATCGCGGCGATCATCACGAAAACCTGTAGGTTCAGCCCTTTGAATCCAGACACACCGGCAGGGGCGGGCGGGATGATTTTTATCTCAGACGACGTGTTTTTCGACATGGTGTTCGCTCCTCAACGCGGCTTCCATCACCTGTTCCTGGGTCAGATGATGATTGACTAAATTGGCTTTCAGCTTGCCTTCATGCATCACCAGCACCCGATCGCTTAACCCGAGAACTTCCGGCAGTTCTGATGAGATGACGATGACGGCGATCCCCTGCTGCACCAGCTGATTAATCAATTTGTAGATTTCGTATTTCGCGCCGATATCGATGCCGCGAGTGGGTTCATCGAGAATCAGGATGCGCGGATTCAGCAACAGACAGCGGGCCAGAATCGCTTTCTGCTGATTGCCGCCGCTCAGGCTGCCAATGGCCAGCTCTGGCGATGACGTTTTGATTTTCAGCCGCTGGATGGATTGCTGGATGCAGTGCTGCTCCCCGGCGTCATCCAGGCTGCTTAGCCGGCCGGTAAACTGACTTAACGCCGCCAGAGTGATGTTCTTACCCACCGCCATTACCGGCACGATCCCGTCTTTTTTGCGGTCCTCAGGGACCATGGCAATACCGTGGGCGATAGCCTGCTGGCAGTGGTGGATAGCCACCGGTTGACCGTCAATGAACACTTTCCCTTCCCAGCGCCCCGGCCAGACACCAAACAGGCACTGGACGGCCTCGGTACGCCCGGCGCCGACCAGCCCGGCAATGCCGAGGATTTCACCGCGATGCAATGAAAAAGAGATATCGTTGACCCGCTTAATGTGCCGGTTGACCGGATGCCAGGCGGTTAAATGCTCGACGCGTAGAATTTCATCGCCGCAGTCGTGCGGCTCGTTCGGGTAAAGGGCGGTGAGTTCGCGGCCAACCATCATGGTTATCACATCATCTTCATTCATGCCGCTGGCGTCGCGGGTGCCGATATGCTGGCCGTCGCGAATGACGCAAATGGTGTCAGAGATGGCTTTCACCTCATTCAATTTGTGGGAAATATAAATACAGGCGATACCGTGGGCCTGCAGATCGCGAATGATATCCAGCAGAATGGCCGTTTCTTGCTCGGTTAATGAGGCGGTGGGTTCATCAAGTATTAATAAACGCACCTGCTTATTGAGCGCTTTGGCAATTTCAACCAGCTGTTGCTGCCCAAGGCCGAGATCGCCGACGCGGGTATCGGGTGAAATGGTCAAATTCACCTGCGCCAGCAGCTTCTGGCAGCGCAGAGTCATGGTTTCATAATCAAGGAGACCATAGCGGGAGATTTCCGCACCAAGAAAAATATTCTCCAGAACGCTCAGGTGTTTAACCAGTGCGAGCTCCTGGTGAATAATAGCGATACCCTTGCGTTCGGTGTCGCGAATATGATTGGGCTTAAGCGTTTCACCGGCGAAAATAATCTCACCGTCATAGCTACCGTGCGGATAAATTCCGCACAGGACTTTCATGAGCGTGGATTTACCAGAACCATTTTCGCCGCAAAGTGAGACCACTTCCCCGGCGTTAAGTCGCAGGCTGATATTATCTACCGCCTTCACGGTTCCGAAGGTTTTGGTGATATTTTTCATTTCTAGTAACCAGGACATAGATGCTCCGCATAAGCGATATCCGGCTGGACGAGAATGACGCCCCGGCGAGGGGCGTCAGGAATTATAATTCGCTCTTTTTGTGGAAACCGTCTTTGATGACCGTCTGTTCAATATTGTCTTTATTCACTTCGATCGGGGTGAGCAGGCGGGACGGGACATCTTTAAGTCCGTTATTCAACGTGGTATCAGCATGCGGCGCTTTATCATTGCCGAGCTCGACGGCAATTTCAGCGGCGGTAGTGGCAAGGGTGGTAATCGGCTTATAGACGGTCATGGTCTGCGTGCCGGAAATAATGCGCTTGACGCCAGCAAGGTCGGCATCCTGGCCGGAAATGGCGACTTTCCCCGCCAGACCCTGCGCGCTTAATGCCTGAATCGCGCCGCCGGCGGTGGCATCGTTAGAAGCGACAACCGCGTCGATTTTGTTATTGTTAGCGGTGAGGGCGTTCTCCATAATTTTTAATGCATTTTCCGGCAGCCAGCCGTCAACCCACTGGTCGCCAACGATCTTAATTTTACCTTCGTCGATATAAGGCTTGAGGACTTTCATTTGTCCGGCACGGAACAGCTTGGCGTTATTATCCACCGGAGAACCCCCCATCAGAAAGTAATTTCCCTGAGGAGTTTTAGCCACCAGACTTTGGGCCTGCATTTCGCCCACTTTTTCATTATCAAAGGAAATATAGAAATCAATATCTGCGTTGTTGATCATGCGATCATAGGCCAGAACTTTAATGCCTTCCTGTTTGGCTTCTTTAATCACATTGCTTAAGACCTGACCGTTGTAGGGAATAATAACCAGAACATCAACGCCGCGGTTTATCATATTTTCAATTTGCGACATTTGTGTTTCTTCATTACCATTGGCGGACTGAACAAATACTTTGGCACCTAATGATTCGGCTTTGTTGACAAATATATCACGGTCTTTCTGCCAGCGCTCAAGGCGGAGATCGTCAATGGCCATACCAATCTTAACTTCTTTCGCCATCCCCGCCATACTGGTCAGCAGGAGCGAAGCACAGAGCGTGAGGCAAAGGTTCTTTATCTTCATAATAATCAGCCTTTTTTGTAAAGTGCAGGATAAGACGAACGGGGTAAAGAAACGGCCTGATACGTAGTAGATTCTTAACAGCTAAAGGAAGACTGGCAATTATCTGTGCTTATTTTGGGATTACGAAATTTAGTTTGTTTTCTGATTTATGACCGCGATCTGGTTTTTAAAAATAAATAAAATAGCTATATCATTGATATGTCATTGAAACGAAGGTGGGGAGGCCGTTGATAATATTCAGTTGTGCGATCTGGCGCACGTTTGTGGATTCTCTCAATCGCGGTGTGAAATAACGTAATTGAGGAAAGCAAAACATGAATTCTATATTGGCTTATGACTTGTTATCCGCCGCATCCCTGAATATGGAGTTCATTATGCAAACCTATTTCGATCAACTTGATCGCGTTCGTTATGAAGGCCCAAAAACCACCAACCCGCTCGCGTTCCGTCACTATAACCCGGACGAGATGGTGCTGGGCAAGCGCATGGAAGAGCATCTGCGGTTTGCCGCCTGCTACTGGCACACCTTCTGCTGGAACGGGGCAGATATGTTTGGCGTGGGCTCCTTCAATCGTCCGTGGCAGCAGCCGGGCGACGCGCTGGAAATGGCGAAACGTAAAGCCGATGTCGCCTTTGAATTTTTCCATAAGCTGAATGTGCCGTACTACTGCTTCCATGATGTGGATGTCTCTCCGGAAGGGGCATCGTTGAAGGAGTATCTGGACAATTTTGCCCGGATGGTTGACGTACTGGCGGCGAAGCAAGAACAGAGCGGCGTGAAGCTGCTGTGGGGGACGGCAAACTGCTTTACCAACCCGCGTTACGGCGCAGGGGCGGCGACCAATCCGGATCCGGAGGTTTTCAGCTGGGCGGCGACTCAGGTAGTGACCGCCATGAATGCCACACACAAACTGGGCGGGGAAAACTATGTCCTGTGGGGCGGCCGCGAAGGCTACGAAACCCTGCTCAATACCGATCTGCGCCAGGAGCGTGAGCAAATTGGCCGCTTTATGCAGCTGGTGGTGGAGCACAAACATAAAATCGGCTTCCAGGGCACGCTGCTGATTGAGCCAAAACCGCAGGAGCCGACCAAACATCAGTACGATTATGACGCCTCTACCGTCTATGGTTTCCTCAAGCAGTTTGGTCTCGAAAAAGAGATCAAACTGAATATCGAAGCGAACCATGCGACCCTGGCCGGACACTCTTTCCACCATGAGATTGCGACCGCCATTGCGCTGGGTCTGTTCGGCTCCGTGGATGCCAACCGCGGCGACCCGCAGTTGGGCTGGGATACCGATCAGTTCCCGAACAGCGTGGAAGAGAATGCCCTGGTGATGTATGAAATTCTTAAAGCAGGTGGCTTTACCACCGGCGGCCTGAATTTTGATGCCAAAGTTCGTCGTCAGAGCACCGATAAATACGATCTGTTCTATGGTCATATTGGGGCGATGGATACGATGGCGCTGTCGCTGAAAGTGGCGGCCCGTATGATCGAAGAGGGCGAGCTGGATAAGCGGGTCGCGAAACGCTATGCCGGCTGGAATGGCGACCTGGGGCAGCAAATCCTGAAAGGGCAGATGACGCTGACGGAGATTGCACAGTACGCGGCGCAGCATAATCTGGCTCCCCAGCACCAGAGCGGCCATCAGGAGCAGCTGGAAAACCTGGTTAACCATTATCTCTTTGATAAGTAATAAGGCTACCCGGCGCCGCCGGGTATGAGTGAGAGCACGCTTTCTTGCGCCACGGTTAGCCGTGGCGCACTGTTAAGGAGAGACCGTATGTACATCGGGATTGATTTGGGCACCTCGGGCGTCAAGGCCATTTTGCTCAATGAGCAAGGTGAGGTGCTGGCTTCGCACACTGCGCCCCTCACCGTATCGCGCCCACACCCGCTATGGTCCGAGCAAGACCCCGAGCACTGGTGGCAGGCGACGGACCGCGCAATGAAAGCGTTGGCTGAACAGCACGCGCTGCGCGATGTAAAAGCGGTGGGGATCGCCGGGCAGATGCACGGCGCAACGTTGCTGGATAAGCAACAACGCGTGCTGCGCCCGGCTATTTTGTGGAATGACGGCCGCAGCGGCGACGAGTGTGTCCAGCTGGAAAAAGCGGTAAGCCGCTCGCGGCAAATTGCCGGTAACCTGATGATGCCGGGGTTTACGGCGCCAAAATTGCTCTGGGTCCAGCACCATGAGCCTGATATCTTCCGCCAGGTGGATAAGGTGCTGTTGCCGAAAGATTATCTCCGCCTGCGCATGACCGGTGAATTTGCCAGCGATATGTCGGACGCCGCCGGGACGATGTGGCTGGATGTGGCCAAACGCGACTGGAGCGATGAGCTGCTCGCCGCTTGCGGCCTGAGCCGCGATAACATGCCGGCGTTATTTGAAGGCTGTGAAGTGACGGGAACGCTGCGTCCCGCTATTGCCCAGGCGTGGAATATGCCGCAGGCGCTGGTGGTCGCTGGCGGCGGCGATAACGCTGCCGGTGCGGTAGGCGTCGGCATGGCGGATGCCGGGCAGGCGATGCTGTCCCTGGGAACCTCCGGGGTCTATTTTGCCGTCAGCAACGGGTTTCTCAGCAAACCGGAAAGCGCTGTACACAGCTTTTGCCACGCCCTGCCGGGACGCTGGCATTTGATGTCGGTGATGTTGAGCGCCGCTTCTTGCCTCGACTGGGCGGCAAAACTGACCGGCCTCGGCACGGTTCCTGCGCTGCTGGCGGCGGCGGAATCGGCGCGTGAAAATGCCGATCCCATCTGGTTTTTGCCCTATCTTTCCGGCGAGCGCACGCCGCATAACAACCCTCATGCTAAAGGCGTCTTTTTTGGCCTGACGCATCAGCACGGCCCGGCAGAACTGGCGCGTGCGGTACTGGAAGGGGTGGGTTACGCATTAGCCGATGGGATGGATGTGGTGCATGCCTGCGGCGTGACGCCGGAGAGCATCACTCTGATTGGCGGCGGCGCGCGCAGCGCCTGGTGGCGGCAGATGCTGGCTGATATCAGTGGCCAGCAGCTGGATTACCGTACCGGTGGCGACGTTGGGCCTGCGCTTGGGGCCGCCCGGTTAGCGCAGCTGACGCAGCATAAAGAGGCGGCTTTTTCAGATCTGCTGCCGCAGCTGCCGCTGGAACAGGCCCATCGACCGGATGCCGGGCGTGTTGCTCACTATGCGCCGCGCCGCGAAACGTTCCGCCAGATTTATCAGCAGCTTCTACCTCTGATGTCGTCATAAACATCCGCCCCGAATGGGGCGGGTTAACTTTTACGCCGCGCTAGCTGACCAGGCGTCGGCTATCCAGGCGCTGCACCAGCGTCGACAGCAGCAGGCTGCCCCCCAACGCTGCGCCGAATATCCAGAAGATATCCAGCAGCGGCCAGCGCGTCAGCTCCAGCCCGCTGGCCCGTAACGCATGAATAATCAGGGCATGAAATCCGTAGATCCCCAGTGAATGGCGCGCAATCAGCGTCAGGGCAGGGACCGGGCGTGTGTTAAGGGTATTCTTCACCAGCGTGAGCAGGGTTATCGCGCAGACAAACACCGCCGGGCCGCAATACAAGTACCAGGTATCGCCGAAGTCGCCGCGCCACTTCAGCTCGTGCAATGTCCCGCGGGAAATAATCCACACTGCGGTAGCGAAAAGCGCGGCGCACAGCAGCGTGAGCCACTTTTTATCGGTATCCATCATGCCGATCGCCCGCCCCAGCACGCCATACAGGACATAGTAAAACGTATCGCCGTTGATATAGAGATTGAGCGGTAGCCATTCGATGCCGCCGGCCTTGACCGACACCATGTTGGGGTTGGCCAGAAGACCAATTACCAGCATCAGAATCAACAGCATCTTGCCGCTGACCTGCTTAACCTGCAGCAACGGCGAGAGCAGGTAAATGACGATAATCGCGAAGAAAAACCACAGATGGTAGAACACCGGCTTTTGCAGCAAATGTTTCAGCGACAGCACCACATTGATATGGGTGAACAGCGTGATGTAAAGCAGGGACAGGGCGCTGTAAAACGCCACGCACAGTACGATCCGCAGAAAATGTCGCGGTTGGGCGCTGCGCTCACCGAAAAACAGATAGCCGGACATCATGAAAAACAGCGGGACGCTGACGCGAGAAGCCGAATTAAGCAGGTTGGCGATATCCCAGTCCAGTAAGCTGATGGAGTGAGGGTGGGTGATATACCAGGTTGTGCTGTGAATCATCACCACCATCAGGCATGCGATGCCGCGCAAACTTGTTATCCAGTTTATTTTTTCCTGCATCGATACCTCAGTTGCTCCTGCTTAAAGAGGGTCTGACTCCTCCTGACCGGCCATATCGCAATGGAAAATTCCGAGTTTATCGCGACGCTCTTGTAGAGATGCGGAGAGATTCGCACAATGCCCCGGTAATTTCACGTAACCTGCACGATAACAATTTGCTAACAAGGCGGTTGAGGAAAATAGTGATGAAATATTTCTTTTCTGGACTGTTATTGCTCCTGCTGGCGGGCTGCAGCCAACAGCCGCCTCAGCCGGTACAGAAAGCGCAACGTGCCCGGATTACGCCGCAAATTACCCTGAACATGGAGCAACTGTGCAAGGATCAGGCGGCAAAACGCTACAGCACGGGGCCCCGTATGGTGGACGTCAGCCACTTCGAGCAGTTCCAGGGGAGCTACGAGCTGTCGGGTCTGACATCGCAGAATGAGCGCTTTATCTGTTCTTTCGATCCAGATGGTCAGTTTTTACATCTTTCTATGCGCTAAATCGGCCCCTGATGCCGCGTGATGGCGTTAATTTCGGCAATTTTATTTAAACAGCGCCGTTTCGTACTGTATATCTCGCAGCCAGCGGGTATACTGATCCCTTCCTTTAAATCCACACGTATCCAGCACGAAATAATATGCAAAAGTTTGATACCAGGACCTTCCAGGGCCTGATCCTGACCTTACAGGATTACTGGGCTCGTCAGGGCTGCACCATTGTTCAACCACTGGACATGGAAGTTGGCGCCGGCACCTCTCATCCAATGACCTGTCTGCGTGCGCTGGGGCCTGAGCCGATGGCGACTGCCTATGTTCAGCCTTCCCGTCGCCCGACTGACGGCCGCTACGGCGAAAACCCGAACCGCTTACAGCACTACTATCAGTTCCAGGTGGTCATTAAGCCATCGCCGGACAACATTCAGGAGCTGTACCTCGGGTCTTTGAAAGAGCTGGGTATGGATCCGACGATTCACGACATCCGCTTCGTGGAAGACAACTGGGAAAACCCGACGCTGGGTGCCTGGGGTCTGGGCTGGGAAGTGTGGCTGAACGGGATGGAAGTGACGCAGTTCACCTACTTCCAGCAGGTCGGCGGTCTGGAGTGTAAGCCGGTGACCGGCGAGATCACCTACGGTCTGGAACGACTGGCGATGTACATTCAGGGCGTTGACAGCGTTTACGACCTGGTCTGGAGCGACGGTCCGCTGGGTAAAACCACCTACGGCGACGTGTTCCATCAGAACGAAGTGGAGCAGTCTACCTATAACTTTGAATACGCAGACGTCGACTTCCTGTTCTCCTGCTTCGAGCAGTATGAGAAAGAAGCGCAGCAGCTGCTGGCGCTGGAAAACCCGCTGCCGCTGCCTGCCTACGAGCGCATTCTGAAAGCCGCCCACAGCTTCAACCTGCTGGACGCGCGTAAAGCCATCTCCGTCACCGAGCGTCAGCGCTACATTCTGCGCATTCGCACCCTGACCAAAGCCGTGGCAGAAGCGTACTACGCTTCCCGTGAAGCCCTGGGCTTCCCGATGTGCAACAAGAATAAATAAGAGGCGGCCATGTCTGAAAAAACTTTCCTGGTGGAAATCGGCACCGAAGAGCTGCCACCAAAAGCCCTGCGCAGCCTGGCGGAATCTTTTGCTGCGAACTTTACCGCGGAGCTGGATAACGCTGGCCTCGCTCACGGCAACGTCGAGTGGTTCGCTGCTCCGCGCCGTCTGGCGCTGAAAGTCGCTAACCTGGCGGCGGCGCAGCCCGATCGCGAAGTTGAAAAACGCGGCCCGGCGGTTTCTGCCGCGTTCGACGCGGAAGGCAAACCGAGCAAAGCGGCCGAAGGCTGGGCGCGCGGCTGCGGCATCACCGTTGACCAGGCCGAGCGCATGGTCACCGACAAAGGCGAATGGCTGCTGTATCGCGCCCATGTCAAAGGCGAAAGCGCAGAAGCGCTGTTGCCGAACATGGTGGCCACGTCCCTGGCAAAACTGCCGATCCCGAAACTGATGCGCTGGGGCGCCTCCGACGTGCAGTTCGTGCGTCCGGTTCACACCGTGACCCTGCTGCTTGGCGATAAAGTCGTCCCGGCAACCATTCTGGGCATTGCCTCCGATCGCGTGATTCGCGGCCATCGCTTTATGGGCGAGCCGGAATTCACCATCGATAACGCCGACCAGTACCCGCAAATTCTGCTGGAGCGCGGCAAAGTTATTGCTGACTACGAGCAGCGTAAAGCCAAAATTAAAGCCGATGCCGAAGAAGCGGCGCGCAAAATTGGCGGCAACGCCGATCTGAGCGAAAGCCTGCTGGAAGAAGTGGCCTCTCTGGTTGAATGGCCGGTAGTGCTGACCGCGAAATTCGAAGAGAAATTCCTCGCGGTCCCTGCGGAAGCGCTGGTCTACACCATGAAAGGCGACCAGAAATACTTCCCGGTCTACGGCAACGACGGCAAACTGCTGCCGAACTTTATTTTCGTTACCAACATTGAGTCGAAAGATCCGCTGCAGATTATCTCCGGGAACGAAAAAGTGGTGCGCCCGCGTCTGGCGGATGCCGAGTTCTTCTTCAACACCGACCGTAAAAAGCGTCTGGAAGATCATCTGCCGCGTCTGCAAACCGTGCTGTTCCAGCAGCAGCTGGGTACGCTGCGCGACAAGACTGACCGTATTCAGGCGCTGGCGGGCTGGATTGCTGGTCAAATTGGCGCTGACGTTAACCACGCAACGCGTGCGGGCCTGCTTTCCAAGTGTGACCTGATGACCAACATGGTGTTCGAGTTTACCGACACCCAGGGCATCATGGGCATGCACTATGCGCGTCACGATGGTGAAGCCGAAGATGTTGCGGTGGCGCTGAACGAGCAGTATCAGCCGCGCTTTGCCGGTGACGATCTGCCGTCCAACCCGGTGGCCTGTGCCGTAGCGATTGCCGATAAGATGGATACCCTCGCGGGCATCTTCGGTATCGGTCAGCATCCGAAGGGCGATAAAGACCCGTTTGCGCTGCGTCGTGCCGCGCTCGGCGTACTGCGCATCATCGTTGAGAAGAACCTGAACCTGGACCTGCAAACGCTGACCGAAGAAGCGGCGCGTCTGTATGGTGATAAGCTGACTAACGCCAACGTAGTTGATGACGTCATTGACTTCATGCTTGGTCGCTTCCGCGCCTGGTATCAGGATGAAGGCTACACGGTCGACTCCATCCAGGCGGTACTGGCGCGTCGTCCGACTCGTCCGGCGGATTTCGACGCGCGCATGAAAGCGGTGTCTCACTTCCGCACTCTGGAAGAAGCGGCCGCGCTGGCAGCTGCCAACAAGCGCGTATCTAATATCCTGGCGAAATCCGAAGAGACGTTGAATGATGCCGTTCACGCCTCCGTGCTAAAAGAAGCCGCAGAGATCAAGCTGGCGACCCATCTGGTCGTGCTGCGCGACAAACTGCAGCCGTTCTTCGCCGAAGGCCGTTATCAGGAAGCGCTGATCGAACTGGCTTCCCTGCGCGAACCGGTAGATGAGTTCTTCGAAAACGTGATGGTGAATGCGGAAGATAAAGAAGTCCGTATCAACCGTCTGACGCTGCTGTCGAAACTGCGTGACCTGTTCCTGCAGGTGGCGGATATTTCCCTGCTGCAATAATCGCCTGTTTTGCATAACAAAAAACCTGCCCCAGGGCAGGTTTTTTTATGGCGGTAGGCGACTCTCTCGCCCCCCTGACGCTTTTCGGCGGCCAGATTTACTGCAAATTCCCCGCGGTCAGACTCTCTTTATCAAAAGCGTGGCTGACGTTAATACGGTTCTGATGCACTGAGGTATCCATACTGGAACCGGCTTCTGGTTGCGCGGGACGCTGCTCTGCGGCGATGGCGCCGGATGACAATGAAGCGGCCAGAAACAGGGCAGCGATCACGCTGAGATTTTTCATTTTATCTTCCTTTTCATCGTGTTGTCGTTGTCGCCTGTCTGGTTAACCACCGGCGGCCCGGCAAGAGCAGATTGCGTTATTTGGTCAGTTCGGCGGTCATGTGCACGCGGTTGTTGAACTGGGCGCTGGTAATTTTATAAGAGGCACCTTGTTCTGCGGCCTGGGCGGCAATTTTTGCTTCAGCGCGATCCAGCGTGGAGGCGGTGGCGCTGACGCTCTGTGCGAAAGCACCGAAAGACATCAGAGAAAGGGCAGAAACTGCAACGAAAGTTTTGATGGATTTCATGGTCGTATTCCTTAAGTGTTTTTGTTTGGTATAGAGCGTTGTTGCTCTGATGTGATAAATAATAGGACGATTATCGATCGATTAAAATTGGAACAATTTGCGCATCTCATTCAAAAAAACAGAATGAAAATTAAGCGTGCAAAACGGGGTGATTTCGAGGCCGTTTGACGTTCCTGCTGCGGGAGAGCCGCGCAGCCCGAACGCATTTGCTGAAAAAATAATCTTGAAATGAAGGGGTGAGTATGGCTATCCTGTGCCCCGACGAACCCCTCGTCTCACAGAGAGCACACTGAACATGGATAAACACACCTGCTGAATTCGGTCCTTGCTGGCGCACTGCGTCTGTAGGGGAAGTATGAATTTCATTCAGGAGTGCTTATGGCCCATTGTGCCCAATCCCCCTCTTTTATTTTGCATCAGGTCACCTGTCAGTTTGCGACGGGAGAAACGCTTTTTGGCCCGTTGAATATCTCGCTGGAAAATTCCCTCTGTGGCCTGGTCGGACGGAATGGCGTCGGGAAAACCCGCCTTCTGCGCCTGCTGGCCGGTATCGATGCGCCTTCTGGTGGCCATATCGAACGGCCTGTTTCTCTGGCCTGTGTTGCTCAGCAGCAGACGATAACCCCGCAGACCACGCTGGCCGCACTGCTGGGCTACGGACCACACTTTGCTGCCTTGCAGCGCCTCGGGCGCGGTGAGGCTCTGGCTGACGATGTCGATTGCCTCGAAGGTTTCTGGGATCTCCCGGATCGCCTGAGCGCAGGTTTCCGCCAGGCCGGTTTAGCGGATTTCGAGCCTGACCGACCCGCATCATCATTGAGCGGCGGGGAGCGGGTGAAGGCTCTGCTGTGCGGCGCCTTTCTCTCCGCGGCCGATTACCTGCTGCTGGATGAGCCAACCAATCACCTCGACAGGCAGGGGCGCGACTGGCTGTATCACCAGCTTGAATGCTGGTCCGGCGGAGCGTTGATAGCCAGCCACGATCGCGCGCTGTTGGCCCGCATGTCGCGCATACTCGAACTGACGCCCGGTGCGTTGCGAAGCTACGGCGGTAACTATGCCGATTACCAACAGCAGCGCGATGCGGAGCAGCAGGCGGCGCGCGCGGCGTTAGACCATGCCGCTACCGAGCGTCGTCGCACGCGTGCGCGGATGCAAAAAGAACACGATGCCAGCCAGAGACGTTCTGCTCAGACGCTGCGCGTGGTGGATACGCTGAATATCGCCTCTTTTGAACGGGTAAAATATAAAGGGGCGGCGAAGGAGCGGCCTGGCGCACTGCATCGCCAGCACCGGGAGCAAAATAGTGCGCTAAATGCCGCGGTGGTTCAGGCCCGTGAGCGGGTGGAGGAGGACGCTGCGGTGATGTTCACTCTGCCGGGAAGCCAGGTTGCCGCTGGCAAACAGGTGTTGGTCCTCGAGGCTTTGCAGCTGGCATTCTCTGCCATGCCGCCACTCGACTGGCGTCTTGACGGGCCGCTGCGCGTGGCGTTGCGTGGCCCCAACGGCTGTGGGAAAACCACGCTGCTGAAAACGTTGATCGGTCTGGAATCGCCGCTATCCGGCGAGTGTCGGATGTCGGTGCATGCGGCCTGGCTGGATCAGCATCTCACGCAGCTGGACCTGTCGCTGTCGGTCATGGCGCACCTGAATCTTGATGATACCCCGCTGGAGGCGGGGGTATTACGCAGCCGTCTTGCCCGGCTGCAGCTGGGCGCGGATAAAATTAATCTGCCGCTGTCGGCTTTAAGCGGCGGCGAACGGCTTAAAGCCGCGCTGGCCTGCGTGCTGTGGCGGCGTGAAGCGGCGCAGCTTCTGCTGCTGGATGAGCCGACAAATCATCTTGATTTGGCTTCCGTTCGGGCCATTGAGTCGGCTTTAGCCACCTTTCCTGGCGCGATGATTGTCGTCTCTCATGATGAGGATTTTCTGCGCGGACTGCGGCTGACCCACTCTCTGACGTGGCAGGAGAATGGCTGGCATTTCTCAGCGCTTTGAAGACAAAAAACCGCCCTCTGATGAGCGGCGGTTCTTTATTATCAGATAAAAAAAATCCCCGCCGCGAGGCAGGGATCTTAAATTCTGAGCTTAATTTAAGCTTACAGGCTGGTTACGTTGCCAGCTGCCGGGCCTTTAGCGCCGCTTTCGATGGTGAAGGAAACTTTCTGACCTTCATCCAGAGATTTGTAGCCATCGTTCATGATAGCGGAGAAGTGTACGAATACATCTTTAGAACCGTCATCAGGAGTGATGAAGCCGAAGCCTTTGTCAGCGTTGAACCATTTTACGATACCAGTCATTTTACCGGACATAGCGAAATACCTTTAAATAATAAATGAACCTTTCGGCGATACGGTCTGGACTACAGATTTGAAGCTATAAAGGGAAAGTTCACTACCGGGGTATCTATGATAACCGCTCAAGGACTACTCTATACTAATGCTCTGTGGTCTGTACATCAAACCTGCGAGCATTAACTCATTTTTGCGGTGCGATAGCAAACCTTTTTTCACAGAAATAAAAACGGTCCCGATACAGGACCGTAACCAGACCTGATTCTTATTATAGAACTTTAGTCGATAAGCTGCCTTGAAAGCTGTGGGTTTGCCTGAATCAGGCGCATTAATTTGAGCTCCGTGGATGACGGCTTCACCCGTCTCGACTCCCACTCTTGTACCATCGCCACGCTGACGCCCATGGCATTGGCAAAATCATCAATTTTCAGGCCAGTGCCTTTGCGAAGCTGTTCAAACTCGCTAAATGCGGTCTGCTTACGAGGCTGGGCGATCGTTTGAGAAATATCTTTAAAAACAATTTGTTCCAGGCTGCTAAGCAGTTCAAACACGGGATCTTTATATTCCATAGAGAACTCCTTCTGTCACACAGCAAAAGAGATATTTAGTGAAGCCTATTAAGAATAGTCAGAAAAAACGCAAAGAATAGTCACGGGAGTGATTATGTGCAGACAGCCTATCGTCTTAACGGGTATTCGGCGGTGAAAACGGCAGATAAGGTGATGATTAATCATCAGACGTGTCGCAATGGAAAACTTTTGTAAACGGCGAATAAATCCGCCAGGCCAGCGGTTGCCCGCTGGCCTGAGGGTCAGGCTTTTTGCATATTATCGGCTTTCGTCTGCGCAGATATCGGCTGGCTCTTGCTGGTTTTATATTTCACCAGCAGCGCGATGGCGGATAAAAACGCCGGGATCGACAACAAGGTAAAGATGGTCACGAAGGAGAGCTGCGCCTGCATCAGGAAGGCTCCGCTGAAGGCGCCAAGGATCCCGCCAAACCGGCCGATACCCAGCATCCAGGCAACGCCGGTCGCCCGGCCCTGGGTGGGATAAAATCCGGCGGCCAGGGCCGGCATGGATGATTGCGCGCCGTTCATAATGCTGCCGGCAATAAAGACCATCACGCCCATTAACACCAGGTTGTTGGTTGAGAAGCCGACCAGAAAGACGAACACGCCGGTCAACAGCCAGCCTACGGCGACCACTTTATTGGGGTTAATTTTGTCCATCAGGGCGCCGAGGATCAGCACCCCGATGCCGCCGCCCAGGGGGAACAGCGCGGTGATAATCGACGCCTGGCTCATTGACGCGCCGGTTTCGCGAATCAGCAGCGGAAGCCAACTGGTCAATAAATAGAAAATCAGCAGCCCCAGAAAGTAGGTCATGCACAGCATCACGGTACCGACGAGATAACGGGGGGAGAAAATAACCGCAAGGGCCGATTTGTCTTTCACCTGTCCGGCTTCGCGCAGCTCGAATTCAACCTGTTCAGGCAGCGGGGCAATACGACGCAGAATGGTGGCAATACGCTGCGATGGCTGGCGCTTGACCACCAGATAGCGCGCCGATTCCGGCAGTAAGAACACCAGCGCGACGGCAAGCAGCAGAGGCATCACGCCGCCCAGTATCAGCACGCTTTGCCAGCCGTAATGCGGAATCATCCAGGCCGAGAGGAAGCCACCCAGCGAAGATCCCATCGGGAACCCGACGAACATCAGATTGACCAGCAAAGCGCGACGGCGTTCCGGCGCATACTCGCTCATCAGCGTGGCTGCGTTTGGCATGGCGGCGCCCAGCCCGAGGCCGGTCAGAAAACGCAGCAGCGTCAGTTGATTCAGGCTGGTGGCGAAGGCGGTCAACAGACTAAAGCTACCGAAAACCACAATCGACATCAGCAGAACTTTTTTTCGCCCAATGCGGTCGGCCAACGGGCCTGCGGTCAGCGCACCTACCGCCAGACCGACGAGCGCAGCGCTCATCACCGGGCCTAACGCAGATTTTTCCACGCCCCATTCCTGCACCAGGTCGGAGGCAATAAAACCGATGATGGCGGTATCAAACCCGTCCATCGCGACGGTGATAAAACACAGGGCCAGAATCATCCACTGGTACTTCGTAAACGGATGTTCGTTGATAAAAGCCTGAATATCGATAGTTGTCTTATTCATACAGCATTCCTGGCAGCCAGAGCGGGGGACGGAGCCGGGCGATTACCGCCTCCCTCGCTGTCGTTAATGTGATTTGTGCGATAATCGAACGTATCGCCGTTAATCGCTCATTTATCAAATCACTGAACCTGGCTTCAGGCAACGCAGTCGGCCCAGGAAGCGTGCGATTATCGTTCGCTTTCACGGGTTTGCCCCACAATAGTGATTTTATTTATAATAAAATCAAATTGTTATTGGTCATTTTTCTCGGCAGGGTTATGGCGTTAATTGTGATGGGCTTAACAGACGCTCGCGGTCGCCCGTCAAACGCCGCCAACGGTGCTTTTCCTGCGTAAGATTGTCAGGAAAGAGTATCCTGCAAGGCCGACCTGGACTATCCTTGTCAGCGTCTGGCACGTGTGTGTCTGTGTGCGCTTTTTTTGGCTGAAAGGAGTAAAAAAATGGCGACAGGAAAGTCCTGCTCTCGCTGGTTTGCGGCTATTGCGGCCTTATTAATGGTGGTTAGCCTGAGTGGGTGTTTTGATAAAGAAGGCGATCAGCGCAAAGCGTTTATCGACTTCCTGCAAAATACGGCAATGCGTAGCGGCGAACGTCTGCCGACGCTGACTGCCGATCAGAAAAAACAGTTCGGTCCTTTTGTTTCCGATTACGCGGTGATTTACGGCTATTCACAGCAGGTAAGTCAGGCGATGGATGCGGGTCTGCGTCCGGTCGTAGACAGCGTGAATGCGATTCGCGTCCCGCAGGATTATGTGACTCAGCGTGAACCGCTGCGCCAGGCAAACGGCGCGCTGGGCGTGCTGAGCCAGCAGCTGGAAAATGCGAAAATGCAGGCCGATGGCGCACATAGCGCGCTGAAGCAGAGTGACGATCTGAAACCGGTCTTTGACCAGGTTTACAACAAAGTCGTGACCGCACCGGCAAACGCCCTGCAGCCGCTGATTCCTGCCGCGCAGGTCTTTACTCAGCAACTGGTGCAGGTCGGTGATTTTATCGCTCAGCAAAATACTCAGGTGAGCTTCGTGGCAAACGGGATTCAGTTCCCGACCTCGCAGCAGGCCAGCCAGTACAACGCGCTGATTGGCCCGCTGGCTGCCCAGCATCAGGCTTTCAACCAGGCGTGGACGGCGGCAGTTAACGCAACGCGTTAACCGGTTCGTCAACCCGGGTCAGGCGTTGACCTCGACCCGGGTTACTTCAGCTTACCTTCACTTCACCTGCGGATTGACGCAGTTCTTTTCGACCTGACCATTCAGTGCATCAATCAAATTATCGACCGCACAAGCCGCCATATTGTAGCGGGTCTCATGAGTGGCAGAACCGATATGCGGCAGCGCGACGACGTTCGGCAGAGTGAGCAGCGGCGACTCTTTCGCCAGTGGCTCCTGCTCGAAAACGTCCAGACCGGCCGCGTGGATTTGGCCCTTCTGCAAGGCTGAGATCAGCGCCTTTTCATCGACCACCGGGCCGCGCCCCGCATTAATAAAGATGGCGGAAGGCTTCATTTTCGCGAATTTTTCCGCGTTGAACAGGTGATGAGTCTCGGCGGTCAGCGGCAGGATCAGACAGACAAAGTCGGCTTCCTGCAGCAGCGTATCCAGATCGCAGTAACGCGCGTTAAAGCGCTCTTCCGCCTGCGGGTGACGGCTGCGGGCGTTATACAGAATCGGCATGCCAAAACCGGCGTGCGCGCGCTGCGCCAGGGCCATCCCGATACGGCCCATGCCCACGATCCCCAGCGTTTTATGGTGCACATCGCTGCCGAACCAGTCCGGGCCGATGCTTTTCGTCCACTCTCCGGCTTTCACCCGGTTGGCGACTTCCACCACCCGACGGGATGTGCTGAGCACCAGCGCCATCACCGTATCGGCAACGGTTTCAGTCAGCACGGTCGGCGTATGCATCAGCAGTACCTTGCGCGCATTCAGCGCCTCAACGTCGAAGTTGTCATAGCCGACGGAGATCGTGGAGGTCGCACGAAGCCTGGGCATTTTCTCCAGTAACGCGGCATCAACTTTTTCGCTCGACCCCAGCAGACCTTCCGCCTGGGCAAAGGCTTCCGCGTGCTGCTGGACGGTGTCAGGGCTCAGGTTTTTCACCTGAGTGACGGTAAAGTGTTTTTCCAGACGTTGCTGCAAGTCGTCGGGAAGCGTTTTATAGAGAATAACGGACGGCTTCATGCGGATCTCCGTAAGTAGTAAAGGTCAGGCGTGACGAGCGCCGATGGGAAGCTTTTGATTGTTAGCAGGCTTAACAATTAAAGTAAGCCATACCGAGGCGAAAAGCGCCACTCCCATGAAAATGTATGAGGCTGATGGACTGCCGGTGGTGCCGTTCAGGTAGCCCACGAACCACGAACCAAAGAATGAACCTAGGGCCCCCATGCTGTTGATGAGCGCCATTGCGCCACCGGCGACGTTACGCGGCAGCATTTCCGGAATGATGGCGAAAAACGGACCGTAAGGGGCGTACATTGCCGCACCGGCAATCACCAGCAGGGTATAAGAGGCCCAGAAATGGTTAGCGCCGACGGCCCATGAGCCAATAAAAGCCAGTCCGCCAATCAGCAGCAGCGGCCAGACGAACAGTTTACGGTTCTGCATTTTATCGGAAGCCCAGGAGACGACGATCATCGCAATAGTCGCGGCCAGATAAGGCACCGAAGAGAGCCAGCCGACTTCCACCATCCCCATATTGACGCCGCCGCTGCGAATAATTGACGGCAGCCACAGCACAAAACCGTACACGCCGATACTCCAGGCAAAATACTGCATGCACAGCAGAATGACGTTGCGTGAGCGGAAGGCTTCGCCGTAGTTACGCACGGCTTTAATACCCTGCTGCTCGCTCTCCAGCTGCGCCTGCAGCGCGGCTTTCTCGTTTTCCGACAGCCAGTTCACCTGCGACGGTTTATCTTTGACCAGCACCCACCAGCAGAAGGCCCAGAGGACGGCCGGGACGCCTTCAATAATAAACATTTCACGCCAGCCGAAGGACTGAATCAGGTAGCCGGAGACCACCGACATCCACAGTACCGTGACCGGGTTGCCGAGGATTAAGAAGGTGTTGGCGCGTGAACGTTCTGATTTGGTAAACCAGTTACTGATGTAAATCAGCATCGCCGGCATGACCGCCGCTTCCACGACGCCGAGAATAAAACGGATCGCCGCCAGCGCTGGAATATTGTGCACCATCCCGGTCAGCGAGGCGCAGGCGCCCCACAGGATCAGACAGATGAAAATCAGCTTCCGTACGCTACGGCGTTCAGCGTAAATCGCCCCCGGGATCTGGAAGAAGAAATAGCCGAGGAAGAAAAGTGCGCCAAGAAGCGACGAGATGCCTTTGGTAATGCCTAAATCTTCCGTAATGCCCGCTGCCGAAGCAAAGCTGAAGTTTGCGCGGTCGAGATACGCCAGGCTATACGTGATAAACACGATAGGCATGATGTACCACCAGCGTTTCGTTGCATTGGTAGAGCTGTTCATAGGCTTGCCTCTAAAGTTGAGGTTCATGACGCCGCCGCCGTATGTAGGGTACAGAGGAGGCCGTTATTATGACGCCGGCCCGGGCTATTCGCCCAGCGCCTCGCGTGTGGGTAATCCTTCGCTGTCGCCCTGGACCTGAATGGCCAGCGCACCAATTTTGTTGCCGCGGCCTATCGCCTGCTGCAGCGTTCTGCCCTCCAGCAGAGCGCTAATCACGCCGACAGCAAAACCATCGCCGGCGCCCACGGTATCCACGACGTTATCGACTTTGATGGCGGCGACTGCGCCCTGTTCGCCCGCGGCGGTTTTGAACCAGGCGCCGTCGCCGCCGGTTTTAATGATCACGGCCTGAACGCCGCGCGTGAGATAGAAATCGGCAATCCCCTCCGGGGTCCGTTGGCCGGTAAGGATCATGCCTTCTTTGAGACCCGGCAGAACCCAGTCGGCCTGAAACGCCAGCTGATTGAGTTTTTCCACCATCTCGGCTTCGCTTTTCCACAGCACCGGGCGCAGATTCGGATCGAACGAGATCGTCTTCCCCTGGGCCTTCATCGTAGTGGCCGCCTGCTCCAGCAGGGCGTATGAACTCTCCGACAGCGCAGCGGCCACGCCGCTGAGGTGCAGGTGGCGAGCGCTGGTGAAATATTCGGCGCGAAAGTCCTCGGGCGACAGATGGCTGGCGGCAGAACCCTTGCGGAAGTACTCCACAATGGGATCGGTTCCATTTTCGACTTTAGATTTCATCTGGAAGCCGGTTGCATAGCGGCTGTCTTCGCTGACGCCGCGCGCATCAATCCCTTCTTTGGCCAGCGAATGAAGCACAAAACGGCCGAAGCTGTCTTTGCCTACGCGGCTAACCCAGCCGACTTTCAGCCCCAGGCGAGCCAGGCCGGTGGCGACATTCAGCTCTGCGCCGGCTACCCGTTTCATAAAGTGTTCTACTTCGGCCAGGTCGCCGGTTTCCGTCGCGACAAACATCGCCATCGCCTCTCCGATGGTGATGACATCTAATGCATTTTCCATGGCTTACTCCTCGCGTAACAAATTCACATAGCGACGGGTCACGGCCGTCAGATCGTGGCCCACCAGCGGAAATTCGATACCGCGCGGGGCATCGGCAGGCAGGTTGTCGAGCAGCGCCAGCCAGCGTGCCGGAGCTTCGTCTGGCGGGACGGCGCGAAAGTGCGCATGATGCGGCTCTGCGGCTTTGACATGGATATAGCTGACGGCGGGGGCCAGATGACGTGCGGCCTCTTCCGGCGAATCGCCGACCCACAGCCAGTTACCCATATCGAAGGTTAACGTAACCGGCAGCTGGTTCACCCGACAGGAGGCTTTAAAGCGCTGCATTGGCGCCAGCTGGCCGCAGTCGGTCTGGTCGTTTTCCACCACCAGCGCCATGCCGCTCTCCTGCAGGATGCGGCGCAGCGATTCCAGTTCGTTGTTATGGGTAAAATGGCCGAGCGACAGTTTTAACCACAGAGCGTTGAGGGTCTGCGCTTCGCGTAACAGCGCCGGCAGACGCGGGTTAAGGGCGCCATTCGCTTCAAACAGGGCTTCCGGCGCAGAGTAGCAGGCCAGCAGGTTGTGGCGTTCAATGGTGGCGGCCAGCGCCGGCAGCTGATTGAGCTCGTCAGCGCTGAATAACTCACGGCGGATTTCCACGCCGTCGGCGCCGGATCCGGCGATAAACGGCAGTACGGCGGACTGCCCGCCAAGTTCTTTAATGCAATCATGACCATAGGCGGCGGTCACGACAATAATTTTTCTGGCCATCTGACAAACTCCCGGTAGCGCTGTAGCAAATCACTCTATTACGCTAGATGGTACCGGTTCCAAAGGAAAGGAGAGGATGTCTAATTTATGATCACCATCACGAAGGAGGGCTATCGGGAGGTCGATCCCCGCACGATCAGCTCACCGGAGAAGACCCGCTCGCAGATGGGGTCGTTAGTGCCTTCAATCCGGCGCACCACCTGCTCAACCGCGGCATAGCCAATCTGCCACGTGGGCTGTTTGAGCGTGGTAATACCCACGCCCGCCAGCTCCGCCCACTCCAGCTCGTCGAAGCCGAGCAGGCCGATGTCGCTGCCCCAAACCAGGTCGATTCGCTTGAGCGCGCGCGCAACCTGTAGCGTCAGGGCGCCGTTGGCGGAAATCAGCGCCTTGCGCATGCCGCGATGGCGGGAGTGAAACTGACGCAGCACCGTATCGAGCATGGCGCCGTCGTTCAGCGGAACTTCAGCGTTTTCTGCGACGATGCCGGCGTAGCGCTGGAGGGTGGCGCGAAACGCGCTCAGACGTTCGCGACGGGTGTTGACCGAACCGAGCGGTTCGCTCAGGAACAGCAGGGCTTCAAACCCTTTCTCCACCAGATGTTCTGTGGCGGTCGTCGCGGCCTGAGTGTTGTCCAGACCGACGACATCGCAGGCGAAGTCCGGAATCTTGCGGTCAATGAGTACCATCGGTAGCGCCGACTGCTGCAGGCGATTCAGCCCCTCTTCGCGCATCCCAACGGCGTTGACCACGATCCCCTCTACCTGGTAGCTGCGCAGCAGGTCGAGATAGTGCAGCTCCTGGTCGAGCTCGTTATTGGTATTACACACCAGCAGAGTAAAGCCCTTTTCGCGACAGGCCGCTTCGATGCCGCTGAGGACATTGACCGAGTAAGGGTTGGTGATATCGGCGATGATCAGGCCAATCAGCCGGGTACGACCATGTTTCAGGCCACGGGCCATCAGGCTGGGACGGTAGTGAAGTTCGGCAATCGCTTTTTCAATGCGCGCCAGCAGGTCATCGGAAAGCAGGTGCTTTTCGCCATTGAGGTAGCGTGAAATGCTGGTTTTTCCGGTCTTTGCGGCTTTCGCCACATCGCTAATGGTTGCTCGCGCCGCTTTCGCCATGATGGCTTCCTTTGCTGAAATCTGGAGAACACCTTAGCGCGAAAATCCGCTATATCAAGCATTTTGCCCGGCAAGTGGCGCTTACCGGGCGAAGGATACGGTGGTCGGGGTCGACCGCCGGACTTACTGGAGCGGGCTGAGGGTGATTTCTACGCGACGGTTTTGCGCTTTCCCTTCCGCCGTGGTGTTGCTGGCGATGGGGTTTGCCGGGCCCATGCCGCTGGTACGAATACGGTTTGCCGCCACGCCCTGGGTGATGAGGGCGCTGGCAACGCTGTCGGCGCGCTGCTGCGACAGGCGCATATTCAGATCCTGACCGCCGGTGCTGTCGGTGTAACCTACGACGTTAACCGCGGTTTTCTCATACTCTTTCAGCACCATGGCCACGCCGGTGAGGGTGTTTGCCCCGGCCGGTTTCAGGTTGGCACTGCTGCTGTCAAAGGTGACGTTATTTGGCATATTCAGCACGATGTTATCGCCATTTCGTGTCACGGTGACGCCCGTTCCCTGCATTTTCTCGCGCAGTTTTGCTTCCTGCACATCCATGTAATAACCGATGCCGCCGCCCAGCGCCGCCCCGGCCGCTGCGCCAATCAGCGCGCCTTTGCCGCGATCTTTTTTCGACGAGGAGAGTGCGCCGACGCCCGCGCCGACCAGCGAACCGATCCCGGCGCCGATGCCGGATTTCCCCGCTTCGCGTTCGCCGGTATACGGGTTAGTGGTACAGCCAGAAATCGCCAGGGTGCCGCTCACCACAGCCGCAATCATGAGTACGCGTTTTTTCATGTTATTTCCTTAATCCTTTTTATTCGTTGTCACAGCGCGCGTGACGGTTGATTATGACGTCCAATTACGTAGAAAATTCCCCGTACCGGCTCTCTTTTTGTAAATAACATTGAACGGTCAGTATCACAGACCGTCACAACACCTGCATTCGCTGACCAGGAGCTCGCTTTGCCAACCTCATCTGCAACCAAAACCATCTTAACCGCGGCTCACTGGGGGCCTATGCTGGTTGAAACGGATGGTGAAAATGTCCTCTCTTCCCGCGGTGCGCTGGAGACCTCTTTCGCCAACTCCTTGCAAACCGCCGTGCGTGAGCAGGTCCACAGCAAAACCCGCGTCCGCTATCCAATGGTACGTAAAGGTTTCCTTGCTTCGCCGGAGAGTCCGCAGGGCGTACGCGGCCAGGACGAGTTTGTGCGGGTGAGCTGGCAGGAGGCATTGGATCTTATCCACGCACAGCATAGGCGGATTCGGGAAAACCACGGCCCGGCAGCGATTTTTGCCGGTTCCTACGGCTGGCGCTCTAACGGCGTGCTCCACAAGGCGGCGACGTTGCTGCAGCGCTACATGAGCCTCGCAGGCGGATATACCGGACATCTGGGGGATTATTCCACCGGCGCGGCGCAGGCGATCATGCCCTATGTGGTTGGCGGCAATGAGGTTTATCAGCAGCAGACCAGTTGGCCGATGGTACTGGAACATAGCGATGTGGTGGTGCTCTGGAGCGCCAACCCGCTGAATACGCTAAAAATTGCCTGGAACGCTTCCGATGAGCAGGGGATCCCGTGGTTCGATCGGTTGCGCAAAAGTGGGAAGCGGGTGATCTGTATCGATCCGATGCGATCGGAAACGGCGGAATTCTTTGGTGAGGTGGGCGAATGGATCGCTCCGCATATGGGTACGGATGTCGCGATGATGCTCGGCATTGCCCATACGCTGGTGGAGAACGGCCGGCAGGACGATGCGTTTCTCGCCCGCTGTACCAGCGGCTATGACGTTTTTGCCCGCTATCTGACCGGTGAAAGCGATGGCACGCCGAAAACCGCAGAGTGGGCGGCGGAGATCTGCGGCGTTAGCGCGGAGAAGATCCGCGAACTGGCCGCGCTATTCCATGACAATACCACCATGCTGATGTCCGGTTGGGGGATGCAGCGCCAGCAGTTTGGCGAGCAGAAACACTGGATGCTGGTGACACTTGCGGCGATGCTGGGGCAGATTGGTACTCCCGGCGGCGGTTTTGGCCTTTCCTACCACTTTGCCAACGGCGGTAACCCGACCCGTCGGGCGGCGGTACTGGCTTCGATGCAAGGCTGTGTGGCGGGCGGTACCGAGGCGGTCGAAAAAATACCGGTGGCGCGCATTGTGGAAGCGCTGGAAAATCCCGGTGCGCCGTATCAACACAACGGAATGGACCGGCATTTTCCGGATATTCGCTTCGTCTGGTGGTGTGGCGGCGCGAACTTTACCCATCATCAGGATACCAACCGCTTGATTCGGGCCTGGCAGAAGCCGGAGCTTATCGTCATTTCGGAGTGCTTCTGGACCGCTGCCGCCCGCCATGCCGATATTGTCCTGCCGGCGACAACTTCGTTTGAACGTCACGATATGACCATGACCGGCGATTACAGTAACCAGCACCTGGTGCCGATGAAGCGCGTGGTTGCGCCGCGCGATGAAGCCCGGGATGATTTTGACGTCTTTGCCGATCTCAGCGAGCGCTGGGAAGAGGGAGGGCGCGCGCGTTTTACCGAAGGGAAAACCGATCTACAGTGGCTTGAGACCTTCTATCAGATTGCCGCGCAACGCGGGGCGAGCCAGCAGGTGACGCTGCCGCCATTTGACCAGTTTTGGCAGGCTAACCAGCTGATAGAAATGCCGGAAAGCCCGGAAAATGCCCGTTTTGCGCGCTTCGCGGCATTTCGTGCCGATCCGCAGGCCAATCCGCTGAAAACCGCGAGCGGCAAAATTGAAATTCACTCTCCAACGATTGCCGGTTTTGCCTACCCCGACTGTCCACCGCACCCAATGTGGCTGGAACCGGACGAGTGGCACGGCAATGCCCGGCCTGGCCAGCTGCAGGTGCTGTCCGCTCATCCGGCGCATCGTCTGCACAGCCAGCTGAACCACACGTCGCTGCGCGAAAAGTACGCTGTCGCCGGTCGTGAGCCATTAACTCTTCATCCGCTGGACGCGCAGGCGCGCAATATTGCCGACGGCGATGTCGTGCGGGTGTGGAACGCGCGCGGCCAGGTGCTGGCCGGCGCCGTGGTGACGGAAGGTATTCGTCCAGGGGTTATCTGTTTACACGAAGGGGCCTGGCCTGATATCGACCCGCAGGCCGGTATCTGCAAAAACGGCGCGGTGAATGTTCTGACCAAAGATATTCCGACCTCGCGGCTGGGCAACGGCTGCGCCGGGAATACGGCGCTGGCGTGGCTGGAAAAATATGACGGCCCGGCGCTGACGCTTACGGCGTTTGATCCGCCGGCCAATGCATAATCCAGGTCGGCTGTAGCGTATCGTCCTGCCATGCGCAGTCTTCTATCCGGAAGCCTTGCGCATGGTAGAAATTCACCGCCTGAACGTTTTTCTGGTAAACCTCAAGACTGAGCCAGCGGTAATGCTGTTTGACCTCGTTCAGCAGCGCGCTGCCGATGCCGCGGCGGATAGCATCCGGCGCGACAAACAGCGCACCGATAAAGCGGGACTCCATCACGCTGACAAAACCCTTGATCGTCGCGCTCTCTTCCCACACCCAGGTGCTGGCGGCAGGCAGGTAGACATCGCGTACGACGGCGACACTCTCGTGCCAGTATGTTTCGTCGATAAAGGGATGGGCATGAATCGTGCTTTCCAGCCACAGCGTGAGCAGCGGGCGGGTCTCTTTAGCGTCCCACTTGCGGATCATCATCGCCTCCCGGGTGACAGAAACAGCTCGTCACATGATCGTTGACCAGTCCGCAGGCCTGCATAAAGGAGTAGCAAATGGTGGAGCCGACAAACTTAAAACCGCGCTTTTTCAGCGCCCTGGAGAGGGCGTCGGAAGCCGGTGTGGTGGTGGGGATCTCCGCCAGCGTGGCGGCATGGGAAATCTGTGGCTGATTGTCGACGAAAGACCAGACAAAGTCGGTAAACGATTCGCCGCTCTCTTCCATGGTCAGGAAGGCGCGGGCGTTGCCAATAATGGCCTGAATTTTCCCACGATGGCGAATAATTCCGGCGTCCTGGAGCAGGCGTTCAATATCGGTCTCATTCATGGCGGCAACGCGGACCGGATCGAACTGATGAAAGGCCTGGCGGTAATTTTCCCGCTTTTTCAGCACCGTAATCCACGACAGACCGGCCTGCTGGCCCTCAAGGCAGATCATTTCGAACAGTTTGCGGGCATCTCTTTGCGCAACGCCCCACTCGTTATCATGGTACTGAATATAAAGCGGGTCCTGGCTTACCCAACCGCAACGCTGCATGTCTCTCTCCCTTTAGCAATAAAACTTACGCGTTCGCCTTGACGGCTGAAAGATAAAGATAATAGTTAATACAGGGATACCACTCTCAAATATACCCGCCATTATTCAGGTTGCATGTGCATTGGCTGCATTCGTTCGCCCAATCACATTATTCAAGGTATTCAGGGAAGCCCGTCCCATAAAAACACAGCAATAATGCCGGTTTGGCTCTTTTCTGGAGTCGCATTAATGATAATAAAGAAATGCAATGGCCTTCGGGGGATTATGCTCCCGGCGTGTGCCGTCGTCTGGGTCTCGTTTATCAGTGGCGCGAATGCCTGGCAACAGGAATATATCGCTATCGATACCAAAAGTAACACCCCTGAACGCTATACGTGGGATAGCGATCACCAACCCCGCTATGAAGATATTCTGGCGGAGCGTATGAATGCGTCCGGCGATCTTCCCGGTATTGCGCTGAATCAGGCGGTGGCGCCGCCGGATGGCAGCCGCGGGATGAGCGTGGGATGGAATTTTACGCTGGCCAACGGCGTCACTTCCGGCCCGGTGGCGAGTTTGCGTAGCGAGGTGATATCGACCGCCCCCGCGCGCCGCGCGTCAGACAACCCCTATGTGAATACGCTTGGCTGGCGTATGGATTATCAGGCGCTATGGGGCGTCCATCCGTGGGCGCAGGTGAGCTACAACCAGCCGCTCTCTTCGGATCTGATTGGCCCTAATCGCGGGCAGGATGGCGCCTGGCGCGATGTCACCTTCGGGGCGGATATGGCTCTCAATTCACACCTTGCCGCCTGGGCGGCATTATCGCAGGCGGAGAATACGCCAACGGGAGCCAACTATCTCTATGTGATGGGAGTGAGCGCTAACTTTTAGCCTTTATTTAGCATGCGTGAAACGTTCTTGTTACTTAAAAAACACAGTAATGGCGCATTGTTGTAAGATAGTAGTCACTAACTTATTTCTGCTGCTGTCATGCGCCTGCCTTTTTCAATGTCATTCATTCCGGCTCACATGCATTTCATTCCTTGCTGATGGCATTTCATGCCTTTTTTACCCTGGCGTTCAGGCGGCTTCGCTATTGTGGCGGCAGTTAATTATTCAGGATATCTGCTATGAACGCTGCAAACAGTCAATATACCCGCTGGCTTACGCTGGCCGGCACGATCGTTACACAATTCGCGCTGGGATCGGTTTATACATGGAGTTTGTTCAACAGTTCCCTTTCCGCAAAACTGGACGAACCGGTAAGCCAGGTGGCTTTCTCCTTCGGTCTGTTAAGCCTCGGTCTGGCGCTATCCTCTTCCGTCGCCGGTAAACTGCAGGAACGCTTTGGCGTCAGGCGCGTCACGATGGCGTCCGGTGTTCTGCTGGGGCTCGGCTTTTTCCTTACCGCTCACGCCAACAGCCTGATGATGCTCTGGCTGAGCGCAGGCCTGTTGGTGGGGCTGGCGGATGGCGCGGGCTATCTGCTGACGCTCTCCAACTGCGTGAAGTGGTTCCCGGAGCGTAAAGGGCTGATTTCCGCCTTTTCCATTGGTTCCTATGGCCTCGGTAGCCTCGGGTTCAAATTTATTGATAGCCATCTGCTGGCCACCGTCGGGCTGGAGAAAACCTTTATTATCTGGGGCGCCATTGTCCTGGTGATGATTGTCTTCGGCGCAACCTTAATGAAAGATGCGCCGAATCATACCGCCGCCTCGCATAATGGCGTGGTGGAGAATGACTTCACGCTGGCCGAGTCGATGCGTAAACCGCAGTACTGGATGCTCGCCGTGATGTTCCTGACGGCCTGCATGAGCGGCCTGTATGTTATTGGCGTAGCGAAAGATATCGCTCAAGGGATGGTGCATCTGGATGTCGCGACGGCGGCGAATGCGGTCACCGTTATCTCTATCGCCAACCTGAGCGGACGTCTGGTGCTGGGGATTCTGTCGGATAAAATTTCCCGTATCCGCGTCATTACTATCGGCCAGGTGGTTTCACTGGTCGGCATGGCTGCGCTGCTGTTCGCGCCGCTGAACGCGATAACCTTCTTTGCCGCGATTGCCTGCGTCGCCTTTAACTTCGGCGGAACGATTACCGTGTTCCCGTCGCTGGTCAGTGAATTTTTCGGTCTGAATAACCTGGCAAAAAACTACGGCGTCATCTATCTGGGCTTTGGTATCGGCAGTATCTGCGGCTCGCTGATTGCCTCGCTGTTCGGTGGGTTCTACGTGACCTTCTGCGTTATCTTTGCCCTGCTGATTCTCTCTCTGGCGCTTTCCACGACGATTCGCCAGCCGAAAGGTGAAGTTTACAGCGAAGCCCACGCCTGATACGCCATCTTCGCGGCGTCATACCGATATTCCTGAGCTATTTGTGCTTGTCCAACCAAATGTTTTGTAAATGTTTGGTTGGATCACACTCCCGCCTGGTACTTTTTCCTTTCTCTGTGGTCTACTTAGCGCGCTTTGTAGAGGTTTCTTATACTCTCCGTCCTTCAAACTGCCTTATTGTTGACTGCGCTCGTTCGCCTCAGTCACTTACTTGAGTAAGCTCCAGAGGATTCACGAGCCCGTCGCCGCAAGGCATCTCGAATGGGTTTGAGTAGTTAATCAACCTGAACGCACCCTATTAACCTGCCCGCTTATATCGCGTAAGTCAGGTGGTTTTATCTCTTCTTTTTCCAGGTTTCATGCATGAATTATATTAGAACGATGACACAGCAGAAAGTCAGCCTTTGGCTGGCGCTGTACATCGGCTGGTTTATGAACGTTGCTGTGCTTTTCCGTCGCCTTGATGGTTATGCGCAGGAATTTACCCTCTGGAAAGGGCTTTCCGGGATTGTGGAACTGGTTGCCACCGTGCTGGTGACGTTTTTCCTGTTACGTGTTCTGTCGCTGCTGGGTCGGCGCGTCTGGCGAATACTCGCTACGCTGGTGGTGATTTTCTCCGCTGCCGCCAGCTATTACATGACCTTCCTGAACGTGGTGATTGGTTACGGCATCATCGCGTCGGTTATGACCACGGATATCGACCTCTCTCAGGAGGTGGTGGGCTGGTATTTGATTCTGTGGCTGGCGCTGGTCAGCGCTCCGCCGCTGCTGCTTATCTGGAGCAACCGCTGTCAACATACTCTGCTGCGGCAAATTCGCACGCCGGGCCAGCGGGTAAAAAATATCGCCATCGTTGCCCTTGCCGGATTAATGGTCTGGGGACCGATTCGCCTGCTCGAACTGCGGCAGAAGGACGTGGAGCGTAGCTCTGAAGTCGATATGCCGAGCTACGGCGGGGTGATTGCCAACTCGTATCTGCCGTCAAACTGGCTTTCTGCGCTGGGGCTGTACGCCTGGGCGCAGGTGGATGAGTCCTCAGATAACAAGTCGTTGATAAACCCTGCCAAAAAATTCACCTATGTGGAGCCGCAGGGCCTGGATGATACCTACGTGGTGTTCATTATCGGTGAAACCACCCGCTGGGATCATATGGGGATCCTGGGTTATGGCCGCAATACCACGCCAAAGCTGGCCCAGGAGAAAAACCTGGTCGCCTTCCGCGGGTATTCGTGCGACACCGCGACCAAGCTCTCCTTGCGCTGCATGTTTGTGCGCGAGGGCGGGGCGGAAGACAACCCGCAGCGAACGCTGAAAGAGCAAAACGTCTTTGCGGTCCTGCACCAGCTCGGCTTTACCGGCGACCTGTATGCGATGCAGAGCGAGATGTGGTTCTACAGCAATACCATGGCGAACAGCATTGCCTATCGCGAGCAGATTGGCGCGGAGCCGCGTAACCGCGGAAAGAGCGTGGACGATATGCTGCTGGTGGATGAAGTGAAGCGTTCACTGACCAAGAATAACCAGGGTAAGCACCTGATCATTCTGCACACCAAAGGGTCGCACTTTAACTATACCCAGCGTTACCCGCGCAGCTTCGCGCAGTGGCAGCCGGAGTGCGTGGGCGTGGACAGCAAATGCTCGAAAGCGGAGCTGATCAACTCTTACGATAATAGCGTGACCTATGTCGATCACTTTATCGTGAGCGTGCTGGATCAACTGCGTGATAAGAAGGCGATTGTGTTCTATGCCGCCGATCATGGGGAGTCAATCAATGAGCATGAGCACCTGCACGGTACGCCGCGTAAGATGGCGCCGCCGGAACAGTTCCGTGTGCCGATGATGGTGTGGATGTCGGATAAATATCTGGCAGCGCCGGACCATGCTGCTTCGTTTGCCCGCCTTAAAGAGCAGGCGGCGATGAAAGTCCCGCGTCGTCACGTTGAGCTGTATGACACCATCATGGGTTGTCTGGGCTACACCTCGCCGGACGGTGGGATTAATGAGAATAACAACTGGTGCCGCGTTGCCGATGCGGGGAAAACCGTGGCGAAATAGCGGGAGTGGCGAGTTTCTCGCCGCTTGAGCTATTTTTTCCAAATAAGGCATTGACGGGTGTGAGTCTCAGCAGTAAGATGCGCCCGCATTCGGTGATTGGCGCAGCCTGGTAGCGCACTTCGTTCGGGACGAAGGGGTCGGAGGTTCGAATCCTCTATCACCGACCAAATTTAAAAGCCTGCTCAATGAGCAGGCTTTTTTGCATC